>JAZTXK010000069.1:0-18849 GCA_045636385.1 Eubacteriales bacterium
CCTCTGCGGAGGTCGGCTTAAGGCTCCGCCTTAAGAAACCGCGCGGCTCTGGCGGTTTTCCGAAGGAAAATGGAGGCGTAAGCCGACAAGACAGAGTCGCAGCTTGCCGCAGGCAAGCATACCTTTCTGAAAAAGTTCGATCAAAACTTTCCGCTGCCATCTTTTTAATTAAAATGAAAATTTCCGAGCCGTAGGTGAGGAAATTCTCCATAACTCTGCACTCTGCACTCTGCACTCTACACTCTGCACTTTGCATTTTGCCCTCTGCACTCTGCATTTTGCCCTCTGCACTTCAAAATCCCCGACTCGATAAAGCCGGGGATTTCGATTTATTAAATTTCGGGGATTTTGATTTCAACCTCTCGTCCAAGCTCCGCGGATCTTGCGAGTCCGTCGATGATCGCCTGATTATAGATGATCTGGCTTGTCGGAACGGGTGCTGTGCCGCCGTTCTTTACTGCCTCGACGAAGGAGCCGATCTTTTGCGCGATGCGGTCGGTCTTTGCATTGATTATCGGGACCTTCAGCTCGGTCTGGAGGCCTTCGACCTCTTTATAGATCGTCATCTCGCCGCCGACGGTGCCGTTCCAGCATTCGGTCGAGGGGATGCGGAGGCCGCCCTCGGTGCCGAGGATGATGGTGTCGCCGGGGGTGTCAAGGTTCATTGCCCAAGAAATACGGAAGTCGAGGATGATATCGCCCTCGAGACGGATAAATCCGCCCGCGAAATCGTCAACGCCGAATTTTTCGGAATATTCCTTTGCAGTTTCGGGGGAATAACCGCTGTAATTCGGATCTTTACCGAAGCGGTTCGAGATCATACCCGTTGCCGTGAGGGGCTTGGGGTGGCCGATCGCGTTCATGATCATATCGATCGAGTAGCAACCGATGTCGCCGAGCGCGCCGATTCCGGCTGTGTCGTCGCGGATAAAGGTATCCTTGCCGCCCTTTGCGGGGATGCCGCGGCGGCGTCCGCCTCCGGTCTGGATATAATAGATCTTACCGAGCTCGCCCGACTCGCAGATCTTCTTGATCATCTGCATATTGGGGTCGAATCTCGGCTGGAAGCCGATCGAGAGGATCTTGCCGGTCTCCTTTTCGACCTTCATGACCTCGATTGCCTCGTCGAGGGTTACGGTGAAGGGCTTTTCAAGGAGAACGTGAAGTCCCGCGCGCAGAGCCGCGATGGTGCAGTTTGCGTGCTGACGGTTATAGGTACAGATCGAAACGGCATCGAGCCGGAGGCTCTCGTCCGCGAGCATTTCCTCGTGATCCTTATAGTCGGTCTTTACGCCCTCGAGCTCATAAGCTGCAAAGAACTTCGCCGCCTTGCCGGGGACGATGTCGCATCCGGCAACGATCTCGACATCGGGTCTGCCGAGATATGCCTTCATATGCGAATTTGCGATTCCGCCCGTGCCGATAAAGCCGATGCGGACCTTTTTTGATGTATCAACGGTCTTTTCCTCTACCGCAGTAAAGGTATTAAGACCTGCCATTGACTTGTCTGACATTTTATTTTTCCTTTCATAAAAGGATGCTTTAATAAAAATGGAAATCTACCTTACTTCTTGCTATCCGCAAACAAAAATCCTATTGCCGGCACGATCCATCTATCCCAGAAATCCCAGGTATGCGCGCCGGGGCCTTCCTCGTAGGTATAGTCGAAGCCCTTGCCTTCAAGGTGATTTTTGAAGGAGATATTCTGCTTATAAAGGAAATCCTCTGTGCCGCAGGCGATATAGAGCCTCGGCTTTTCCTTGTCTGCGGGGAAGGTGTCAATGAGGTGGAGAAGGTCCTCCTCCGAGCCGGGGAAAGAGGTCGCATAGTCCTCGCCCCAGTTGCAGACGCAGAGGTTCTTCCAGCCTTCGTCTTCGGATTTGCCGTTAAATTTCAGATTGAGGCATCCCGAGAGACCTGCCGCAGCCGAGAAACGGTCGGGGTTGCGCAGGGCGATTTTGATCGCGCCGTAGCCGCCCATCGAGAGGCCCGCGATGAAGGTCTTCTCGCGCTTTTTGGTGATAAAAGGAAGGAGCTTGCCGATATATTCGGGAAGCTCGTGTGCCACGTAATCGAAGTAGCGGCAGCCGTGCTTCTGATTTGCATAAAAGCTGTTGCCGACGGCGGGCATAACGACCGCCATTCCGCGCGCACGCGCGTATCTTCCGATCGCGGAGCCGTTTATCCACGAGGTATGATCGCCGTGCATACCGTGAAGCAGGTAGAGCACGGGCATATCGTCGACTATGGCATCGGGAAGATAGATATTAACGGGAGTTCCCGCCCCGAGGGTTTCGGGGCGGAAATCAAGAGTAAGATTCGGCATTAGATCTCGGGAATAACGATCTCAACCTCGCGGCCGCACTCTGCGGACTTCGCGATACCGTCGATGATCGCCTGGTTGTAGAGGATCTGGGAAGAGGGAACGGGAGCGGGAGTGCCGTTCTTAACTGCATCGAGGAAGGTACGGATCTTGAGATCGAAGAGGCCTTCCTTCATCTTGATGATCGGGATCTCGGTCTCAACCTGCTGACCGCAGACCTCGTGATAGATCTTCATGGGGCCGCCAACCGAGCCGTTCCAGCACTCGGTGGAAGGAATGCGGAGACCGCCCTTGGTACCGAGAATGATGGTGTCACCGGGGGTGTCCATGTTCATTGCCCAAGCAATACGGAAGTCGAGAACGATACCGCCCTCGAGACGAACGAATGCAGCTGCGAAATCGTCAACGCCGAAGAGCTCTGCGTATTCAGCTCTCTTGTCAGCGCGGTAGCCGGAGTAAGTGGGGCACTTGCCGAAGAAATTGGACTTGTAGCCCGAAACGGTAAGGGGCTTGGGATAGCCGATCGCGTTGAGAACCATGTCGAGGGAGTAGCATCCGATATCACCGAGTGCGCCGAGACCTGCGGTCTTGTCCTCGATGAAGGTGGTTCCGAAGGGAGTCGGAATGCCGCGACGGCGGCCGCCACCGGTCTGGATGTAGTAGATCTCGCCGAGCTCGCCCGACTGGCAGATCTTCTTGATCATCTGCATATTAGCGTCAAGTCTGGGCTGGAAGCCGATGGAGAGAACCTTGCCGCTCTCCTTTTCAGCCTTCATAACCTCGATTGCCTCGTCGAGGGTTACGGTGAAGGGCTTCTCAAGGAGTACGTTTACGCCCTTCTTAAGAGCGTAGATAGCGGGCTCTGCGTGCTGACGGTTGTAGGTGCAGATAGAAACTGCGTCGAGAGCGAGGCTCTCATCGTCGAGCATTTCCTTGTGGGAAGCGTATTCGGTCTTAACGCCCTCAACGCCGTGCTTTGCGAAGAACTTTGCAGCCTTGCCGGGAACGAGATCTGCGCCTGCAACGATCTCAACGTCGGGCTGGTTCTTGTAAGCGTTCATGTGAGAGTCTGCGATCCATCCGCATCCGATGATACCGATGCGGAGCTTCTTCGCGGTGTCAACCTTGGTCTCAACCTGAGCCTCAAAGGTGTTAAGTCCTGCCATAGATTTGTCTGCCATTGTTTTTTTCCTCCAAAATAATGTATTTGGTTTTATTTGTTTTAATTTTGGTTTTTAGATTTAATTTAATGCAAGAACGAAAAGAATTATTCCGATAATCATCAGAACCGTGAAAAACACTATACAATTCTTGATGGTTTTAAGCATATCGAGCTTTTTGTACATCAAGTATTCCATAATGTCCTCTTGGGTTATATCCGGACGCACAAGTCTGAAAAACTCGGAATTGTTTACATTACTCCAATCGTTATTGGTGCGCACATCTTCCGGCAATCTTTTACCTTGCTTCAAAAGGTCTTCGTACTCTTGGCTTTCCTTTTGAGTGCACAAAGCTTTTTCGTACAAATCATATTTCAAACGGTAATTATCAAGTTCTCGTTTTATTCTTCTGTTTGCTCTCATTTTGTGCCTCCTTTGGATTGATAACCTGACTTTTCTGTCGGAAGTGAATCTTATGCCTATCAGGTGAAATCAGCTTTTCTGTTTTTTAGTGGTCGATATAATGTCCTCCTCATCCACCGGCGTACGCCGGTCCCCCTTCCCCGCTGGGGAAGGCTTATTTAGAGTCTCGCTTCATATTTCTAAGTATCGTTTGGAGGCTTAGCTATAGAAAGCGGACATTCAAAATGTGCAACACATCAGACTTTTAATGTAACATCGTAAGCGGTGTCCCTCGGCGGACTGCTGGAGTTATAGGTCAAATGATACGGTTACTCGTATTTTTGCCTTTCTGTACATCTATATCACTATAGCAGATGTTCGCAGTTGCTATATAAGCCTTCCCCAGCGGGGAAGGTGGCAGCCGAAGGCTGACGGATGAGGAGGACGAAGTCTGTATTGCACAAAGGACAAGCGTACAAAACTATTTTTTGGGTTTTAGATCATTTATTGTCAAGCCGAGATGCTTAAGAATATCATTGCATACCGCATTAAAGTTTTTATTGAGATCAATATTTCTGTATCTCAAAACTTTTATATACAGTTTTTCAAGTTCAGCATCCCTTTCGGCATCTGCAGCCTTGTTTGACGGGAGGTTATGATAACTTCCGTCAAGCTCGATAACTATTCTTGCACTTGCGATATAAAAATCGACGATGTAATCTCCGATGTTCTTTTGTCTGTTGACCGTGATGGGCAATCTTTTCAGAAAATCATACCAAAGATGTTTTTCCTCGGGTGTCATTCTTTTTCTGAGTGCCTGCGCCGTACCGACAAGCTTTTTGTTGTAGTTATATATCATGGTAGAGGTATCGGTTCCTGTTTTGTCGCGGAGTAGCGGCAAAACAGTTCGATATTATCGGTGTAGACGGTTTTATAGCCGTCGTTATAGGTGGCCTTCCAGCCTGCCGGCTCGTCCCCGTATTTTGCAAGCCGGTCGAATTTTGACTTGCGTAGCGAATGCCCACTTTGCGCGAGGTAGACGGTAATCTTTTTGATGAAGTCCCTGAACTCGGCGTCCTCGCTGTCATAGCGCTGCCATTTGCGCATCATATCGTAGCCGAAGCTGTAGAAGAATGAGGATTTTGAGCCCGTTGCCTCTGCGAGCGGGTAGACGTCCGTGTCGCGGTCGATCTTATCCGATACCTTGCAGTCGAAATGGATCTGCGCGCGGCCGCTAAAGAGGATTGCCGCCTCGTAAAGCGTTGGGATCATTGACTCCGTAGGCTTGCCGTCGTAGAGAAGACGGAGCTCGCGAAGCTGCTCGTAGGTCCAATCCTCGATTCTCGGTGATTTCGGAAGACCGTTTTTGCCCTTTTTCTTCTGCCAATCGGTGGTGCGCAGAAGGGTATCGTCGTGCATCAGCACCATTACGTTATCCCGGGTCAGACGGATGTCGATCTCGACCGCGTCCGCGCCGAGCATTATGGCGCTGAGGATCGCCTCGAGCGAGTTTTCGGGATAATTAACGACGTCGCCGCGATGCGAGGACGAGGTTATTCTTCCGCTCGGGCAGGTCAGTGCGTAAACCTTTTCGTCGTAGTCAAGCATCCAAGCGGAAGGCGTGAAGCGGTTTGCCCACTTGGGGACGAAGGTGTCGGTATGAAACGCGAGCGAATCAACGAAAAATCGGTCGTAGTCGTATTCGTAAACGAAATCCGAGCCGAGATTCTCGATCCTGCCGTCGAAGAGCATTTCCGTGAAGACGCGGACAGCCTGAACGGTTGCAAGCGGACCTCCGCCGAGGACGGCGATCTTGCCGTTCTTTATACGGATAGTGTAATCGAGACAACCGAGCGACTCTGCCGCTTCGATCGACTCGGCGCGATCGGTCTCGCCGATCAGCAGTTCAAGCCGCGAGGCTTCCGTTTCAAGGTCGGTGGAGACGGCGGGGGATGCCTTTTCGGCTTCTGCTATCTTGCCCGCAAGCTCCTCTGCGGCGAGGCGCACCTTTTCGGGAGCTTTACTGCCGCAGATCAAGGTGTATCTGCTCGCGATAAGCGGAAGGGGAGCGTAGGTGCTCAGATCCTCCTCGGTGATCGCGGGTGCTTCCGTCACTTCCTGTGACGTCAGCGGTTCGTCTTCGATCGGATCTGTCGTGCAGGAGACGGTGAGGGCGAGGAGCGTTAATGCCATCAGCCCCGCCAACAAAAGTCTCCCGCCGACGGAAATTTTACATCGGCTTATCATGGAAGCGGAATGGGCGCTTGATTAGCCGATACGTATTTGCAGAAATCGTAGATCTTGTTGGTGAAGGTCATCTTGTAGCCTTCATTCCAAGCCTTTTGCCAGCCTTCGATATGGTCGCCGTGCTTTTCGATCATCTCGAAGTTACGCTTGCGGAGACCGTGGCCCGACATTGCGAGATATTTGTTCATCTTTATGACGAAATCGGAAAACTCCTTATCATCCTTGTTGAGCGACTTCCACTGCTGCATCACGGAGATTCCGTAATAATAGATGAAGGATTCCTTTGAGCCCGTTGCCTCGGCGAGAAGGAAGATATCCGAGTTTTGGTTGAGCTGATCTGCGACCTTGCAGTCAAAGTGGATCTGCGCGCGACCGGCGAAGAGGAGCGCCGCCTCATACATTGTGGGAATGATACAGTCGGATGCTTTGCCGCCGTAGAGCAGGCGAAGCTCGCGCAGCTGCTCGTAAGTCCAATCATCGATCTGATCCGATGAGGGAAGACCGTTTTTGCCCGCCTTCGAGCTCCAGTCGGTGGTGCGCTTGAGCGAGGCATCGTGCATAAGCACCATTATGTTGTCTTTTGTAAGGCGAATGTCGATCTCAATGACGTCCGCACCCATCATAATTGCACTGAGGATGCCGGGGATCGAGTTTTCGGGATAGTTCTGAACGTCTCCGCGGTGCGAATCGGCTGTCATTCTGCCGTTCGGTGCGGTCAGGGCGTACAGCTTTTCCTCGTAATCAAGCATCCACGCGGCAGGGGTGAATTTATCCGCCCACACGGGAACGAAGGATTCGATGTTGAAGGCGAGCGAATCCGCGATCAGCTCGTGGTAGTTGCTCTTGTACTCAAAATCGC
This sequence comes from Eubacteriales bacterium, assembly GCA_045636385.1. Lineage (GTDB taxonomy): Bacteria > Bacillota > Clostridia > Oscillospirales > CAG-272 > CAG-390. Next base: position 6,992 of record JAZTXK010000069.1, read on the forward strand.
GGTCGAGGGTGGAGATCGTTCCGTCCTTGATCATGGATATGAACTTTTCAGCCGCCGACTGCGTTGCCAGAGGGCTTCCGCCGAAGAGGACGATCTTGCCGCCCTTGATTCGGATCACGTAATCCATATAGCCGATGCCGTCGATAGCGGATTCGGCGCGGTCCGTCGAGCCGATAAGGATCTCTTTGTCCGATTTGTCGGGATCTTTTTCATCTGCCACGACCTTCGGCTTCGTGCCCGAAAGCTCCTCGAGCCTTTTGGCAAGCAGATTGGATGCGTTCCATACTCTGTCCGCCGCCTTTTGTCCGCAGATGATGGAGTATTCGTTTGCGATAACGGTGAGCGGCATGCCATCGCCCGTCAGACTCCACGTATAGGTAAAGCCTTCGGGAAATTCGAGTGTGTCGTCACCAAGGTAGGTGTCGCTGAAATAGTTCAGCGCGGAAACGAGAGCCGCTTCCTCGGTGCCCCAGATGACGATCTTTCCGTTTACGGCTTTGATGACGTAGCCGTAGCCAAGATCCTTATATTCCTCGGCAAGCGCGCGTGTCTCGGCGCGGTTGGTGTTGCCGATAAGAACCTCACGGACGTCGGAGGCAGATTCAACGGTGTTGTTTTCCTTGTTATCGCGCGACCAGTCGCTTTCTATTTTGATAGTCACGCCGAATTTTTCCTCGATACTGCGGCGCAGATCGATCGTTTTTTTCAGCGCATCGTTTCCGATGACGTCGGCGCGGATAAAGGCATAATCGCACGCACCGGGCGAGGCGACTGTATAAATTTCAGCGACCTGCTCGGTTTCTGCAGTGGTTTCTGCGGGGTTCTCGGCGCCCTCGCCCGAGCAGGACGAGAGGAGAAGAAGCGCCGCAGCGGTAAGTGTCAAAAATTTGAGAAGCTTCATCAGAGGATAGACTTAACGTATTCGATGCTCTTCTTAGCGCACTCCATGGGGGTAAGACCCATCGAGGGCTTATCCTGCTCAACGACTACCCATTCTGCGCCCGAAGCGATTGCGGACTCAACGATAGCGGGGAAGTTCTGAATACCGCTTCCAACGGGGCGGAACTCAAAGCCGGAGGGACGCGCGGGAGCCTTCTTGTCGATACCGATGAGCTCGTACATATCCTCGCTCTTCTCGCCGAAGAAGTCCTTGAGGTGAACGACGGGGCATCTGCCTGCGTACTTCTTGATGTACTCGGAGGGGTTCTCGCCGCCGACGTTGACCCAGCAGGTGTCAAGCTCGGTCTTAAGAAGGTCTGCGGGAACTCTCTCGTAGAGGATATCGAGGGCGTACTTGCCGTCGATGGTCATAAATTCGAAATCGTGGTTGTGGTAAAGAAGCTGAATGCCGAGAGCCTTTGCAGCCTTGCCGAGAACCTCGATGAAATCAACGACGTAGTCGAAGTTTGCGTTGTCGGGTCTGTGCTCGGGGTTGAGGTAGGGAACTGCAACGTACTTGCAGCCGATCTTTGCGTAGTCTGCAAGAAGGCCGTAGGGGTTCTTGAGCATGTCAACGAAGGGAACGTGAGCCGAAATCGGAACGAGACCGATCTCATCGCACATAGCGCGGATGTCCTCGGGGGAGTTGCCGTAAAGACCTGCGAACTCAACGCCGTCGTAGCCCATCTCCTTAATCTTTTCAAGCGTGCCGCGAAGGTCGGCAGCAGCGTCATCTCTTACGGAATAAACCTGAATAGCAACAGGAAGCTTCATTTTTTGTTCTCCTTTTGAGTTAAAAATAAATTTTTATTATAATATAATAATACAAATTAAGTATAAGACAAAAAGTGTTAAAATACAAGTCAAAAGATGCTATTTGATAGACAAAAGTTGCTATTTTGATACTATCGGAGGGAGGAAAAGTTGTTAGTTGATAGTTACTGGTTGTTAGTTGCTGGTTGAAGGTAAATTTTCGCTTTGCGAAAATTTTATACTGATAATTTTGTGCTGTGTTGATGATACTTCGCGTAGTGAAAGAACGAAGCTTGCAAATTAAAAGATTCTCGGCTATTGTGAATCGAGCTTCACAATAGCCGAGAAAGGTTTATATTCGTAATAAAATATCCGATTTTCGAGCAAAGCGAGAAAATCTTCCATCTACCGGCAACTAGTAACTAGTAACTAACGACTAATCCTTCTTCTTTCCCGTAGAACGCTTCTTCGCCTTGGGCTTTTTCTTGAAGGGCTTGCTGATCCATACGCCCGCGGCGTCTACGCCCTTGGTGATAGCCTCGCTGAGCGGGTCGCTTTCCTCGGGCTCGGGCTCGACGGACTTATAAACGGTGATGACGCCCGAAGCGTTCAGGCTCTGGAAGAGCGCGATCATTACGGGGAGCAGCAGAATTCCGACACCGCCGTAGATGAAGTTACCCGCGAGCATCGCAAAAAGAGTGAGGAAGGGGTGCATTCCGACGCTGTCGCCGACGATCTTCGGCTCGATGATCTGTCTTACTACGCAGAGGATCGCCCAGAGAATGAAAAGACCGATTCCCGCGCCGACGCTGCCTGTGATGAAGCATATAATTGCCCACGGAACGATAACGAGTCCCGAGCCGACGATGGGAAGAATATCGAAAACCGAGATCAGCACGGAGATAAGCGCCGCGTGCTTGAAGCCGATTATCGTAAGTCCCAGGAATATCTCCGCGAAGGTGATAAGCATTATCAGCGAGTAGGAGACGAGATATTTTTTGAGAACGCGGCCGAGATGCGCCTTGATGTTATGTAAGAGCTTGTTGCTCTTGTCCGAAAGCTGTCTTGTGATAAAGGCGCCGATCGAATCGTAGTCAACGAGAAGGAAGATCGTCGCGACGATCATTATGACGATATTGAGCAGGAAGGAGGGCACGGAGACCGCAAAGTCGGTCAGCTTACCGACGACGGAGCCCGAGACGCTCATAACCGTGCTTCCGAGCGAGGAAAGGAGCGAGTTTGCGGTAGCATCGAAGTCGATTGCCATTTCGGGGTCGAGGTTATAGATCATTTCCTGGATCTCGTCAAAGAGGTTGACGAGGAAGGGGCGCACCTGAGATTGGAAGAAGGCGGGAAGATCCTTTATCCTTTCGGACGCAAAGGCGGCGATCTCGACAAGCAGCCATATCACGATCACGCCGATCGTGCCGTAAAAAAGTATTACGAGGATGACGGAGAGTATTCTTTTGTTGATCTTCAGCTTACTGTTGAGCAGCCTTACGAGGGGCAGAAGCAGGACCGTCACGATATAGGCGACGACGAAGGGGAAGAGCGCGGGGAGCGCGTATCTGACGAGTACGATGCTCATCGCGAAAATAAGAGCGAAAAAGGCAAAGTTAATTAAAAACCTCTTGCGTTTTACGGTAGGGGAATGTTCGGGATTCTGCATTTTGTACTCCTTAAGATTTTATTGATCGCGCACCTGTGCGTAGCGCGCGTATTTTTGTATCGATTTGAAAACGTCAAGCGCGGCGGCGGGGGTTGCAAGATCGGGGCTTTTGCCGACGCATTTGCCGTTCTTTGCGTAGAGCGAGACGGTGTAAACACCGCGCCCGCGGCGCTCGGCTTTGAATTTAGGGTAACCGAGTGGCTCGGTGGGTGTGCCGAGACAGCCGACGGTGTCTTCGAGCGGGCTGTCGCATATAATGCGCAGCGAGGCGATCGATGCGCGGCAGAGATGCGCCGTGCTTCGCTCGCCGCCGCGAAGCAGAAGCCGCGTTTCGGTCGAACGAAATTCGTAGTAAAAGCGTCCGTCAAAGGTGCGCTTGATCTCGTAAAAGGCACTCATATCTCGCCCTCGGAGAAGGTTTCGGTTTCCTCAAAGGGTAGCTCGTCGAGAACCTCACCGATCCACCCGTCGATCAGGGCGTAGGTGTCCGCGCGGTTGGTTTCGTTAAGAACCTCGTGTCGCGCGCCCGGGATAAGTACGGTTTTAAGCTTTTGAGCACCGGCGTGCGCAAGCGCACCTGCCACGGCGCAAACGCCACGGCCGTAAGAGCCGACGGGGTCGTCCTCTCCGCTGATAAGCAGTATCGGCAGATCGGTCGGGACCTTCGTTGCCCAATCCTCGAAGCTGACCGCCTCAAGCATACGGAAGAGATCGCGGTAGCCCGAAACGGTGAATATGTAATTGCAGTATTTGTCGTTATTATATTTTTCCACAACGCCACGGTCGCGCGTCAGCCAATCGGTGCGGTCTGCACCCTTGCCGCAACGCTTGAGGTAGCCCGCCTGCTGGATCGAACGGAGAAGCTTGCTTCTGTGTCGGTCGCCGCGGAAGAGGGCGATAAGGCTTGCAAGCGCAATGCCCGCGCCCGTCGGCGCACCGGGACCGCCCGTTCCCATAACGATCGCGCCCGCGAGATTTTCGGCGTATTTCGTAAGATAGATGCGGCAAAGGAAGGAGCCCATCGAGTGGCCGAGGAGAATAAGGGGCTTGCCCGCATAGCGCTCGAGAAGAAGCTTTGACATGGTTTTCAGTCCCTCAAGAGCGAGATCAACGCCGTTTTCCTTTGCAAAATAGCCGAAATCGGCGTCCGTCGCGGCACTTTCGCCGTGACCGGGGTGATCGTTGCCCGCGAGGACGATGCCCTGCGAGCAAAGATGCTCGGCGTATTCCTCGTATCTGCCGACGTACTCGCACATTCCGTGCGAAACCTGCACGACGGCACGTATTTCGTCAATTCCGCCCTCGGGCTCGTAGATACGGTAAGCAAGAGTGCCGCCCGAATATTCAAATCTATCCTTGATAAGCTTCATTTTTACCTCATCATATCGCGCACGAGCGGAAGAAGATTTTCGCGCGTGTTGAAATTGGGATTTGCAAGCACCGCCGCAAGCAGCTCGGAGAGAACCTCACCGATCCTCGCTCCCGGCGCAACACCGCAATCAAGCAGATCGCGGCCGCTGACGGCGAGGTCTGATACACTCATCGGCTCACCCTTTTCGGCGGATTCGTAAAGATTGCGAGCCGCCGCCATCGCGCTCTCTCCCGAAAACAGTACCTCGCCTCTCGCCCCCGCAGAAAGCAGGATGAAATAGGCGAATTTCGGGGTGATCTTTCCCGTAATGCCCGAAGCGTAGGTGCGAACCGTTGCGGGATCTCCGCGCTTGGGAAGGACACCCGAAGCGCAAGCCGTTGCGATCGCCGAAAGCTCCGTGCTCATTTTCAGCTTCTTCGGGATTTCGGTTGCGAGTGCTTTGTCGCTGTCGCGCAGAAGCATTCCGAGACGGAGTGCCGCAAGATGCGCACGCGCCGAGATGAATCCGAGCGCCGCAGCCTCGTCTCTTTCTTTTTTCAGATAAAGCCCCGCGGGGAAATTTTCGGGAATGAAATCCACCGCGCGGAAAGCGTTTTCCGCAAGCGTTTCGAAATACGCAGAGGGCATAATTTCGTTCAGTACGTTAGTCGAATGCATCAGAGCGAGCGAATGCGACGGTCTTTCCGCAGAAAGCAGACCGAGCACCTCGCTTCCGATGCGTTCCGCGCTGACGGCGGAGAGCCTTTTCCGCTCGCTTTTCGCCGCCGCGAGAGTTTTTTCTTCAATTTCAAAGCCAAGCCGCGCGGCAAAGCGGAATCCGCGAAGGATTCGGAGGGAATCCTCGGTAAATCTGCGGACGGGATCACCGACGGCTCGGATGACGCCGAGCTTAAGGTCATCTGCGCCGCCAAAGGGATCGCAAAGTCCCCGTGTGGGTGAATACGCCATCGCGTTGACGGTAAAATCGCGCCGCGCGAGGTCTTCGGTAATATTTTTCGTAAATTCCACCGAATCGGGCCGCCGCCCGTCGGTGTAGTCGCCGTCAACGCGGTAGGTGGTGATCTCGAGGGGAGTTCCATCAACCACAACGGTCACCGTGCCGTGCTTCTCGCCCGTCAGAATCGTGTGGAAGTCGGCAAATACGGTCTTTATTTCATCGGGCGCCGCCGAGGTAGTGATATCGTAATCGTGAAGCGCGCGGGAAAGCATAGCATCGCGCACCGCCCCACCGACGACATAGGCCTCGAATCCGCAGGATTCGAGCCGGGAGATCGCAAGAGCAACCGCGGACGGAAGAGTCATATTGAATTGTGGCATGCGGACGCTCCTTTCTTTTTAGGGCAGAGGGAAGAGGGCAGAGGGCAGAGGTAAGGTAATTTTTTCGCTGAAGCGAAAAAATATTTTTAATCTTTATTTTGGGTGTTGCAGATGGTAACTAAAATTGATATTATTTCATTGATGTCGGAGTATAAGCTTGAAAATTCTTTTTCACTCAGATAATCGGTTACATTAAGCAGTCGTATCCAATATTCTGTTTCGCTTGCTTCTTTTAAGGTAAGAGGGCAGAGGTAAGGTAATTTTTCGCTGAAGCGAAAAATGTTTTTATTAGTCTTGTTTTTTGGTGTTGCAGATAGTGACTAAGATCGATATTATCTCGTTGATGTCGGAGTATAAGCTTAAAAATTCTTTTTCGCTCAAATAATCAGTTTCATTAAGCAATCGTATCCAACATTCTGTTTCGCTTGCTTCTTTTAAGGTAAGAGGGCAGATGGAAGGTAATTTTTTCGCTGAAGCGAAAAAATATTTTTAATCTTTATTTTGGGTGTTGCAGATGGTAACTAAAATTGATATTATTTCATTGATGTCGGAGTATAAGCTTAAAAATTCTTTTTCGCTCAGATAATCGGTTGCATTAAGCAGTCGTATCCAATATTCTGTTTCGCTTGCTTCTTTTAAGGCTATTGCATATTTAGCGTAAAAATCTTTTTTAGACTGTCCGCGTTGTGCTTCAGAAACATTCGCGCCGATGCTTGTTCCGCTTCTTAAAAGTTGTTTCGATAAAACAAACTCTTTCTTTTCGTCACAAAGATATCGATACAACTTTACAATTCTAACCGCAAAATCAAAGCTTTTATCTACAATTATTCTATTTTTCATAATTTCATCAACTCAATAAATTTAAATTTCCGAGCAAAGCGAGGAAATTTTCCTCACCTCTGCCCTCTGCCCTCTGCCCTCTGCCCTTTTGGTTCCCTCTATGCACAAATTAAATTATTCCACAACCTCAAACATCTCTCCCTCGCCGGTGAACTTGCAGAGCTTGATGTCCGACGAATGGTATTTGACCTCGTCGCGCTTTACCTTTTTATCGAAGGAGAAGTAATAGTATCCGTTGCCGATGGCGATGAGTCCCGTGGTGCCGTGGTTGAAGTCACAGCCGTAAACGCCGGTGGCGGGGTCGATTACGCCGATCTCCGCGCCGGTGAGGAGGAGTCCTTCACGTCCGCAAAGTCCCTTGAGCTCGCCCATCTGGGGCGCGATCTGACGGTCGATGATGAACATGGGGGGATTGCGGAACTTTTCCTTATTGCCCTTGTATACGGCAACGAGCCACGCGTCGAGATAGGTATCGTATTCAAGATTCTGTACGCCCCAGTTGGTGTTGCCGGTGTAGAAGAAGAGCTTGTTCTCGCATCTTACGCCGCTGTGGTGGGGCTGACCCTGAGTGAGGGGCTTTGCGAAGGGCTTGATCTTGCGCCAATCGTATTCGAGAATGACCTGATGGTCGTTGTCATCGCGGTTTACGTCGTTGTAGATTCCGTATGCGACGTAGAGCATATAGGGGGAAACCTGACGCGCGCCGGGACGGGGAGAGAAGGTCACGCCGTCGATGCCCGAGCAGGCGTAGCGGTGGGGTGCGCCGTATTCGCCCTTGCCGTCAAAGTCGTCGCAAACGTCGGGGAGGTAAACGGCGGTCATAATGCCGTCAGCCTCGGCGTCCATACCGATGCGGTCGATCTTGTCAACGTCAAAGATCGCAACGTAGAAGGCATCCTCCTCGGCAAGCTGAATGCCCGTGCGCGCCATGATGCCCTTGCCGATCGAGTCGTGCTTATATTCGATCGAGCCCCAGACGCAGTTGTCGCCGCCGTTGAAGGCGAGACATCCGAGGTGACCCGTCAGTCCCTCGACAGTACCGATAACGTTGCCCTGCATATCGGCTTTAACGAGAACGGTGGTATAGGAATAGTATATGTATTTGCGCTCCGTATCGACAGCGATGCCCTGAATGTGACCGTTGGTCCATTCGCCCGCAAAGATCGAGCGGGGAAGAGCGGGAGCGGGATATTTTTTAAGGCTTCCAAAGCGAGTATTTTCCATGGTGTTTTTCCTTTCGGGATGAATATAATTTCTCAATTTAATTATATCACATATACCTCGCAAAGTCAAACAAAATTCAAAAAAAGACGCCCCGAGGCAAGTTTTTCCACAACGCCTTTTGTGCACTTTGTATATCCGACAAAATCCGATCCGCTTTTTTCCCAATTCCCCCAAGGAATGTGGAAAACCTTGTGGTAACTGTGCAAAACTATCGCAAATCAAGGCAAAATCAAGGGTTTTGATGGGGATAGAAGAAGGATTTGCCTGTGGAAAACTTCTTGTCAATAGTTTTTTTGAAAAAAATCAAATATCGCGGACTTTCTCACTTTTGCACAAAGTTGTGAATTTTGTATAATTTTTTGTCGAATTTTTTACCGGGGAGCCCGGCCCCGATAACTAACAAATAAAAAATTTTCCATTCCTGTTGATTTTCTTGTCAAAATAAGTTATAATATATAATGATTAAGTATATTTAGATTTGAAAGGGGGCGGTACGCTTGAGGATATTGCTTGCGGCGACGCGTATGGGCATCGGCGGTGCCGAAACTCATATTCTCACTCTTGCGCGCGTTTTACATAGGCGCGGACATTACGTTCATATCGTTTCGGCGGGCGGCGCGTATATTCCCGCGCTGATCTCGTCAAAGATCACGCATACCGTTCTTCCGCTCGACCGAAAGGATATCGTTTCGGTTGTCAAGTCCGCCCGCGCGATTAAAAAGCTTGCGATTGAGGGACATTTCGACGTCGTTCACGCCCACGGACGCATCCCCGCCTTCATCTGCGGAATGCTCGCAAAGCAAAAGGGCTTCCCGCCCTTCGCCGTAACGGCGCACGGATTTTACGATCCCGCCCCGCCCCGCCGCGCGTTTACCCTCTGGGGCAGACGGACGATCGCGGTCAGCGATGACGTCAAGAGCTTCCTTGTTGAAAAATACAAGCTCGATCCCGAAAGCATCGACGTTATTATAAACGGCGTCGACACCGACGTGCCCGAGCATCAGCCCTCAAAGCGGCTTCGCATAGTGACCGCAAGCCGACTTGACGGCGACACCTCGCTCTGTCCGCTTCTTCTTTGCGAGCTGATAACGAGGATCCGCCGCGATTTCCCCGAGCTCGATCCCGTGCTCACGGTCGTCGGCGGTGGCGAAAAGCTGCCCGAGATCCGCGAGGCGGCAAGAAGAACCAACGCGCTCTGTCCGGGTGCCGTTACCGTCGCGGGAAGCGTTCTCGATATGCCCTCGATACTCGCGCGCGCCGATATTTTCATAGGATCGTCGCGAGCCGCGCTTGAGGCGATGGCGGCAAGCGTGCCTGTCATACTCTGCTCGGATATGGGATGCGACGGTGTTCTTGATGAAACGAATCTGCGCCGCGCCGAGGAAACGAATTTCACCTGCCGCGGCGGCGCGCAGACCGATATTGAATCCTTGAGACTTGCGCTCGAGCGTCTGATTTGCGCAACTCCACGTGAGCGTGCGCTCTACGGCGCGTTCGGCAGAGCCTACGTCACCCGCCGCGCGTCGGCAGAGCTTTTTGCCGAAAAGACTCTTGCCTTCTGGCGCGACCTTATAGCGGGTGAACGCGGAGGAATAATGCTTTGCGGCTACTTCGGCGCGGGCAACGCGGGCGACGATGCGACTCTCGATGCGGTCCTCGCCTCCCTCCCCGAAATGCCGAAGGGAATAATGCCGACCGTTCCCGCGGTCAGGGCGGACAAGCTTCCGAGCGGTGTCGTACCGATCGGAAGGTATAATTTCCCGAGGATCAAAAGGGAGCTTTCAAAAACGAGACTTTTCCTGCTCTGCGGCGGAACTCTGCTTCAGAACAGCACCTCAAACCGCTCGCTCGGATATTACAACTACATGAGTGATCTCGCGGTCAGATGCGGCGCGCGAGTGATGCTCTATTCGGGCGGTGTTGGTCCGTTAATAGGCGAGGAGGCGGTCGACGAGACGGTCTACACTATCGAAAATTGCGACGCCGTGACTCTTCGCGAGCCCGATTCCTTCGAGCTGCTCAAAAAGCTCGGATGCAGCCTTGACGGAGTCGGAGTCAGTGCCGACGCCGCGCTGAGGACCGAGCCCCTGCCCCTGCCCGAATCAATAATAAAGCGTCTCCCCGAGGGGCGTGAGGTTTTTGCCGTGTCGGTCAGACCTCTCGGCGGCATTGTCCGAGGTGAGGACGCGCCCAAGCCCGCCGAGGTCTATAAGATGGTTGCCGATGCCGTCCGGGTCATAGCCGACAGACGCAACGCGCTCCCGCTCTTTATCCCGCTTGCGCCCGAGGACGTAAGGATCTGCGAGCGGGTCTGCAAGAGCGCGGAAAGAGGCATCGTTATGCCGAGGATGTGCGCGGGGTATATAATTTCGCTGATGTCGAAATGCTCATTCACTCTCGGAATGCGGCTTCACAGCGCGGTATTTTCGTCGGTTGCGGGAATTCCCGCGTTGACTCTCGCGTACGACCCGAAGGTCGCGTCCTTCGCGCGCTACGCTTACCACCCCGCGCCGCTTGACCCGAATTCGCCCGATTTCAATATGCGCGCGATAGTCTCGGCGGCTGGAGCGGTATATACGAATTACACCGCGGCGGTGCAGACGGTACGCGCCCGCGCGACCGAGCTCGTTCACTGTCTTGAGGGTGATGCCGAGCTTGCCGCGCACATCTATAAAGCCGATATTTAAGAAAGGAAAGATAAAAATGGCAAAAAGCAAATATAAGCAGGTAAGGTGCGTTATCAGCCTTATCTACATACTGACGGGAGTTTCGTCCGTTATTCAGGCGTTCAACGCGCTTCTAGCACTCGATCTTGTCGGAGTTTTCGCTTCAGCCCTCGGCGTGCTGATATTCGTCGCCGGAATCTGCGGACTTTTCAGCATCAAGCCCTCCGCGTGCCACACGCTCGGATGCATTATTATGCTTCTGTCACTCGGCTCGCTCGTCTACGCGATCGTTGTGAGCAAGACCTTTGACTTTACGATAGCAAATCAGTTCCTGCTTTCGTGGCTCTTTATGCTTTGTGTTTAATAAATGAAGCTTTTCGCCTTGGCGAAAAGCTACCATAACTCTGCACTCTTAACTCTTAACTCTGCACTTACCGGAGGTCCCCCATGTCTCAATCCAAAATCCAACTCAAAGCCACCCGCGCCGACAGCATAAGCTACGTCAACAATATGCAGGGCTCGGGACAGCTCAAGCTCGGCTTCAAATACAGCTACAATCTCCGCCACGCCGCTCCGGGTATGGCTCGCGGCGAGATATCGATCACTGCCGAGGATAAGGAAGCACCCGATAAGCTTTCGATCACCGTTAAGCAGTCGGGAATCTTCGCTCTCCCGCCCGAAATGCCCCGCGAGGAGGCGCACCTTGAAACCTTCCGCATCCTGTTCCCCTACGCCTCGGCTACCCTGACCGCGACCACTTCGATCGCTGGAGTACAGGGCATCATCGTGCCGAGGATCGATATTACCGAGGAAAATATCTACCGCGTGGAGTTTAAGCCGCCGCGACCCGAGGGCGAGTGATCTCGCTTCGCTCGAATGATGTTGCGCTTTGCGCAAATGATGTTGCCTGCGGCAAATGATGTTGTGCTTCGCACAAACGATGTTGCGCCCCGCGGGGGCGCAAATAAAGGAAAAAATCCGCCTTGCGGATTTTCACGTCTTTATTGTATTTCGCCCTTGATTTCGTTTGGGTGCAAATTCCTTCGCAAAGGTGCTGACTGCCCACCCCAACCCCTCC
>JAZTXK010000070.1:0-49821 GCA_045636385.1 Eubacteriales bacterium
AGTTGCATGCCTCCTCGTTGTATGCATCGCTCTCTCCGCAGTAGTTAACACAGGTATTCTCCTCCGCACGAGAACCGTAGCAAAGACCGATAACTTCAGCGCAAGCGGAAGCATCGCGGCTTACTTCATCTACTCTCAGGCACAGGAAATGGCTGCTCTTTATCAGCAGTACGGTATGGAGCAATCCGTATCACAGATCCTCAACACTTCTTTTGACAGCATGGCTTCGTCCACTATGTCTCAGATCAGACAGATGCTCATTCTCTCTGAGTATGCTAAGAAGAACAACATCACCCTCTCCGACGATGCCAAGGAAGCTATCGACAGCTACATCAACTCCATCGCAGAGGCTGCATCCTCCAATCTTTACAGCACCGCATCTTACATCAAGCTTATGTACGGCTCGAGCGTAAATGAGAACGATATCCGCAAGGCTCTCGAGTTCAACTACCTCGCAAGCGAGGCTTACGAGGCACTCGAGAAGGAATTCGACGTTCAGGTTACCGAGGACGCTATCGCAAAGTATATGGAAGAGCACGTAGACCAGTTCTATATGGTTGACTACCTCTCCTACACCTTCACCGCAGAGCTTACCGCTGCAGGCGCAGAGGCTACCGATGAGGAAAAGGCTGCTTATGAGGCAGACAAGACCGCTCTCAAGGCTCTCGCAGAAAAGCTCGCAGCTTGCAAGACCGCTGACGAATTCAAGGCTGCAGCAGCTGATTATATCGTAAACACCGTTGCCTCCGAGTCCTTCGACGAGCTCTACGCTAAGGAAGCTCTCACCGAGGCTCCCGCTGCAGATGTTCTCGCAGCAGACAAGGCAAACATCCTCTCCCTCGTTCTCAAGTCCCTCACCTCCGAGGATGAGGTTAAGTTCGAGAAGTCCGCTGACGATGCTTACAACAACGCACTCTCCGAGATCTTCGACGAGCTCTGCACCGATGCAGAAACCGCTTACACCGACCTCGTTTACGAGGGCGTATACCACTACGATCCCGCAACCGAAGAGGACAAGATCGCAGAGATCGACAAGTGGCTCTTCGACGGCGCTACCAAGGCAGGCGATACCAAGGTCATCACCTCCGAGGGCGATAACAAGTCTACTTACACCGCATACCTCCTTACCAAGGAATCTCACCTTGACGAATCCGAGACCCGTGACATCGCTCACATTCTCGTAGCATTCGAAAACAGCAAGCCCACCGATGATGAAAAGGCTGCAGCAAAGGCTGAGGCTGAGCAGATCCTTGCAGATTACCTTGCAGGCGAGAAGACCCAGGAGGCCTTCGAGAAGCTCGGTAATGAAAAGACCGATGACTCCAACGTCGTTTACGAGGGCGTTACCAAGGGTCAGATGGTTGAGGCATTCGAGAACTGGATGTTCGACGAGGCTCGCACCGTTGGCGAGACCGGCTTCGTTGAGACCGAGTACGGTTACCACATTATGTACTACATCGGCGAGGGCAAGCTCGTTTGGGAGAACACCGCACGCGATGGCGTTATCGGTGAGCTCTTCGAGGCTTGGCTTGACGAGCAGGCTACCGCTTGCAACTACACCGCAAACGAGGCAGTTCTTAACAGCATCAAGTAATTGATAAAAATAATCCGCACTGCACGCGGTGCAGTGCGGATCTTTTTTACCTTTTTTGGATATAACCGCAAGGCACAGGAAAACATATAATGTAAGGTGAAAAGAATATTTCGGAGGATCATTAATAAATGATTTTAGAACCAAAATCCACGACGGTGGCTTACCGCTGTCCCTCCTGCGGAAGCGGAATAATGAGCGCAGTCGGTGTATTCAATCTGTCAGCCGACAGAGTCAGACTCAAGTGTACCAATCCCGATTGCACTTCGGTCAAAAAGAACAAGGACGATGAAGGCTCTTTCCGCGATAACGCGGCACTCGATATAACCCTTGCCTCTGACGGCACGGTGCGCCTGAGCGTTCCCTGCATCTTCTGCGGCAAGCCGCACGTATATAACGTAAACACAAGCCTTTTCTACGGCCGTGACGTATTTATGCTTCCCTGCCCCTATTCGGGCATCAACATCTGCTTTATGGGCGAGGCAAACCACGTCAAGGCAGAGCTCGCGCGCAACGAGCTTGAGCTTCTCGATATGCTTGAAGAAAACGGGATCGAAAGCTTCCGCGACCTTGACGCCGAGGAAGCGGCACTCCCCGACCCGCAGATAATGGAGATCGTCACCTTCGTGATCCACGACCTCGACGCCGAGGGAAAGATCTACTGCAAGTGCCATCCCGAAGGAAGCGAGCCGAAGGAGGACGAGGACACCTTCAACCTCGCCGCCACCTACGACGGCGACTACGCCGCGGAGCTGACCGCAGAGGGAATGCGCGTCTATTGCAAGAAATGCGGAGCAGAGAAGGTTATTCCGACGAATTCCTTGATTTCTGCGCATGATTTTCTCAATTGCGACAGCATTACGCTTGAATAATGTAAACTCCGCCCGACTCTCGGGCGGAGTTTTCGATTGCAAAAAGCTGAAAGTTTTTGAAGATTCTTAAGGAACTTTTTTCAAAAAGTTCCTTAAGTCGCCCTCCGCAGAGGGCGAAACTCCCTCACACGCTTCGAACCGACTGCGCCCCGCAGGCATATTTGCCTTCGGCAAAAGCCGGCTCTTTCTCGGCGGCTGAACACCGCCGTTTTCCTGCGGAAAACCGCCAGAGCCGTGGAAGGAGTAAAATCTCCCCTCGGGGAGATTTTTGCTCCTTCATTATTATTGAATAAAATTCAACCACCGTCCCGAAATCAGAACGGTGGTTTTTCATATCATTTCTCAAACGGCACAAGCTTCATCATCGTCTCGCCGTCGGCTATGTAGTAGGTCGCGGAATTTTTCAGCCTTTCCTGCTCGAAGGCGTGGCAGTCGTAGATTCCGACGGTCGGGAATCCCGCCTTGACCGACGTTTCGAGCGCAACGTAGGAATCCTCAAAAACAAAGGTCTCCTCCTTCGGCGTTCCGAGAACGCGGAGAGCTTCCTCGAATATATCGGGCTCTTCCTTGCCCTTGCCGATGTCGGCGCAGGAGAGCACCGCCTTGAAATACTTGCGCATACCGTGGCGGTCGAGGGCTATATTGATATACAGCTTCTCTGTCGCGGAGGCGAGGCACATCGGGATGCCGCTTTCATAGCAGTAATCGAGAAATTCGCGCACGCCGTCCTTGAGCTCGAACTTCGTTGCGTAAAGTTCGGGGAGCGTATCGTTGAAATACTTCATCAGCTCATCGGCAGGACCGAAGCCGAGGTGATCGTGAATATACACCATCGCATCGTAAAGCACCATCGTGCGCACAGCCTTGTCCAGCTCAATGGGCGGGCGGTAGCCCTCGACTCGGAGATACTTTCTGCCACCCCACTCCCAAAGCGCATCCCAACCGCCAAGCGAGTCGAGCAGAGTGCCGTCCATATCAAATATCGCGCCTTTAATTTTCATCAATGCCTCCGTTATGCTCTGCCGTTCGAGCCGAAGAGGAGCATCTTCTTCATCGTTGCCTGCTTTACGGCTTCGCTCATCGCACCCATAACGTCGGTCATTCCACGGCCCTCGGCGTATGCATCGTGCGCCGCCTTGACGCAAGCGACGTTGATGTCGGTGAAGATATTGATCTTCGAAATACCGCAAGCGATCGCGCGGCGGAAATCGTCGTCGCTGAGGCCCGAGCCGCCGTGAAGCACGAGGGGAGCATCGATCATCGACGCGATCTTCTCGATACGATCGAAATCAAGCTGGGGCTTGAACTTATACGCGCCGTGCGAGGTGCCGACCGCGATTGCAAGCGCGTCGCAACCCGTGAACTCGGCAAAACGCTTTGCCTCGTCGGGATCGGTGTAGGCGTCCGCGGGAGCGCAGATCTCATCGGTTCCGACGTGACCTATCTCCGCCTCGACCGTGATACCCTTCGAATGCGAATAGTCGCAGATCGCCTTAACTGCTCCGAGGTTTTCCTCAAATCCGAGGGTCGAGCAATCGTACATTACCGACGAAAATCCGAGCGCGATCGCCTTCTTGACATTTTCCTCGGTCAGACCGTGGTCAAAGTGGAGCACGACGGGCACGCTCGCGCGCTTCGCCATCGGCAGGAGCATATTTGCGAGATCGTCAAGACCCGAATAGCAGAGCAGACATTCCGCGCTACCGATGATTACGGGCGAGCGGAGCTCTTCAGCCGCCGCGATAACGCCGACAGCCATTTCGAGATTTACGGTGTTGAAAAGTCCGACCGCGTATTTGTTCTTTTTCGCGTCGCGCAGGACTTCGTTGAGTGTTACTAACATTTTCTTTTCCCTTTCTATGCCTCAATAATATTAATATTCTTTTTGAGAAGCTCCGCCTTTATGTCGGTGGCGAGCCATTTGTTTGTCACGAGGGTGTCGACCGACTCGATCGGCGCGTAGTGAATGACCGATGCGCGCCCCGCCTTCGAGGTGTCGGCAAGCAATATTCTCTCCCCCGAGCATTCAACAACGAGCTGATTTATCCTTGCGGTATCAAAATCCGACGCCGTGAGACCGTTTGTGACCGAAAATCCGTCCGCTCCGACGAAGCATTTTGAAAAATGGAGCTTTTTTATGACCTCTTCGGTAAGATATCCGCAAAAATCCTGCCTGTGCGGGCGGTATTCGCCGCCGATGAGGCAGACGTTCATATAATCTTTAAGTAAATTCAGATTCGCAAGCGAGTTTGTAAAGACCGTGACCGATCTGTATTTTTCGGCGCATTTCGCACCGCCCTCTCCGCTTCCCGCAAGCGCACATCTGTGCGCGATCGCCGCGCAGAGCTTGAGAACCGTCGTTCCCGAGTCGAGATAAACCGTATCTCCTTCCGAGATCAACGCCTCCGCCGCCTCGCCTATCTCGACCTTCTCGCGCGAGCGGTAAAGCTCGCTCTGCTCAAAGGAATAGGTCTCGCGGACACCGCTGACGGCGTTTATGCTGATACCTCGATAGGTGCGGACAGCCATTCCGTCCGCCTCGAGCTTATTGAAAAGACGGCGCACCGTCGATTCCGAAACGTCAAGCAGAGCCATAGCCTCGCTGACGCTGACCTTCCCCGACACGCGCAGAAGCGCCATTATATCCTTTTCGCGTATCTCCGCCTTGTTCATCGCGTGCCTCCTTTTTTGGTACTCTAATTATGCTACCACATATGACGGAATTTGTCAAGAGTCTTTTTGAAAAATTACGATTTTCTTTCAAAATTAATTATCGTTCTTTCATTTTTTGAAGATTTCTTTCATTTTATGACTTTTTTGAGCTTTTGCGTCAAAGTCTATTGACAAGCGGAGGAAATATGTGTATAATACAATATATATTTATATTATATAAGCGAGGTTCAACAATGGATAAGAAAAAAATCAGATTTGCCGTCATCGGCTGCGGACTTATGGGCAGAGAATTTGCCTCCGCCGCGGCAAGATGGTGTCATCTCACGAAGGATATTCCCGCGCCCGTGATCGTCGGTGTTTCCGACCTGAGCGAGGCGGCAAGAAATTGGTTTACCGATAATTTCGAAAGCATAAAATACTCGACCGCTGACTACCGTGAGCTTCTCGAGCGCGATGACATCGACGCCGTTTACTGTGCCGTTCCGCACAATCTGCACAAGCAGATCTACGTCGACATCATCAATTCGGGCAAGCACCTCCTCGGCGAGAAGCCCTTCGGAATCGACATCGAGGCAAACCGCGCAATTATGGACGCCATCAAGGCGCATCCCGAGGTTATGGTTCGCTGCTCGAGCGAATTCCCCTTCTACCCCGCCTGCCAGAAGCTGATCGAATGGATCCGCGAGGGCAGATTCGGCAAGATCATTGAGGTCCGTTCGGCATTCTGCCACTCGAGCGATATGGATCTGAACAAGCCGATCAACTGGAAGCGCACGCTTTCGATCAACGGCGAGTACGGCTGTATGGGTGACCTCGGACTTCACACCGAGCACGTGCCCTTCCGTATGGGCTGGAAGCCGCTCAACGTTTTCGCAAAGCTTTCGAACATCGTCACCGAGCGTCCCGACGGCAAGGGCGGCAGAGTTCCTTGCGAGACCTGGGACAATGCGCTTCTGCTGTGCGACGTCCGTGACAAGGACGGCTCGACCTTCCCGATGATGTACGAAACCCGCCGTCTCTCGCCCGGTTCGACAAACGAGTGGAAGCTCGAGGTTTACGGCATCGAGGCATCTGCAAAATTCTCGACCAACGATCCCGGCGCATTCCTCTACACCCAGAGCTGGGACAAGGAGCAGGCGTGGTGCCGCATCAACCTTGGCAACAAGCCGATGATCCCCTCGATCACGGGCGGTATCTTCGAGTTCGGTTTTGCAGATTCGATCCTCCAGATGTGGGGCGCATTCATCTGCGAGCTCTGCGGCATCGAGATCCCCTTCGGATGCGTAACTCCCGAGGAGACCGAGCTTTCGCATAAGCTTCAGACCGCCGCCATCCGCTCGCACAACGAGGGCAGAGTCATTACAATTGAGTAAAGAGGTACAAATAAATGTTTAAGAACTTAAAAATGTCGCTTGCCGATCTTCTCGGCAAGGAATATACCGATGCCGTTGCCGCGGCAAACGCCGCACTCGGCGCGATTAGCCTCGAAGAAGCTCAGGCTATCGCAAACGATAAGGTCGATTTCTTCCCCGAATGCGTGCAGAAAAAGAATTCCGAAATGCTCGCACAGGTCGGAAAGCAGGTCATCGATCCCGTTCCCCACGTCACCGACGGCGCGCCTACCGATTCCTTCCGCAAGGCAGCAAGCCGTGATGCTGCTCCCGTTGCGGCGCGCGGTTATTTCCGCATCGGTGAGGACGGCAAGCTCTACTTCATCGGCAAGAGCGAGCACTATCACGCCTCCCTCGGTCACTCCTTCCCCGGCTACCGCCTGATCGACCGTGCTCGCGCGCTCGGCATCCCCAACGCAACCCACAACAACACTCGCGGTCACATCACCCGCCTTTGTGAGGAAAAGCTGATCGCTTCCGTCAACGGCATTGATTGGGATAACTCCACCGAGATTGAAAAGGTTATTTCATCAACAGAACCCAAGGTTCTCAACCGCGTTATCAACCTTGAGACCGGCTCGCTTGCAGTCGAGGCGGGCTTCAAGATGATGCTCGCGCGTTTCTATAAGCTCTCCCCCGAGTTCCCCGAGCCGAAGTACGCGGGCAAGACCCCCGTTTTCTTCGTGATGGGCGACAAGGTTGGCGGCGTGACGGCAAACTACCACGGCACCACCACTCTCATCCAGACCTTCCGCGGTCTTTGGGAGGATATCCGCGCGAAATCCGAGAACGCCGAGATCTACAAGGTAGTTCCCGTTTCGATCAACGATATCGAAGATTTTGAGGCTAAAATCAAACAGTACAATTCGGGCAATTACAAGACCGCGGGCTTTATGCACGAGATCATCCTGATGAACTACGGCGGAATCCGTCTTGAGAAATCTTATCTCCAGCGCGCGCACGCGCTTTGCGCCGAGTACGATACGCCCACTATGGTGGACGAAATTCAGTCCTGTATGTGGTATGACGGCATGTTCCAGTTCCGCCTTTATGACCTCCGCCCCGACTTCGTCATCATCGGCAAGGGCTTCCCCGGCGGCGAGTATCCCGCAAGTAAGGTCATCACCACCGCTGAATACGACAACCTCAATCAGTTCGGCGCGCTCGTCACTAACGGTCAGGAGGAGCTTGCATCGCTTTCCTACCTCGTAACGATGAAGTTTGCGCTTGAAAACAGAGAGATAATTGCAGAAAACTGTGCTTATTTCGAGGAAAAGCTTGGCGAGCTCGTCGAGAAATATCCCGAAAAGTTCACCAAGGTTGAGGGCTCGGGACTCCTCGCGGCAATGCATTGCGAGAACGTCGAGGCGGCAAAGACCTTTATGGGCGAGCTTCACGAGCGTTGCATAGACGCAAGCGCGCAGATCTACAAGCAGAATTGCCTGCCCGCAGTTCTCTTCAAGCCTCCGCTCATTGCCGATCGCGATGCAATTGACTTCATTTGCTCCGCCATCGATGAAATTGCATCAAAATGATGAAGATCTACATAGGAATCGACGTCGGAACGACCTCGCTTAAGGCGCTCGCGCTTAACGAAAATGGCGAGTGCGTCGCTACGGCGAAGAAGGCTTACGAGCTTTTTGCAAACGGTGTCGAGGCAACGCAGAACGCCGACGATTGGTATGAAGCCGCTGTGAGCGCGATCCGCGAGATCGTCGCTAAAAATCTCGGCGAGGTCTGTTCGATCTCGGTCTCCGCGCAGGGCGGAGCAACGGTTTTGCTCGATGAAAACGGAAAAACACTCACTCCCGCTTATTCGTGGATGGACAATCGCGCCTCCCGCGAGAGCGAGGAGCTGAAAGCAAAATTCGGGAACGATCTGATCTATTCAAGATACGGCTGGCGTATGCAGCCGAACGCAGACGCGGCAAAATTGCTCTGGATGAAGCGCAATATTTCCGAAATTTATGAAAAAGCGGCGTCCTTCCCATCAACTCTCGGCTTTATCAACCATCGCTTGACGGGAAAGATCGTTGAGGACCCCACCTGCGCCGCAATACGACGCCTTTATGATATAAATGAAGAAAAAATAAGTGCGGATATTCTTGAGCTTCTCGCGCTTACGGAGGATAAGCTCCCCGAAACGCTCCCCACGGGCGCGTTTGTAGGTAATCTTACCGCAGATGCGGCGCGTGAGCTTGGACTATCCGAGTCCGTCCGCGTTTATAACGGTGCGCACGATCAGTATTGCGCTTCGATCGGAAGCGGCATCGTGGACGTCGGTCAGCTTATGCTTGCCACGGGTACTGCTTGGGTGCTCTTCGGAGTGACCGAAGCACCGCTTTTCGGCGAGAGCAAAATCTCCCCCTGCATCCACCCTGCGGGCGGATACGGTGCGCTTTCAACGGTTTCCGGCATCGGTGCGGCTTTTGAATGGCTCTCCGCGCTGACGGGAACGCCGATCCCCGAGCTTTCCGCCGAAGCAGAAAAGCTGCGCGGGAAAAATGATAATTTCTTCTTCCGTCCCTCTGCGACGGGCACGGGTCTCTTGATCGGTAACAGCCGTGGTGCGCATATCACAGGTCTCTCGATCGGACACGATAAATACGATCTTGCACTCGCGCTTATGGAGGGTGCCGCGTTTGAGACCGCACTCGTCATTGAAGAATACAAAAAAAGCGGCATGACCGACGTCACCTCGATCACAATGACGGGCGGCGCGACGGCGAGCAGATTCTGGCAGAGCCTTATCGCCGACGTCACGGGACTCGACGTTTACGCTTCGGTTCAGACCGACTCCCCCGCACTCGGCGCGGCAATGCTCGCGGCTTGCGGCGGCGAGGATATCGCATCCGTTTCAAAGCGCTTTTCGGGAGCGGAAACGAAGGTCTCCCCCTCCGAGTATTCGGAATACTACCGCGAAAAATTCGACAGATATAAAGATTGGCGCAAAACTCATCAATAAAGGAGTATTTGAAAATGAAAAAAGCTTTTTTGATATCATTGATCGCACTTCTACTTGCATTTTTCACCGCGTGTGAAACTCCGCCTCTGCCTGATCCCGAAGGACCTGTTGACACCACATCCGCTCCGGCTGTCGACACCACCGAGCACGTTCACGAATATGAGCAACAGCTGAAGGCTCCTACCTGCACCGAGGGCGGTTATTTTGAGCGCAAATGCTCTTGCGGTGACGTTAAGCGCGAGGAGACCTCGCCTAAAGGCCATTCCTACGGCGTGTGGGAGGTCCTTTCCGCTCCCACTTGTAACGCGGACGGCAAGCGTAAAGCCGCTTGTACCGTTTGCGGTGAGCCGATCGAGGAAGCTATCCCCGCGGGTGAGTCCTCGCTTGACGGACAGAAGATAATGTTCGCGGGCAACTCGCTGTTATATTACGGCGAGGTCGTTATCAACTCGGACGGCAGCCCCACAAAAAACAAAGGCGTTTTTGAAAAGATTGCCGAATTTTTCGGCGACAAGGTAACGGTCACCAACTTTACCTACGGAAGCGCGGGCTTTACCGACGGCAGAGATAAGGCTTCGACCGACGGTATCCCCTCGAGCTACAAGGATTACGGACTCTATCAGCTCATGCTCGAGCTTCATCCCAACCACTACAACAACAAAGACGGCAAGGAGATGGACGCCTTCTACGATCAGGACGTCGTCATCTTCCAGCAAAGAGGCGCTTCGATCGCGGATTCCTATGATCAGGTCAAGCGGATCGCCGCTCTCTTCCCCGAGGACACTCGCTTTGCCGTTGTCATCACTCATTACGACACTAAAAACTCCTCCACCACGGGCGCTGCGCTGAAAAAGACGCTTTCGGACGGCTGGGTGGTCATCCCCGCGGGCGATCTCGTAACCGACCTCTGGAACGGCAGGATCAAGGATACCGAATTCAAGTACACCAAGACCGACTTCGTTATCACCAAGGATGACGTTCACCCCAACTACCTGACGGGCTACATCAAGGCGCTTATGACCTACTGCGCGCTCACGGGCAGATCGGCAGAGGGCGCGGACTACTCCTTCGTCAACCGTTCCACAGGATACTATGCAAACGCGGCAGAAACACAGTTTGAGGACGTTCTCGCATCCTCATCCGAAATGCTCCGCATCCAAGAGCTGATCGACAGCTATATTGAAAAGGCGGGCAACAAGCCGACGTCAGCGCATTCCTACACCGAATGGAAGGAGATCAAGGCTCCCACTTGTAATTCCGAGGGCGAAAGAACTCGCGAATGCACCGCCTGCGGCAAGAAGGAGAGCATAAAGCTGACGGTTCCCCACACCTACGGCGATTGGTACGTCAGCCTCGCCGCTACTGCAGAGGCAAAGGGCACGAAGGAACGCGCTTGCACCGCTTGCGGCGCAAAGACCACCAAGCAGTACACCTTCAACCTTCTTTACGGCAAAGCTCTTTCAAAAACCGAGTCCTTCGGTCTTTCCACGATTTCGAACCCCGCAAATCAGACCGACGGCAAATACGTTTACGATAAGGACGCGAAATCGACCTACACCGACTTCAAGCTGACCTTCACGAAGGCGCAGTGCGCCGATTATACCTCGATCTCACAGCTTTACAACGAAAAGGGCGAGCTTTCGGCGGATGGCAAGTACCTTTGCGGTTTCTGGTTCGAGCTTGACGAGCAGACCTTCATCGACTCCTTCTCGCTTTACAACAGCGGCGTGACCTACGATATCGACGGATTTGATATCCTCGTCAGCACCGACGGCGAGAATTGGACTCTCGCGTGGTCTGGCGAGAAGCTCGCGGCAGAGCTGAAATACGAAAAGGTTGACGCCACCACCAACAAGATCACGGCTGAATTTGGCAAGGTTGAGGCAAAGTACGTTATGTTTGCCCTGACAGCTCCCAGAAGCCGCGATGCATCGGGCGTTGCCGCATTCAACGATAAATACGGCGTTGTTGCAGAGGTCAATGCAAATCCCCACTATTTCCGCATCGTTGAGTTCGAGCTTTACGAAGCAGATTAAATTCACTTGTAAAACTACGTTTTACAAGTGAGAACCGCTCGGCGGGGATACGCGCGCTTATCGCCGCAGACAAAATCTAGGATTTTGTCCGCTCCCCTCGGCGCGCGGACTCGCCCTGCTCGTCCAAGTGGTGTTTTTGTGGCGGCAAAGCCACCCCAAAAACAAATTATTATTATAAGGAGAACAAAATGTTTGGAGTACAACTTACAGATTACGATAAAAAAGTATACGAAGAAAAGCTTGCGGATTTTCTGCCCGACAAGATAATCGACGCGCACGCGCACGTTTGGCTTGACGGAATGAAGCGCGTTAAGCCCGAGGAGCGCAAGGGCTGTGTCAGCTGGACAAACCTCGTTGCTCCGAATATGTCCTGGGAGGACATTGAGAAGACCTCACAGGACATCTTCCCCGGCAAGAGCGTCAGCTCGCTTATTATGGGCTCGCCGACCTGCTATCTCGACGCGGTCAACGGCTACGTAACCGATCTCATCAAGACAAAAGGAGCGCAGGGACTTTACTGCACCTCGTATAAAACCACCAAGCGCGACATAATAAACGCTATGGCGCAGGGTTACCTCGGCATCAAGCCCTATCTTGCCAACTGCGCACCCTACATCCCCGCATCCGAGATCAGAATCTTTGATTTTCTCCCCCACGAGCATCTTGAAGTTATGAACGAGCTCGGCGGAATCGTCATTCTCCACGTTCCGAGATCGATGCGTCTGAAGGATCCCGTAAACCTCGCGCAGATGGTAGAGATCGACGAAAGATACCCGAACGCTAAGGTCGTCATCGCCCACGTCGGCAGAGCCTACGTTTATGAGGACATCGGCGACGCCTTTGACGTTATCAAGCAGACCAAGAATCTCTACTACGATTTCTCCGCAAACGTCTATGACTACGCGATGGAAAAGCTGATCGAGGCTGTCGGCCCGAAGCGCGTGATGTACGGCTCGGATATGCCCTACACAAAGATGCGTATGTACCGCATCAACGACGGCGGCAAGTACGTCAACGTCGTTCCGCGCGGACTTTACGGCGACGTTTCGGGCGACAAGCAAATGCGCGAGACCGACGAGACCGACGTAACCCTCTTTATCTACGAAGAACTTCTCGCCTTCCGCCGCGCCGCAGAAAATCTCGGTCTGACCAAGGAAGACGTAAGCAACATTATGTACGGCAACGCCGCACGCTATCTCGGACTCAATTAAGAAAGGAACAAATATTATGAAAAAGGTAAAAATCGGCTTTCTTCCTCTTTACATAAAGCTTTATGACGATTGCGGCAGCGGTGCCATCGGCAGACCAAGGCTTGAGCCCTTCTATGAAAGACTCGCCTGCGAGCTTGAGGCGCGCGGTTTTGAGGTCATCCGCAACGAATTCTGCCGTATCAAGCCTGAATTCGCGGCGGCTGTTGAGAAATTTGAAAACGCGGGCGCGGACTGCATCGTCACCTGGCACGCGGCATATTCTCCCTCTCTTGAATCCATCGATGCTCTCGCGGGCACCGCTCTCCCGATAATCGTTCTCGACACCACGGAGACCTACGATTTCAGCCCCGAGCAGAATCCCGCAGAGATCAGCTTCTGCCACGGAATTCACGGCGTTATGGATATGTGCTCCCTTCTCCGTCAGCGCGGCAAGGCTTACGCCGTCTGCGCGGGACATATCGAGCATTCAAACGTGCTTGACAAGGTTGCGGGCTACGTTCGTGCGGCGGGTGCGGCACGTTCCCTCGCGGGAAGCCGCGCAGGCTCTGTCGGCGGCTCATTTGATGGAATGGGCGACTTCCTTATTGATGACGAAACGCTTCTTTCCCGTTTTGGCGTAACAGCTGTTTATCCCCAAGCCGGCGAGCTCGAGGAGCTTCGCAAATCGGTCACCGATGCCGAGATCGAGGCAGAAATTAAAGAAAACTCGGAGCTCTTCTATGAGATTGAGCCCTTTGACACCGAGGCACACGTAGAAACAGCGCGTAACTGTCTTGCAGTTCGTAAGTTCATTGAAAACAATTCTCTTGATGCCTTCACCATCAACTTCCGCAAGATCGGCGGTGACAGCGGCATTACCGCGATGCCCTTTATCGAGGCTTGCAAGGCTATGGCACGCGGCACGGGCTACGCGGGCGAGGGCGATATTCTGACTGCATCACTTGTCGGTGCGCTTCTCAAATCTTACTCCGGAGCCGCTTTTGCCGAGATCTTCTGCCCCGACTGGAAGAACGGCTCCCTCCTTATCAGCCATATGGGCGAATACAACCTCGCACTGACCAAGGGCAAGCCCGGTATGAAGAAGATCAACTTCATTTACGGCGAAAACACCCTTGATCCCGTTGTTTCCTACGGCTGTTACCGCGCGGGCAAGGCAACCTTTATCAATCTCTACAAGAGTGAGGAGGGCTACAAGCTCTTCATTTCCCCCATCGAGATGCTTGACGTACCCGAGCGTGCATTTGAATTCAAGGTTCGCGGTTGGTTCAAGCCTGCGGTAGAGCTTCCCGAATTCCTTGAAAAGCTCAGCAATGCGGGTGCGACACATCACAGTGCCATCATCTACGATGCTACCGTCGAGGAAATGGAATTCTTCGCATCCACTCTCGCTCTCCCCACCGTTATCGTTAAATAAATTCAAAAGCTCACGGAATTTTCCGTGAGCTTTTTATGATCATTTATTTTGCGCGGCTTCCTTTTTCTTTATCTCCTTGCCGACGATGCCAAGGAGCACGACAGCGAGGACGGCAAGAAGCGCGTTTGCGCCGAAGAAGTTGAGCCAGATTCCGTTAAGTCCGAGATTCCAGAGCGCGCCGAGCATCAAGACGGGGAAAATGAGAGCAATCGAGACCGACATAACGGTTGCAAAAGCGGGTTTCTCGATCGCGCTGAGGAAGCCCTGCGTCATAACGCCGACCCAACGGAAGATGTACGCGAGGCAGAAAAGTCGGATAGCGGGCGTGACGATCTCCATCAAGTGGATCTCCTCGGCTTTGACAAAGAGCGAGGCGATCGTTCCGGGGAAGAAAAAGAGCAGCGAGGTCGAGCAAAGACCGATCACGGCTGTTCCGATAAAGCCGCAACGGACAATTTTTTTGACTCTGCCGTAATTCGCCGCGCCCCAGTTGAAGCCGATCGCGGGCGCGAGCGAGTCGCTGATGCCGTAAAGAAGCGGCCAGCAGAGATCGGAGGCGTACATCAAGACGGCATAGACCGCAACCGCTGTCGTTCCGCCGCCCTCGCCGAATTCGATAACTCCAAGCGTCATAAGCGAGATGTTCATCAAAATCGAGGTCACTCTGCCCGCAATGTTGTTTAGAAACACGGGCGAGCCGCAAGCCGCGATCTGCTTGAACATCGAGAGGTGAAAGCGCGGCTTCGTGAATTTAAGAAGCGTTTTGCCGCGCAGAAAGGGTATCATAGCAACAACTGAGCAGGCGCACATCGAAAGCGAAACGGCAAGCGCCGAGCCGACGACGTCCATTTTGAGTCCGAGAAGGAAGAAGGTCAGAAGTCCGAGCGTTAAAAGATTCGAGCAAACGTTGATCACCATGCTCGTCTTGACGTATCCGCTGATGCGCAGATAGTTGTCCATCGCGAAAAAGATCGTGGCAAGCGGGCCGAGCAGCGCGCAGGTGCGAAGGTATCTGACCGAGGTTTCAAGAAGCTCGCCTTCCGCGCCCATCAGACGCGAAAGCGGATCGGCGGCGAAGGTCATAACGGCTCCCATAACGATCGAGGCGATGAAGATCATCAGCACCGAGCAGGAAAAAACATTGTTCGCCGTTTCCTTATCGTCCTGACCGAGTGCTATCGAGATCGGCACCGACGCGCCGACACCGATGAGGTCGGAGAGCGAAAAATTTATCATAACGAGGGGCATCGCAATGTTGACCGCCGCAAAAGCGCCCTCTCCGAGTGTCTGTCCGATAAAAATGCCCTCAACAACGCTGTATACCGACATCGCGAACATACTTATCATGCCTGGCATCGCAACCTTGAAAAAGAGCCGCCAGGGGTTCATCGAGGCATACATTTCTTCGGTTTTCGTTTTCATATCAAGTCGTATCCTTCCATAGTCCTGAGACCGTATTTTCCGATAAATATTATACCACCTTTAGCCCCAAAAGTAAATACCTCTTGCAAAATTCAAATTGCCGTGATATAATAAAAGCGCGAAAACAATATTTTTTATTAAAATATTCAAAGAATGTGAAACCTTTACCGAAAAAATCTGTCTATATATAGTACAGAAAGGAAGGTACTAATATGAAAAACAAAAAAGGCTTCACGATCGTCGAACTCGTCATCGTCATAGCCGTCGTCGCTATCCTCGCGGCGGTGCTGATACCGACGTTCGCGGGAATAGTCAAAAAGGCAAATATCTCGGCGGACACGAAAGCGGTGCGCAATATGAACGTCATTTTGGTGGCAGAATCGGCAGGAGATGCTGCACCGTCGTCGGCAGCCGCGACGATCGAGATCCTCGAAAGAAACGGCATTATCGACTTTATACCCAAGACAGAGTCTTATGCGTTTTATTGGCTTAAAACCGAAAACGCCGTCGTTCTTGCGGACGAAAACAATGTAGCAGTATATCCGGAAAAATTCAAAAACGCAAATTATAATGAGGAAAATTGGTTCAACCTTGCAGGAGATTATTCCGCAGAAGCTCCTGATTCGGACGAGTCCGAAGACCTCTTTGTGCCCGGCCATCAGGTAGGTATTTTCCATACTGTCAATTCAACCTGCGGTCACGATACTGTAATTCCAATTATACCGGGAAACATAACCATGGGCAGCTCTGTAACGATAGTTTTTGATCTCCCCGAGGAAATGAAATCCACGCATCAATTCTACGATGTTAAATTGACTATGACCAACGGAGACTCAATCAGCGGATTAGTCGCTGTTTCTCCCACAAACGGAACAGATCGCTTTGAGCCGGGAGAGCCTGTTACGTTTGATATCGAAGAGGTTGCCGGTAATATCAGTATCGTTATAAACATCAAAGAGATCAGCCTCGATGGCTAATCTCTACGGGTGGTAATATATAGAAATCATCCCTCAACACGTTTGCGCACTCTGCCAACGCAGAGATCAAAGGAGGAAGCAATGAAAAGCAGAAAAGGCTTTACCATCGTCGAGCTCGTCATCGTTATAGCTGTCGTAGCGATCCTCGCGGCGGTGATGATACCGACGTTCGCGGGTATCGTCAAACGGGCAAATATATCCACAGATATTCAGACTGCGCGGAATATGGGCACGATCCTTGCGGCGGAAAAGCCGATCGATCCGAGCGAAGCCGTTGATGCTCTCAAGGCAAACGGATTTGAAAGACTTAATCCCAAGACGAAGTTTTACAGCTTTTTCTGGATAAAGAGCAAAAACATCGTCGTTCTCACCGACGAGGGCGTGCGCCCGATTTTTCCTGAGGAAATGGCAGACGCTATATTCGACCCCTTGGATTGGTTCGATCTGACCGATGAATACATCAAGGCAGAAACCGAA
This sequence comes from Eubacteriales bacterium, assembly GCA_045636385.1. Taxonomy (GTDB): domain Bacteria; phylum Bacillota; class Clostridia; order Oscillospirales; family CAG-272; genus CAG-390. The sequence continues at coordinate 17,030 of JAZTXK010000070.1, forward strand.
GCGGAAACGCTTCCGCCCGAGCCTCCGATATCACCCGAGCCGCCCGTCGATGACGACCCCACGGAAACAACAGCTCCGCCCGAAGAAACCACCTCCCCGCCACGCGAGTTCGTCAACGTGACCTTCACCTGCAACAAGCCCGAATATTTCGCGGAGCCGCTTACAAATACCACGGTAAGCTACGGTAGTACGTTCAAATTTAATATCTCCCTCGCAGAGGGACAGTATTGGATAACTAAGCTCACCGTCTATCAGGGCGGCAAGCAGCTCAAGACCGACCATCTATCCCCCGGAGAATCCTATTCCTCTCCGGGCATCAAGATGACCGACGATCTTGAGATCAACGTCCACGTTGTGAAATACTGCATCGTCAATTTCGAGGGCGAGGGTATCAAGTCGGATGGAAACGGCACTTTCTGCCTTGAAGTCGAATGGGGTGTCGGCGCACTCTTCGAGGAAGGTGATCTGCAAAAATACTTCCTCCTAAGTGGCTATGAGATCGAATCCGCTACCGCCGCAACCGAATCAGGCAGAATCATCGAAAATATCTACGACCCCACGAAAAAAGAACTCCACCTGCGAAACATCACCGAAAATATGACGGTCACCTTTGTGTTTAAGGAAAAATAACTAAAAACAAGGCAGAACCAACGGTTTTGCCTTGTTTTTTTCTATTTCTTAAAGAGAAACGAGTGCTCCCAGCACTTCTCCAACCGAGGCTCTGATAACGAGGTCGGCTTTGTCGTCGTATGCGGTGGGGGAATAATTGATGATAACAAGATACTTGCCCTCGAAATTTCCCACAAGCGACGCCGCGGGATATACGGTCAGCGACGATCCGCCGACGATCAGAAGGTCCGCCTCTGCGATCTCGTTCTCCGCCTCGCGGAAAATGAATCCGTCGAGCGCTTCGCCGTAAAGAGTTACGTCGGGGCGGACGGTCGCGCCGCATTTTTCGCATTTCGGTACGCCGTCAGCATGCAAAAACGAGCCGTCGTAGACCTTTCCGCATCGCGAGCAGTACGAGCGCGAGAGTGTGCCGTGAAGCTCAAGCACCCTTTTGCTCCCCGCCGCCTGATGAAGTCCGTCGATATTCTGCGTGAGCACCGCAGAGAGCTTGCCTTGCTCCTCGAGCCGCGCGAGAGCATAGTGTCCCGCGTTCGGCTTGGCGTTGGGGAAAACCATATGCTCGCGGAAAAATCTGAAAAATTCCTCGGGCTCGCGCTGAAGGCACGCGCGGCTGAGGTAATACTCGTTGCCCGCGCCCTCGGAGGTATAAAGTCCGCCCGAGCCACGGAAATCGGGAATTCCGCTTTCGGTAGACATTCCCGCGCCGCCGAAAAAGACCGTGTGCCGCGAGTTTTCAAGCATTTCGCAGAGAATTTCTATATCTTTTTGAAGCTTTTCATCCATTTTCTATTTCCCCCTCTAAGACAAACTCCGCACCACCGCGCATAATTGCGGTAAAATCGCTCTTTATCGTAACCTCAAGCACGCCACCGTCAAGATGCACCTTGATCGGCTCATCCGCGCGGCAATATCCCTTGGCGACAGCCGCCGCGGCAGATGCACAAGCACCCGTGCCACAAGCCTGCGTTTCCCCGCTTCCGCGCTCCCAAACGCGCATCCGAAGCTCGTTTTCGCCGATTATTTCAACAAATTCCACGTTCACTCTGTCGGGGAACGCGCTGTTACGCTCGATCCTCGGCCCTATATCGCGGAGCAGTACGAGCGACACGTCATCGGTAAATAATACCGCGTGCGGGTTGCCGACGTTTACGGGTGTGCATAATAAACCGAGATCAAGCAGAATTTCGTCCGATATCTCGGCTTTGCCCATATCGACGGTGACAAATTCTCCGTCAAGCCAAAGCCTTTTGACACCCGATGGCGTTTCAACGGTGAGGTAATCCCGATCGGTATATCCCCTCTCGCGTACGTATCTCGCGACGCAGCGGATGCCGTTTCCGCACATCTTCGCCTCGCTGCCGTCGGCGTTGAAGATGCGCATTGAAAAATCCGCCTTGTCCGAATAGTTAATATAGATCATTCCGTCCGAGCCGATGCCCTTTTTTCTGTCGGAATATATCCGCGAAAGCTCGGGCGCATTCTCGGGAATGTCTCCGAAAACAAAAAGATAATCGTTCCCGAGGCCGTGCATTTTCGTGTAGTGCATTACTTTTCGGTCACTCCGCATCGTCGATATCGATCTCGGCTTTGTTTTCAAGCACGTCTCTCGTCACCGTGTTCTCGATTATAGCCTTAACGAGCAGGTCGAGCTCCCCGCCCTCTCTGTAATCCGCGGGAACGAAATACTTGATGCGGCGGTCGCGGAGCATCTTATGCACCTTCGACTTGTCCTTCGTCTCGGAATTATAAACGCCGATCGAGTGTCCGCCGTTGGAATTGACGAGCTTCATACAAGGAATATCGGTGTCGCTGTCGCCGATGTAGACCATATTTCGGAAAGGAACACGAAGCTCCTCGGGTGCAACGGGATCGTTGACTGCGTGATCGTTCGGCTCAAGCACGCCCTTCGATATTCTGAAAAGGAACTGTGTTTTGTTGGTGTAATTGATCACCTGCGCTGGCCAGACGGCAACTCCGCGCTCGTTATAATAGAACGAGGAGGCGTAGATCTTCTCAAATTCGCCCGCAACGCGCGTGCCCTCGATCATCTCGCGCAGACCGCAGGAAATGATGTAGTGCTCAACGATCACCCCGCGCTCCGCGCCGTACTCGCGAATGCGCGAGAACCAATCCTCAACACCGGGAAAAAGTCCGACGTGCGAGCCGTACTCCCCGAGCTTTTTGCGGCTGAAAACGATATTGCCCTCGGCTTCCTTGACCATTTTGAGCATATATGCGAGGTTCTGATCCATTTCGTTCTCGGTGGCAAGGATATTAACCTCGCGCCAGAATTCGGCAACGTCATATCCGACCGACTGAATATACCCCTGCGCCTGCATATCGTCGGGGGAAAGCGTTTTGTCAAAGTCATAGCAAATGGCAAGAACGGGTTTATCTTCTTTATATCTTCTTTCAAACATAAATTTACCTCCAATGATATTCGTTTAATTTATTATACCATTTTTCAAGTAGATTGTAAATCCCTGAAAACAAAAAACTATTGAAGTTGAATTTTTTATATGGTATAATATATTCAAGAAAACTATGGGAGGTATTAAGATGAACTCAAACGAATGGAAAAAGCTCTACGGAAGCCCTTATCTCATCACGCTGACCGACGAAGAACGCCGATATCTCGCACTCGCGCCGATCTCGCCCGATTGGGAAGTACGGAAATATTACAGCAAAACCAACGTGTGGTACACCGGACTTACCGCATTCTTTGACGGCGACACTATCGTAAAGGTTATCACCGAATCAAGGCGTTTTCTTGACGATGGAACCGAGAATTACAGAAGCTTTTGTGAGTACGACACACGGCTTGAGACCGAAAATCGCGAGTTGCTTCTCCCCCTTACCTCACGTGGAAAGACGAAAAAGCTTTCGGCATCAAATATAAACGCCGTAACACCCTTCGGATGTCAGTTCAATTTTCTCTTTCAGCTCGATAAAGACAGCGGCATTTGGCTCTCCAATCCCCGGGCAAACAAAGAATTCCCCATTGGCGAATCGGATAAGGTCGAGCTCATCAGGTCGGACAGAGATTTCCACGATTTTATGAATTACTATATCTCCACCTGCCGTGAGGATTATTTCGACAAGCTCGAAGCCTTCAAAAGCGCGCAAAAGGTTACCGTCAAATACAAAGTCGGCGATATTTTCCGGATGGAGCTTGACCGTACCCGATATTGCTACGGCATCATCACGGGTGAGATTACCCGTTTCAGAAAAATGCCCGAGCTCCCCGAAGAGCACAGTTTCCGCTGGCTTATGATGGTTCCGATAATGGTTCGGTATTATAACCTTATCGCCGATGATCCGAATATGACCGCGCACGATCTCGAAAATATCCCGCTCGGACGTCTAGATATTTGCGGCGACAATGATATTATCTGGGGTACGCATACAATCGTCGATCACAAAGAACTGACCGAAGACGACCTTGAATTCCATTTTATTTGCACAAAAATCATCTCTCGATCTCCTCACACCACTCTTTTCACGCAGGATATGATGATGCACAACGGCATCATACCGAAGAAGGAATACACCCTATATATCGAATGGGGCTTTGCACAGACCGAGCTCGAATATGACAAGCTCTCGGATAAACTGAAATCATATCTTGAGCACTATTTCTCACCGGGCCGCGGAGTCGGAAGGGGCATTCATCCGGGTTATGCCGTGCCCGATGAAAAGCACCGTCAAAATAATACCCTTTACAGAGATAATCTGCTTAATCCCGAAAACCGTGAATTTCTGAACGAGATCTTCGCCTGCCTCGGTCTTGACCCCGACACCGATTTCGATACCTTCGCGGTGAAATTCGGAGGGCTTACAAAATCCGAAATATTGAAGCGGATGTAACTTCCGATCAGTAATCTCGGCGCAACGTAAATTCCAACAAAATATAGGTGCATACTATGATAAATGAATACAAAATCGTCCGCGGGGCGGTCGGCGACCTGCGGGGGATATATAATTCTCTGATATTCTCCGACAAGCTCCTTTATCGCCCTCTCGCAAAGGGGGAATTCGAGCGTATATTCTTTATGGACGGAGGACTGACGCTTTGCGCCTTGAGTGGCTCGGGAGAAACCGTCGGCTTTCTTTCCGCGCGTCTACCGAACGGCGACGGCGTTTCATATCTGACCTATTTCGGCGTTCTTCGCGAGCACCGCGGAAACGGTTGTGCCTCCGCTTTGCTTGACGAAGCAGAAAGGATCCTGCGCGACGATTACGGCGCGAAGCGCATTGACATAGTCTTTCACAATCCCGCGCATCTGCCTTGGATCATTCCGCAGAGCACGGACGGTCATCCCTGCGCGCCCGGCATTCAATCGGATTCCCCCGCCGCACGCCTCTTGCTTCGCCGCGGATACGCCGAATGGTGCGTGCAGATATCCTACTATTCGTCACTCGACGGATACAGAGTTCCCAAAGATCAGGAAAAACGCTTGTCGGCTCTCGCGGACGGCGGTATCAAGATCACATACTTTGACACCACCCGTCATCACGGACTCGCCGAGCTTTTTGATGCGATCAATAATCCCGGGTGGAAAAAGACCGTGCTTGCTCATCTCGATCAGCCGATCGTGGTTGCCGTGGATGAAAACGCGGACGGTCTCGTCATCGGATACACCGGTCCGCTCTCGCAGGTACGCGAGGGGGCGGGTATACGCGGCAATTTCTGCGGCATAGGAACTCACCCCGATTACCGCGGACGCGGTATCGCGACCTTGATATTCTGCGAGATGTGCCGTCATCATTCGCAGAAAGGGGCGACCTTTATGTCGCTCTACACGGGCGAAAACAATCCCGCGCGGCGTGTCTACGAGGCGGCGGGCTGTCGCCCCGCGGTAAGATGGTCAAATCTTCGTCTGGAATTTAATTAATATGAAAAGCAGTCTCTCTGATTTGAGAGACTGCTTGATTTTATTTTGCTATACGGGTGGCATCCTTGATAGATTTATCAAGTGCTTCCTTACCGTATTTATCGACCTCGGTCTTATTCTTCTCACCGTGAGTCAGGCATCCCGCGCCGCCGATACAGCCGCCGATACACGCCATTCCCTCGATGAAGTTGCCGTCGAGGATATTCTTATTCTTCTTGAGAAGTGCCATACGGCAAGCCTCGATACCGTCGCAGATAACGGGCTTGACCTCAAAATCGATATTCTGCTCGTCAAGCGCCTGAACAACCGCCTCGGAAAGACCGCCCGAGCGTGCGAAAATGCGTCCGTAGTAGGATGCATCGTCAAGTCCCGATTCCTCGAGCAGAGTGATGTCGATATCGCGGCTGTCGAAGAGAGCCTGAAGCTCCTCGAAGGTGATAACCGCGTCAACATAGGGCTTGACTTCCTCGCGCTGTGCCTCACCCTTCTTTGCCGTGCAAGGACCGACGAAAATGACCTTCGCCTCGGGATCGCGCTCCTTGATGACCTTACCGAGCAACGCCATCGGCGAGGGATTGTGCGAAACGAATTCCTTAAGATTCGGGAAAGCAGAGTTTATGTAAGTAACAAACGCGGGACAGCAGGAGGAAGTAAGGAATCCCTTCTCTGCAAGCTCGCGCGACTCGGCAAGCGCAACGAGATCTGCGCCGAGTGCCGCTTCGATGACCTTGTCAAATCCGAGCTTACGCAGACCCGTGATGACCTGACCGTTCTTCGCATACTTGAACTGGCTGGCGATCGAGGGAGCAACCATAGCGTAGACCTTGCCTGCCGCTTCACGCTTGCTCTTCTTGATGATCTCGATTACGTCAACGATGAAGGATTTATCCGAAATAGCACCGAAGGGGCACTGATAAACGCACGCGCCGCAACGGATGCACTTGTTGTTGTCGATAAGAGCCGCCTTCTGCTCGTTCATCGAAATTGCCTTGACCTTGCAGGCGTTCTGGCAAGGACGGGTACGCTTTACGATAGCGGTATAGGGGCAAACCTTCGCGCAAGCGCCACATTCAACGCACTTCGACTTGTCGATGTGCGCGACGTGGTTTTCGTCGAAGGAGAGCGCGCCCTTCTTACAAACGTCCTCGCAACGGTGCGCAAGGCATCCGCGGCAAGCGTTCGTAACCTCATATCCGCTGACGGGACACTCGTCGCAAGCGATCTCGATAACCTGGATGACATTGGGATTCTTCTTGTCGCCGCCGATCGCAAGCTTTACTCGCTCGCCGAGTATTGCGCGCTCCTTATAAACACAGCAACGCATAGTCGGCTCGTTTCCGGGAACGATGGTCTTCGGAATATCAATGCAATTCTCAAGAAGAGTATCGTTCCACGCGAGTCTTGCTACTTCGCGAAGCACCTTATATTTAAGATGCTGAACTTTTGTGTCAAATTTTCTCATATTTATACCTTAAAAGAAATTTCTGCGGCGGCAGAGCCGCCGCAGAGGGAATATTTAGTCTTCGTGTTTTGCGGTATAGTGAACGTGAAGAAGCTCGTGTGCGCGATCCTTGATGATCTTCTTGTAAACCGAGTTTACAATGGGATTTTCCTGAGAGCAACGGATGCTCTGCATTCTATCCACTTCATAAAGGCCCTTGCTTCTTGCTTCCTTGGCGTCGCTCGAGTAGGGCTGTCCGCCGCCGTTGATACATCCGCCGGGACAAGCCATGATCTCGATGAAGTCGAAATGCTCGCCTGCGGACGCGCGGAGAAGAACTCTCTCTGCGTTTCCAAGACCGCTGACAACAGCGATATGGAGCTGACGGTCACCGTAGGGCAGGTAGAATTCCTTGATACCTTCCATACCGCGCTGACCTGCGTTTGCCGCCTGAAGCAGAGCCGCACGGGACTTGCTCTCGGCTACACGGCGAAGAACCGCCTCGGTTACGCCTCCGGTTACACCGAAGATAACTCCGGCACCCGAAATAGCACCGAAGGGCATATCAACTGCCTCGGGCTCGAGCTCGTCGAATACAAGACCCGACTCCTTGATCATAAGGATGAGCTCCTGAGTAGTAATTACTGCATCAACGTCGGGCTCGCCGTCCTTGGTAAATTCGGGGCGGGAAGCCTCGAACTTCTTTGCGGTACAGGGCATAACCGCAACGTGGAACATCTTCTTTTCAGCGTCCTTGTTCTGATCCTTGATGATAGATCCCATCATCTGCATAGGAGAACGGCAGGTCGAGATATTCTCGAGGAATTCGGGGTGCTTCTTCTCTGCGTACTGGATCCAACCGGGACAGCAGGAGGTGATGAGAGGAAGCTTGCCGCCGTTTTCAAGTCTGTCGATAAACTCTGCGGTCTCCTCCATAACGGTAATGTCGGCGGAGAGAGTGGTATCGTAAACCTCGTCAAAGCCCATACGGCGGAGTGCGGCAACGATCTTGCCCATTACGTTCTCACCGTCGCGGCACTTGAGCTCCTTGCCGATCGCAACGCGTACTGCGGGCGCGATCTGCACGCTGGTTCTTACGTTCGGAGCGTCGATAGCTTCCCAAACGCAATCAATATTATTCTTAACAACGATCGCACCGGTGGGGCAAACTGCCGCACACTGACCGCAGCCTACGCAGGGAGAATCCGCGAGAGGCTTGCCGAAAGCGGTGGAGATAACCATCTTCGAGCCGCGGTGAGCAAAGTCGATCGCGCCGACGTTCTGAATCTCGTTACAAACTCTTACGCAGCCGCCGCAGAGGATGCACTTGCCCGCGTCGCGAACGATGCAGACGGACGAGGTATCGTCGTTCTTTGTGGACTTTGCGCGGTTGGGGAAGCGAACGCCCTCAATGTTGAAGCGCATTGCAAGCTCCTGGAGCTTACACTTCTGGTTGTTCTCGCAAACTGTGCAATCGCGGCAGTGGTTTGCAAGAAGAAGCTCAAGAATATTCTTGCGGTAACGGCGGAGACGCTCGGTGTTGGTCTTGATCTCCATTCCCGCGCGGGGAGGAGTCGAGCAAGCAGCCTCAATGCCGCCCCACTTGTTCTCTACCATACACATACGGCAAGCACCGTAGATCGAAAGATCGGAATGGTAGCAGAAGGTAGGCATCTTAACGCCGATCTTGTGGCAAAGCTCAAGAATATTCTTTTCCCCGTTGATTTCAACCGGGATGCCGTCTATTGTCATAAACTGTTTTTCGCTCATAATTTAGCCCTCCTTAATTGCCTTGAACGGGCAAGCCGAGATACAGCTGCCGCAACGGATGCACTTCTCAAGATCGATCGAGAAGGGTTCCTTGACCTTACCGCTGATAGCGGAAACGGGACACTGTCTTGCGCACTTGGAGCAACCCTTACAAAGCTCGGGATCGATCCAGATCTTCTTGAGCTTCTGGCAAGCGCCCGCGGGACAGCTCTTATCGTAGATATGCGCCTCGTATTCGTTACGGAAATTCTTAATGGTGCTGACAACGGGATTGGGAGCAGACTTACCAAGACCGCAGAGAGCGGTTGCAGAAATAGTGTCCGCAAGCTCGAGAAGGAGCTCGATATCGCCGTCACGGCCCTCGCCCGCAACGATTCTCTCGAGAATTTCAAGCATTCTCTTGGTGCCCTCGCGGCAGGGAACGCACTTACCGCAGGACTCGTTCTGGGTGAAGTTCATAAAGAAGCGCGCAACCTCGACCATACAGGTGTTCGAGTCCATAACGACAAGACCGCCCGAGCCGATCATTGCTCCAACACGCTTGAGGGTGTCGAAGTCGAGGGGAAGATCAAGATGCTCCTTTGTCAGACAAGCGCCCGAAGGTCCGCCGATCTGAACAGCCTTGAACTCGCCGTCGCCTCTCATACCGCCGCCGATCTCAAAAATGATCTCGCGGAGGGTGGTTCCCATAGGAACCTCGATAAGACCGGTGTTGGAGATGTTACCGGTGAGCGCGAACGCCTTGGTGCCCGAGTTCTTGGGAACTCCGATACCGAGGAACCAATCAGCACCCTTATTGATAATGTCGGCTACGTTAGCGTAGGTCTCGACGTTATTAAGTACGGTGGGCTTATCGAAAAGTCCGTTTTCAACAGTTCTGGGGGGCTTAACACGGGGGAATCCGCGCTTACCCTCGATGGATGCGGTCAGAGCAGAGCCCTCTCCGCATACGAATGCACCCGCACCGCGGTTGATGTGCATATGGAAGGAGAAATCGGTTCCGAGGATGTTATCGCCGAGAAGACCGAGATCCTCTGCCTGCTTGATTGCTCTGCGAAGTCTATCAACTGCAAGGGGATACTCCGCACGAACGTAGATATATCCGTCGGATGCGCCGCAGGCAACGCCCGCGATCATCATACCCTCAAGCATTCTGTGGGGGTCGCCCTCCATGATACTTCTGTCCATAAACGCGCCGGGGTCGCCCTCGTCACCGTTACAAACAACGTATCTCTGGGTCTCCTTCTGTCTTGCAACCTGCTCCCACTTCTTACCCGCGGGGAAGCCGCCTCCTCCGCGTCCGCGGAGCTCGGACTTGGAGATCTCTGCGATGATCTCAGCGCCCGACATCTCAAAGAGAGCCTTTTCAAATGCGGCATAACCGCCGATAGCAACATACTCGCGGATGGAATCCGAGTCGATCTTACCGCAATGCTCAAGAACGACACGGGTCTGCTGACGGTAGAAGGGGATCTCGGACTGCTCGCGGTAGATCTCGCCGTTCTTTTTATATACAAGGCGGTCAACGCACTCGCCGCCTACGATTGTCTTTTCTACGATCTCCTCACAGTCCTCGAGCTTTACCTTGGTGTAAAGCCAGCCCTGGGGCTCAATACGGACAAGGGGACCCATTTCGCAGAAGCCGTGGCATCCGCTCTTCTTGAGTCCGACCTCCTCGCCGTGGGGATCGACCATAAGCTCAACTGCAACGGGAAGACCCTTTGCCTGCATAAGCTCGTTGAGCTTTGCGTGGATGTGAAGCGAACCGCCCGCAACACAGCCGGTACCTGCGCAAACGATGATCTTCTTGGTCTGCGCGGCATAAGCCTTTACCGAATCCTCGCGGTAGGCAATAAATTCCTGTCTGTTCTTAAGCATTAGCGATCTCCTCCTTGAGCTGATTCAGAAGAGCCGAAGCCTTATCGGGGGTCATTTCGGGGTAAACGACGTCGTTTACGGTAAGTACGGGAGCAAGTCCGCACGCACCGAGGCAGGAAACCGTCTCAACGGTGAAATTGCGGTCGTCGGTGGTCTTCTTCGACTCACTCAGACCAAGATCCGAGCGGATGCGCTCAAGGATCGGGATAGATCTTCTTACGTGGCAAGCGGTGCCGTCGCAGATCTTGATAACGTATTTGCCCTTGGGCTCAAGGGAGAAATTCTCATAGAAGGTCGCGATGCTGTAAATGCTTACCTCGCTCATTCCCAGCTTCTTTGCAAGATAGGGGAAAACTTCCTCGGGAAGGTATCTGTAATGCTCCTGGATATCCTGGAGAATGGCAATTATAGCCTGCTGACTGCATTTGTAGGAGGAGAGTATCTCATCCACAACGCAGAAATCGAAGGAATTATTCATTTTTTCTCCTTATAGGCGCGTAGTTATCGCGCAAAATTTATTTGTGGCAAAAACAATCGTGTGCGAATTGCTTTTACTCAATAGCATTCTTCCGTGACCGAAAACGGTCACGGAAGAAATTAAAACCAATTACTTGGAAAGGTACTCGTCGATAGCCTTAGCCGCGGTCTTACCTGCGCCCATAGCGGAGATAACGGTAGCAGCACCGGTTACAACGTCACCGCCTGCGTATACAGCGTTACGGGAGGAAAGTCCGTCCTCGTTAACGATGATACCGCCGTGTGCGTTAACCTCAAGACCCTCGGTGGTGGACTTGATAAGGGGGTTGGGAGAAGTACCGATGGAGATAACAACGGTGTCAACCTCGATCTCGAACTCGCTGTCGGGGATAACACCGGGGCGACGGCGCCCCTTTGCATCGGGCTCGCCAAGCTCCATCTTAACACACTTCATACCGGTTACGAAGCCGTTCTTGGGATCGCGGGGATCTTCGGGGTTGTTGTAGCCGATGATCTCGGTGGGGTTGCAAAGAAGGCGGAATTCGATTCCCTCTTCCTCTGCGTGCTCAACCTCTTCCTTACGTGCGGGAAGCTCCTCCATCGAACGACGGTAAACGATATATACCTTCTCTGCGCCAAGACGGAGTGCGGTTCTTGCAGCGTCCATAGCAACGTTACCGCCGCCGACAACTGCTACCTTACCGCCCTTCATAATGGGAGTTTCGGGATTGTCAAGATATGCCTTCATAAGGTTACTTCTGGTGAGGAACTCGTTTGCGGAGTAAACGCCCTTGTAGGACTCACCGGGAATGCCCATGAAGTTGGGAAGACCTGCGCCCGAGCCGATAAATACAGCCTCGTAGCCCATGTCAAAGAGCTCGTCAACGGTAAGGGTCTTACCGATAACTACGTTGGTCTCGACCTTAACGCCGAGCTTCTCGAGAGTGTCAACTTCCTTTGCAACGATAGCCTTGGGAAGACGGAACTCGGGAATACCGTAAACAAGAACGCCGCCTGCGGTGTGAAGAGCCTCGTAAACGGTTACCTCGTAGCCCTTCTTTGCAAGGTCGCCTGCGCAGGTAAGGCCGGAGGGGCCGGAGCCTACGATAGCAACTCTGTGACCGTTGGACTCGGGACGAACAGGCTCTGCGGTTGCAAAGGTGTTGTGCCAGTCAGCAACGAATCTCTCAAGACGTCCGATACCTACGCTCTCGCCCTTGATGCCGCGAACACACTTCGACTCACACTGAGTCTCCTGAGGACATACACGGCCGCAAACTGCGGGAAGCGAGGAGGACTTGGAAATGATCTGGTAAGCGCCCTCGAAGTCGCCTTCCTTGATCTTCTGAATAAATTCGGGAATATGGATCTTAACGGGACAGCCGTCAACGCAAGGCATATGCTTGCAGTTAAGGCAACGGTTAGCCTCGTCGATAGCGGTCTCCTCGGAATAACCGAGAGCAACCTCGCTGAAGTTATGTGCTCTTACCAGGGGATCCTGGTTGGGCATGGGGTTACGGGTGAGCGACATATTTGCCTTTGCCATTTTACTGTACCTCCTTTTTGAAGAGATTGCAGGTCTCTTCGTGAGCGTGGCGCTCGAAATCGAAATACATTCTTCCGCGGGACATAGCCTCGTCGAAATCTACTTCGTAGCCGTTGAAGTCGGGACCGTCAACGCAAGCGAACTTGGTGACCTTCTTGCCGTCAACGTTGAGGGTAAGACGGCAGCCACCGCACATACCTGTGCCGTCGATCATAATGGGGTTCATCGAAACGGTTACGGGAGTGCCGAAGGGCTTTGCAGTGAGAGTTACGAACTTCATCATGATCAGAGGACCGATGGTGATGATCATATCAAACTTCTCGCCAGCCTCGAGCATTTCCTTGAGCGGAACGGTAACGTTACCGTGCTCGCCGTAGGAGCCGTCGTCGGTCATGATGCGGAGAGTGCTCGAGCAAGCTCTGTACTCGTCCTCAAGGATAAGGAGTTCCTTGTTTCTGAAGCCGATGATGGAGGTTACTTCAACTCCTCTTGCGTGAAGGGCTTCAGCGATGGGCATTGCGATAGCGCAACCAACGCCGCCGCCAACGATGCAGACCTTCTTGAGGCCGTCGAGGTGGGTTGCAACGCCGAGAGGACCTACGAAGTCCTGAATGTAGTCGCCCTCTTCCTTGTGGCTGAGCTTCTCGGTAGTGCCGCCAACGATCTGGAAGATGATCTTAACATTGCCGGCTTCCTTGTCGGTGCCTGCAACGGTAAGGGGAATGCGCTCGCCCTGCTCATCAACGCGAAGGATGATGAACTGACCGGGCTGAGCCTTCTTTGCTACAAGGGGAGCCTCGATCTGGAGCTGAACGACGGTGGGGTTCAAAATCTTTTTTTCAACGATTCTGTACATTTTATCTCTCCGTTCAATAAAAAATTCTGTGGTTTAGGGGTAAAAAACAAGTTTCCTACCTATTAAATCATATAATTATAACATATCTAAAGCAAAAAGTCAAGTTTAATCGGCATTTGGACGAAAAGTTGACAGAAAGTTTACGATTGAAGATACAAAAATAAGCCAGCGGCATAGCCGCTGGCTTTATTTATGTAGTCTTAATCAGTTAAATACTAATTAGTCTCTCTTCTTCTTGATAACGAGAGCTGCTACGGGGATGATAGCGAGAACTGCGCCTACGCCCATCATAGAGCCGCATCCGCCTTCCTTCTTGGGAGCCTCGGTCTCGGGAGCCTGGGTAGCTGCGGGAGCCTCGGTAGCTGCGGGAGCTTCGGTAGCGGGAGCTTCGGTCTCAGGAGCCTCGGTCTCGGGAGCCTTGGTGGTCTCGGGAGCTGCGGTGGTTACTTCCTCAGTGGTTTCGGGGTACTTGTAGTTAGCGAGCTGGTCAGAGGTGAGCCACTTCTGAACGTATGCGCCCATGTAGTTAAGACGAGGACCGTTGCCGCTTTCGAATACGTAGTCACCGCTGGAGAAGAGGTGATAGAACTGAAGGGTGTGAGAACCTGCGGTGAGGTTGAGCTGAATGCCGTAGTAGTAAGTAGGAAGGTAGAGCTGATGGTTTACACCGTTGGTGGTGGTGAGGATGTTTGCCTCGTAGCTAGCCTTGTCAACTTCATAGGTGTAGTCACGGAAGATACCGAGAGTATCGGAGATGTTAACCTGCTGGATCTCGCCATTGTCGATAGAGAATGCGAATCCGCGGTCCTTATCGTTAAGGTCAACGTTCTCTGCCTTGATCTGTGCTGCGCCTACGAAAACGATCTCGTAGATGCCAGCCTCTTCAACGGAGAAGGAGTACTCCATAAGGCCGTGGTCATAAGGATCTGCAACGGAGTTAGCCCATACTGCATCATAGAAGAAGAAGCCGTCGCCGTCGTGGAAGTAGTCGTCGAAGTACTCTTCGAGTCCGCGCTCTGCCCAGTCAGTGATGGTGCACATACGGATGCCGGAACCGGGAGCGGTTGCAGCGGTGTAATCCATAGCATTCATAAATACTGCGTCAGCTCTAACGATGGGGAGCTTCTTCTCGTACATTTCGAATGCGGTTACCCACTGGATCTGGTTGGTGATATCAACGGGAAGGGTGTTAGCCGAAGCTACGATAGCCATCATGTTTGCAAGCATAAAGATGGCAACAAGGATTGCTGTGATTTTTTTCATAATAGCCTCCATAAATATTATTTGGTTAATATAATAATACTACTTTTTGTTCAATTTGTCAAGACCTTTTAGCAATATTTTTCAACAATTATTAATATTTTCACAAAATTCAATCAAGCTCAACGAAATTTCGCGTATTTTTTAGTTTTGATAATTTCCGCACCGCCCGCGCTTCTGCTCCTCCCTATTGCTTCTTATCCGTTCCCTAAAAAAAACGGCTCACCGAAATTCGGTGAGCCGCTTTTTATGCAATTACTTGCTCTCAAGGTAAGCCTTGCGGCCGTCCTCGTAGAGGTTGTTGCCTTCGCTGTCGATGATAACAACGAGGGGCATATCCTCGATATAGAGCTTGCGGAGAGCCTCTGCGCCGAGATCCTCGTACGCGATGAGCTCGCAGCTCTTGATGCACTTTGCAAGAAGTGCGCCTGCGCCGCCGATAGCACCGAAGTAAACGCCGGAATACTTCTTCATAGCTTCAACAACTTCGGGAAGACGTGCGCCCTTACCGATCATGCCGCGTGCGCCAACGCTCATCATAGTGGGAGCGTAAGCGTCCATACGTCCGCTGGTGGTGGGTCCTGCAGAGCCGATAACCTGACCGGGCTTTGCAGGGGTAGGACCAACGTAGTAGATGGTAGCGTCGGTGGGATCGAAGGGAAGCTTCTCGCCTGCTGCGAGAGTTTCGCACATTCTCTTGTGACCTGCGTCACGGGAGGTGTAGATTACACCGGTAACGAGAAGCTCGTCGCCAGCCTTGAGGGTCTTTGCAAGTTCCTCGGTAAGGGGAAGTGTGATCTTTCTTGCCATGATTAGAGTACCTCCGTTTTATGGCGGGTTACGTGGCAGTTGATGTTGATTGCACAAGGCATACCCGCGATGTGAGTGGGAAGAGTTTCGATGTTAAGACCGATAGCGGTAGTCTTGCCGCCGAAGCCCTGAGGACCGATGCCGAGAGCATTGATCTTCTCGAGCATTTCCTTTTCAAGGTCTGCGTAGTAAGGATCGGGATGGCAGGAGTCGATGGGTCTCATAATAGCCTTCTTTGCGAGGAGAGCAGCCTTATCGAAGGTACCGCCGATTCCAACGCCGACTACAATAGGAGGACAGGGGTTAGGACCTGCAGCCTCAACGGTCTCAATGATGAAGTCCTTGATACCCTGGAGACCTGCGGAGGGCTTGAACATACGGATAGCGGACATGTTCTCGCTACCGAAGCCCTTGGGGCCGATGGTGATCTTGAGGTTCTCACCGGGAACGATCTCGGTGTAGATCATAGCGGGAGTGTTATCACCGGTGTTGCCGCGGCGAACGGGGTCGCCAACAACAGACTTACGGAGATAGCCGTTTGCATAGCCGCGGCGTACACCCTCGTTGATAGCCTCGGTAAGGTCGCCGCCAACGATGTGGAGGTCCTGACCGATCTCAAGGAATACGCAAGCCATACCGGTATCCTGACATACGGGTACGTTCTCTGCATCTGCGATCTCGAAGTTCTCGATGATATTATCAAGAACGCCCTGTGCGATCTTGCCGTCCTCGCAAGCGCGGCAATTCTTGATTGCACACTTTACGTCGGAGGGAAGATGATTGTTAGCATCGATACAGAGTCTTTCAACGGTATCGATGATCTGCTGTACGTTAATTTCGCGCATTTTAGATAATGCCTCCTAAAATTTATTATACTATTATACCAATAATCTGGCAAGCGAACACGACCAGCACAAGTGCGATCGGGTACGTCGATGCATACGCGCCTGCAACGTCATCTGTCTCCGCAACTGCGATAAGAGTACCGAGCGCGGGGGTGGACGTCATACCGCCGGTGATAGAGCCGAGGGTATTGAGCAGGGGAAGCTTGCAGATCTTTCTCGCAAAGATGTAACCGACCACCATCGGAACGAGGGTGATGATAACGCCTGCGATAAAGCCGTAGAGAACGATCATAAGACCGTACTCGGAATTCTGGATCTGCTGTACGAGCTGAACTCCGCCCTCGACGCCTGCGCCGAGAAGGAAGAGTACCAGACCGAACTCGCGGAAGATCTTGAGCACCTGAACGTTAACTCTCATATTGAGCGGACCGATGTGTCCGAAATGAGCGAGAACGAGTGCCATAATCAGAGGACCGCCGGTCATACCGAGCGAGAAGCAAGAGCCCGAGAAGCCTTCGCTTGTGAGCGGGATCTTGATCGAGCCGAGAAGGAGTCCGAGAACGACAGCAACGCCGAAAGCCGCGAGGCCGTAGCCGTCAATGTCAAAAGTCTTCTTTTCCTTCTTTGCGGTCTTTGCTTCGGTCTTTTCCTCGGTCTTCGCGGGACCTGCGATGAGAGCTCTCTCTTTTGCCATATCAGCCTTGAGGAGCTTCGGCATGATCTGAACGAAGAGAACTACGCCTACAACTCCGAAGGGGTAGGAGATAGCCTGACCGAGAGAAACCATTGCAGCCTCGTCGCCTGCGATCTCCTTAGCTGCGGAGAATGCGGGGGTCGAGGTGAGAGCGCCGGAGAGGACTCCGCTTGCGAAAGCGGAGCCGATTCCGGGGATGAGCGCAAAGGCGGTTGCAACGCCTGCGCCGATTACGATAATAAGTGCTCCCATAGGGAGGTATGTCTTCGCGTTCTTCTTAAGATCGCGGAAGAATTTCGGGCCTGCGATAGAGCCTACCGCGGTCACAAAGAGTACAAGTCCGATATCGCCGATAAAGCCGTAGGAATCCATTGCCGCCGCGGATGCATCGGCAATGAAGAACTTCGAGATAACGGGGATATTCTGAAGCCCCTCAAGGGTAAAGAGATAACCGAAAAGGAGCGCGATAAGGAATACTCCCGCCGTTCCGAGCGAAACACCCTTGATCGAGATTCTGCCGAGGCAATAGCCAAGGAAGGTGATGAAGAATGCGCCGATAAGAACAACTGCGGCTGAACCGGGATTAATCAGCTTAGAAATAAACTCCATTGTGGTTTAGTCGCCCCCTCTTATCTTTCGTGGCGAGCGTAGTTGGGGAGAAGCATGGGAGATACGCCCTCTGCGGTCGCACCTGCTGCGTCGAGCTCTTCTGCGTAAGCCTGGAGGTGATCAAGGTTCATAGTGCCAAGCTCAACTTCCTTTGCCTTTGCAGCTGCAGCCTTACCTGCGTTTCTACCGAATACGATGATGTCAAGGAGGGAGTTACCCATAAGTCTGTTTCTGCCGTGGATACCGCCGACAGCCTCACCCGCAACGAGGAGGTTGGGGATAGCCTTGGTGAAGCCCTCTCCGCCGATCTCAAGACCACCGTTCTGGTAGTGGAGAGTGGGGTAGATAAGGATCGGAACCTTTCTCATATCGATTCCGTAGTTCATGTACATACGCATCATAGCGGGGATTCTCTTCTCGATGGTGCCCTCGCCGTGAAGCTTTTCGATCATGGGAGTATCAAGCCATACGCCCTTGCCGCTGGGAGTGTTTACGCCCTTACCGTTGGTGGAGCACTCACGGATGATGGATGCTGCAGAAACGTCACGGGTCTCAAGGGGATGCATGAATGCCTCACCCTCGGAGTTTACGAGCATCGCGCCGATCGAACGAACCTTCTCGGTAACGAGAGCGCCCTTGATCTGTGCGGGATAGATAGCTCCGGTGGGGTGGTACTGGATGGTGTCCTGATAAAGGAGGGGAGCACCTGCGCGGTAACCGAGAACGAGACCGTCTGCGGTTGCGCCGTAGTGGTTAGAGGTGGGGAAGCCCTGGTAGTGGAGACGACCTGCACCGCCGGTAGCGATGATAACGGTCTTTGCCTTTGCTACGAGGTAATCCTCGGTCTCAAGGTTCTGGAGAACTGCGCCGGCAACCTGACCCTTTTCGTCCTTGATGAGCTCAACTGCTGCGGTGAACTCAACAACGGGAACCTTGCGGTTGAGAACTTCGTCGCGAACGGTTCTCATGATCTCCGCGCCGGAGTAGTCCTTACAAGCGTGCATTCTCTTTCTGGAGGTTCCACCGCCGTGGGTGGTAACCATGTTACCCTCTGCGTCCTTATCGAACATAACGCCGAGGTCGTTGAGCCAACGGATAGCGTCGGGAGCTTCCATAACGAGACGGCGAAGAAGCTCGGGACGAGCTGCGAAGTGTCCGCCGCCGAAAGCGTCGAGATAGTGCTGAACGGGGGAGTCGTTGGGCTTATCTGCAGCCTGGATACCACCCTCAGCCATCATGGTGTTAGCGTCACCAATGCGGAGCTTGGTAACGATCATTACATTTGCGCCAGCCTCGTGAGCCTCGATTGCAGCTGCGCAGCCTGCGCCGCCGCCGCCGATTACGAGAACGTCAACGTCGTAATCTACCTTATTAAGGTCGATCTTTTCGCCGAGAATACGGCTGTTGGAGTGAAGAAGCTCGCCAAGCTCGCAGGGAACCTTCTCGCCCTTGTTGGGACCAACCTTGATCTCAACGAAGCCGTCCTCACGGTAGTCGGGGTGGTAAGCCTTGAGAAGAGCCGACTTTTCATCAGCGGTCATACGTCTGGGCTCTGTTGCCATACGCGCCTCACGGGACGCTTCAAGCTTCTTTATGGAATCAAGCATTTCCTGAGTATACATTCTGTCTTACCTCCTTATTTCTCGATATCTCTGGTGTTGTAGAGCTCCTGCATTTCGGAGATAGGCTTCTGCATAACCTTCTCGATGAGCTCGTCGTACTCGCCCTTGTTGATCTCTGCAACGCGGTTGATGAGGTGCTCGGTCTCGGGAGCGATGTACTTACCGGTAAGACGTCTTGCAAGAAGTCCTACGTGGGGGTGCGAGATCTCTGCAGGGCAGCGAACCGAGCAGCATCCGCAGGATACGCAGTCGAAGGATTCCTCTGCGCACTTCTCGAACTCGCCTCTCTGAGCGTATGCAATGTACTGCATAACGTTGAGGGACTGAGTACAAGCCTTGGTGCAGGCATTGCATCCGATGCAGGAGTAGATCTCAGGGTAGAGCTCCATCATAACCTGCTGGTTGGGGCGGAGATCCTTGATCTCGTAAGTTCTCTTATCAGTGGGGAAGAAGGGGATGGAAGCAACGTACATGCCTTCCTGTACCTGAGTCTGGCAAGCGAGGCAGGTCTTGAGCTCGTTCTGGCCCTTGATTCTGTAAATAGTAGCGCAAGCACCGCAGAAACCGTGGCGGCAGCCGCATCCTCTCTTGAGGGTGTAGCCTGCATATTCCATAGCCGTCATGATCGTAAGGTCTCCGGGAACGCTGTATTTCTTACCGAAGAAATACACATTAACCATATTTTCCATATTTGGTTTAAGTCCTTTCAATAATTCAGTTTAGATGTTGATTAATACTCGGGGGGAAGCTCGTCGATCTCGTCGAAGCGGAATACCGGTCCGTCCTTGCAGACGTACTTGGAGCCGATATTGCATCTTCCGCACTTACCGACACCGCACTTCATGCGAAGCTCGAGTGTGCTGTAGATCTGTGTCTTGGAAACGCCCATATCGCCGAGCGCGCCGAGAACGAACTTGATCATGATGGGAGGTCCGCAGATGAGGGAGATGGTATTGATACCGAACTCAACCTGTCCTGCCTCTCCGAGCTCCTTAACGTAGGTGGGAACGAAGCCAACGTGGCCATCCCAGCCCTCCTGCTCACGGTCGATGGTGAGGTGTACGTTTACGCCCTCGGTATGCATCCAGACTTCCTGGATCTCCTTGAGCTGAACGAGGTCGTCTGCCGAACGGGAACCGTAGATGATATCTACCTTGCCGTAGTCGGGTCTGTTGTCGATAACGTAGTTGATTACCGAACGGAGGGGCGCAAGACCGATACCGCCGGCGATGAATACGAGATCCTTACCCTTGAGGACGGTGTCAACGGGGAAGTTGTTACCGTAGGGACCTCTTACTGTGATCTCGGAACCTACCTCGAGGCTGTGAAGAACCTCGGTGAGCATTCCGCATCTCTTGATACTGAATTCCTGATATTCTTTGTTTGTGGGGGAGGATGTGATCGAGAACATACCCTCGCTTACGCCGGGAACGCAGAGCATTGCGCACTGGCCGGGCATATGCTCGAAGAGCTTGCCGCCCTCGGGAGCGTTTACGCGGAAGGTCTTAACGTCGGGGGTCTCCTCGCGGATGTCGGTGATAATACCGACCATGGGGATCAGGGTGTCGTGCTTAAAGCCGGGGAAGCAAGAGCACTCGTGCTCGCCGTGCTTATGTTCATTGTTGCAGCTCATTATCACTTATCTCCCTTCTCGCTGAATGCTTTGATTACCTTGACGATATTGAGAGAAGCGGGGCACTTGTCCACGCAACGTCCGCATCCTACGCAGGAATACATACCGTCGTTGTTTGCAGGGAAGTAGACGAGCTTGTGCATAAATCTCTGTCTGAATCTCTGCATCTGGCTGTTACGGTTGTTACCGTGAGCCATCATTGTAAAGTCGGAGTACATGCAGGAGTCCCAGCAGCGGTATCTCTGCACACCGTTACCGGTGTTGTAGTCCTTGATATCGTAGCACTGGCAGGTGGGGCAAACGAAGGTACATGTGCCGCACGCAAGACAGGGCTTGTAAAGCTCGTTCCAGAGAGCGTCGTTGAACTTCTCGGTGAGAACGTCGCCGTTCCAACCTTCGAGAGATATATTAGAATAAGGAAGCTTTTCTACGATCTCCTTAACCGCGGTCTTCTCTGCCTCGACCTTGCTCTCGCAGGTTTCGGTAAGAAGAGCCTTTACGCTCTCGGTAAGTGCCTCACCCTTTTCGGTGAGAGCCTTCCAGTAGAGCTCACCCTCGATCATCCAGGTTGCAACGTCTGCTGCGGGCTCGGTGCAATCAACACCGAATACCTTACAGAAGCAGCTCTCCTCGGGCTCGTGGCAAGCAAGGCCGACGATGATGCCGTTTGCGCGGCGTGCCGCGTAGAAGGAGTCAACGGGATCGGAAAGGAATACCTTGTCAAGAACCTCGATACCCTTGATATCGCAAGCCTTCATGCCGAAAACGACGAAGGGAGCGTCAACGAGTGCCTCGGGAGTGATCTTGAGCTTGTTATCTTCCTTATGACAGCTGTAAAGTGTCTCGCTCTGGGGGAAGAATACGTCCTTGGGGGACTTTACGGTCTTGAGAGTGTCAAGATCAACGCAAGCGTCAGCAGTGTATGCTGCGAAGTTGGTCTGACCTGCTACCTGTACGGGCAGGTAGAGCTCTTTGGTTTCATTAATGAGGGCGAACAGGGACGCCAGATTTTCTTTTGCTATCTTATACATCACTTGCTACCTCTTTCGTTAACGATGGAGGGCTCGGCGTCCTCGGTGTCGAAGTTTACGAGAGGAGCGCGGCTTCCTGCCTCTGCACCTGCTACGTACTCGCCGTAGATCTCATTGATATCCTTGATGAACTTTCTGTTGAAGAGGTGGAGCGGGATGCCCTGAGGACATACTCTGCTGCACTCGCCACAGTCGGTGCATCTGCCCGCAACGTGGAACGCGCGGATGATATGGAACATCTTTTCCTCGAAGGAATCGACGTTTGCCTTCTGTGCGGAATCGAACTTGGTGCTGTCGAATACGCACTTACGGCAGGAGCAAGCGGGACATACGTTTCTGCAAGCGTTGCAGCGGATGCACTTGGAAAGCTCAGCCTTGAAGAACTCGAACTTCTCTGCGGGGCTCATAGCCTCGATCTTTGCAACCTCTGCGAATCTCTCGCTGTCAGCGGTATCTCTCGACTCGCCGATGATCTCGTCATAGATCTTGTGCTCCTTGCCCTTGCAAACGTGGCAACGCTCAAGCATGCCGTCGTTGTAAGCGCAGGATTTCTTACCATATATAGTATCGATCTCGAGAGTGTCGCAAGCGTCGGTCATCTCGGCACCGCTGATAGCGGTGATACCCTTGATTCCGGTCTTCTTGATTCGCTCGATATCGAGCTTGCCCTTACAGCCAACGCCGATGATGTACGCCTTGTCGCGGTCAACACGGTGCTCGGTGATGAGCTGGTTGAAGCTGTATGTATCGCAGGGCTTGAGGCAAACGAGAGTCTTACCCTCGAGCTTGGATGCCTCGATCATGTATTTGGAAAGGTTTGCTCCGCAGAAGCCGTTGTAAACGAACTTGTCAAGGCTCTCTACGGTCTCAAAGTATGCGGGCTCGGGATTGTAGGGCATATCGCCGATCTTCCAGCCCAGAACTCTTGCTACGGTACCGTTGCCGAGGAGTTCCTTTGCGCGAGTAATCAGTTCTTGCATCTCAGATCCCCCAATCTGACGTTCTCGCCGAGATCCTTGATCTTGGCTACGAAGTCATTCATTGTCTCAGAGAACTTAACGCCCCCTGCGGCGGATACCCACTCAACGCGGGTACGGCCCTTCTCAACGCCGATATAATCAAGCATCGAGAACAGCATGGTCATTCTTCTTCTTGCATAGTAGTTACCTGTGCTGTAATGGCAGTCGCCGGGGTGGCATCCGCAGATGATAACGCCGTCAGCGCCCTTTTCAAAAGCACGAAGGATGAACATAGGATTTACACGGCAGGAGCAGGGAACGCGGATGATCTTTACATCAGCGGGGTAAGCAAGTCTCGAGCTTCCCGCAAGGTCCGCACCCGCATAGCTGCACCAGTTGCAACAAAAAGCAACTATCTTGGGTCTGAATTCGTTATTTACCGACATATTGCATCTACCTCCGACAAGATCTGTCTGTTAGAGAAGCCCTGAAGGTCCATAGCTCCGGAAGGACAAGCAACGGTACAAGCACCGCATCCCTGGCAGAGCGCGCTGTTAACGATCGCTATGCGGCGGGTCTCACGGATACCGTGGTCGTTGACGAGAGTGTCCTCGTAGGAGATAGCACCGTAGGGACATACGTTTGCACAGCTCGAGCAACCGTTACAGAGAAGCTCGTCTGCCTTTGCGGTGCAGGGGTTAGTAAGAAGCTTATCCTTTGCAAGGAGTCCGACAACCTTAACGGCTGCAGCACCCGCCTGAGATACGGTCTCGGGAATATCCTTCGGTCCCTGAACGACACCGGAGAGGAAGATACCCGCGGTGGGAGACTCAACGGGACGGAGCTTTGCGTGAGCCTCGGTAAGGAAGTTGTTGGTATCGATACTTGCGGTGAGCATGGTAGCGATCTTTCTTACGTCCTTATTGGGCTCGATAGCGGTAGCAAGAACTACCATATCAGCTTCCTTGAGGATCTGCTTGTTGTCAAGAAGGTCGGAGCCCTGAACGAGGAGCTTTCCGTTAGGCTGGGGAATAACCTTACCAACCTGACCCTTGACGTAGTTTACACCGTACTGCTCAACTGCGCGGCGGTAGAACTCGTCAAAGTTCTTACCGGGGGTACGAACGTCGATGTAGAATACGGTTACGTTAACATCCGGATACTTATCGCGGATGAGCATTGCGTGCTTTGCGGTGTACATACAGCAGATCTTGGAGCAGTAGGGCTTACCTCTGTCGTCCGAGCAACGGCTGCCGACACACTGAATGAATACGATCTCCTTGGGTGCCTTACCGTCGGAAAGTCTCTCGAGGTGACCGTGGGTAGGACCTGCGGCGTTCATAACTCTCTCGAGCTCGAGGGAGGTAATAACGTCGGGGCTCTGGTTATATGCGTACTCGTCGTACTTGTCAAGGCTGATGGTGTCGAAACCGGTTGCAACGACGATTGCGCCGTACTTTTCGGTTACGATCTCATCCTGCTGAGTGTAATCAACTGCGCCTGCTGCACAGATCTTCTGGCAGAGACCGCACTTGCCGGTCTTGAACTTGATACAAGCCTCGGTGTCGATTACGGGTACGTTCGGGATAGCCTGAGCGAAGGGAGTGTAGATAGCGGTTCTGGTATTGAGCGCTCTGTTGAACTCGCTGGGAGTCTTCTTAGAGGGGCACTTTTCCTGACATGCGCCGCAACCGGTACACTTGTCAGCGTCGATATATCTTGCCTTCTTGCGGATATCAACGGTAAAGTCGCCTACGAAGCCGCTTACCTTCTCTACTTCACTGTAAGTATAAATGGTGATCTTCTCGTGAGCTGCTGCCTCAACCATCTTAGGAGTAAGGATACAAGCAGAACAGTCGAGAGTGGGGAAGGTCTTGTCGATCTGGGACATTCTTCCGCCGATAGAGGGGGTCTTCTCAACGATATCAACCTCGTAGCCTGCGTCAGCGATATCGAGCGCGGTCTGGATACCTGCGATCCCGCCGCCGATAACGAGTGCGCGCTTGGTTACGCGGCTCTCGCCGGGGGTGAGGGGAGTGTTGAGGTTAACCTTTGCAACTGCGGCACGAGCGAGGATAACTGCCTTTTCGGTAGCCTCGGTGATATCCTTGTGGATCCACGAAACGTGCTCACGGATATTTGCGATCTCAACCATATAGGGGTTGATGCCTGCGCGCTCAGCTGCCTTTCTGAAGGTAGCCTCGTGCATACGGGGAGAGCAGGAGCAAACAACGATACCGGTCAGCTTCTTCTCTTTTACTGCGATGGCGATCTTCTCCTGACCTGCCTCGGAGCACATGTACTGATAATCTTCAGCATGTACTACGCCGGGCTCGGCGGCGATCACTTCGACAACTTTCTTAACGTCTACCGTTGCGGCGATGTTACTACCGCAGTGACAGACAAATACACCAATTCTCTGCATTCTGCTCACCTCTTATATCTTCTGTATGCGCTGACGAGGAGCTGCTGAGGCATCTCTTCATCAAGAAGCTCGGGGATCTCATCTGCGGTAAGGTAGTTGCCGCCGCGCTCGCGAACTACGAGCTGACGAGCCGCGTCAATGATCTTGCCGGGCTTAACGTCTCTGGGGCAACGCTCAACGCATGCAAAGCAAGAAAGGCACTTCCAGAGAGACTCGCTCTTTACGAGCTCCTCTACGTTCTCGTTTGCAACGTAAGATACGAACTGATGGGGCTTGATGTCCATCTCGTTGAAAGCGGGGCAGGTAGCCGAGCACTTGCCGCACTTCATACACTTAAGAGGATTGGTTCCGCTGATCTCGCGGACGCGCTCTGCCTGATTCTTTGCGTGACTCATGCTTATGCCTCCTCCTTAAGTCCGAGAGCCTCTGCGAGGAGCTCGGTGAAGTAATAAACGGGAATATCCTTCTCTGCGCTCTTGTTGAGATTGTACATACAGAGGGGACAAGCCGTGATGAGCATATCCGCGCCGAAGCCGGATGCGCTCTCGGTGATCTTATCACACATGTTCTTTGCCATATCCTTTTCCTTGAGGGAGATATAGCCGCCGCAGCACTCGTTGCGGTAGGGGTAGATCACGGGAGTTGCGCCGAGAGCGCGGATGAAGTCCTCCATGATCTTGGGATTTTCGGGATCGTCAAATGCGAGGATGCCCGAGGGACGGAGAAGGAGACAGCCGTAGTAAGCGCCGATCTTCTTGCCGGTAAGGGGCTTAACAACGCGCTTCTTGAGCTCGTCAAAGCCGATGGTATCGCGAAGAAGCTCGAGGAAGTGAACGACGTTCGTCTCACCCGCGTAGGGTGCGTCGAGCTTGAGGTAGTTGTTTGCTCTGAAGCGGATGTCATCAACGTTCTTCATGTCGTCATTGACGCGCTTGATAACGTGGTGGCAAGCGGAACAGAGGGTAACGAGATCCTGACCCTTTTCCTTCGCCTCATTGAGCGCACGAACAGAGGAGAGCTTTGTTGCGATCTCGTCACTGCCGAGGGGGTAAACACCGCCGCAGCACTGCCAATTCTCGATCTCTTCAAGTTCGAAGCCAAGAGCGAGGGCGGATGCTCTTGCATAAGCATCAAGATCCTTAGCCTTGTTCTTCAGAGTACAACCGGGATAGTAACTGTACTTCATTATCTTTATCCTTTCAAAAATAATTTCCAAAAATTAAAATTCCAACTTGGCAATAACAGCCTTGAGCGATTCTGCGCTCGCGTGGAGCTGTCTTACCTCCTCGTAGGTCAGATCCATCGGGACCTTACCGTTCATTCCGTTAGGTCCGACGAGAGTCAGAGTGGAGAGGCAGACGTCCTCGATTCCGTACTCTCCGTGCATCATAGAGGATACCATGAGGAGCGAATCGGAGGATGCGAGAAGCATAGAGCAAAGCTGGCAGACCGTCTGTGCGATCGCATAGAAGGTCGCGCCCTTGTTCTTGATGATGACACCGCCCGAGTTGCGGACGTAGTCGATCATATATTCCTTGTCAAGGGGCTTGATCTCGGGATTCTTCTGCGACATAAGTCTGTGGTACTCGTCGATGTGTACGCAGGAGACGAAGGCTCTTGACCAGGGAACGAAGGAAGTGTCACCGTGCTCGCCGAAAACGTAAGCGTGGATGCTTCGCTGGGAAACACCGTAGTGCTCGGAGAGCGCGTAACGCAGACGAGCGGTGTCGAGAAGAGTTCCCGAACCGATTATCTGATTTTCGGGAAGTCCCGAATACTTGGTGAACGCGTAGGTCATAATATCCATCGGATTGCTTACGATAACGTAAAGCGCATCGGGACATACCTTGACGATCTCGGGGGTGATGCTCTTCATAATATTGAGGTTAATCTGAGCAAGATCGATTCTTGTCTGACCCGGCTTGCGCGCCACACCGGAGGTGATGACAACGATATCCGAGCCCTTTGCATCCTCATATTCACCCGCAATGATCGAGATAGGCTGGCGGAAGAAGGTACCCTGAGCAATATCCATTGCCTCGCCCTCTACCTTGTTCTTGTTGATGTCGATCAGGACTATTTCGGACGCAATATCCTCATCCGAAAGAGCAAATGCGATTGTTGAGCCGACGTTACCGGCTCCGATGATGGTGATTTTTGCTCCCATAGCAAGTTCTCCTTGTAAAGATTTTACTCATCGGAAGTCGAACAGCGGAAAATTTCGACTTGGTATCACCGCACGGCGGCAATACACTTTACGACATCTTACATTATAGCACAAAAGAATTTTCTTGTCAATATAAATGAAACACATTCGGCAACTTAAACTACAATTAATATAAGTAATTACATAGAAAAGTTGCAATTTGCTCAAAAGATTTTCCGACTTTTTACGACAAAAAATGAAATAGGAATTTTTCTCATATTTTTGGATTGATTTTGCAGCGTTTTTGTGGTATACTTAACCTATAAACATGCAGGAGGAAAAGCGATGAAATACTTTACTAAAGAGTGGTACGATACCGTTCAGCGAAGTATGATCTTATACGAAAAGTCCATTGTCGACAAGGACAGTTACGAAGATGATATTGCACGGTTGTACCAAGCTCAACTAGACGAACATTTGAAAATTGAGCGTAAGTTCGCAGAGTCCCGGAATACTGTCTTTAAAGAAAAAGCCGCAAGAACGGCATACGGAAAAATCTTTGAAAAAAAGCGCATCCCGCATGCAAAAGAATTCTTTCCCAAGTGGGTCGTCGATGCCGTCGACGCAAGGCTTCTTGCTCTCGGTTACATTCCCAAAAGCATCTTTGCTCGTTTGAAAGAAGAAATTGAAGAAGAAATAAAGATATCAGAACAGCGTATTGCAGAAGGAAGAAAGATACTTGAAAGCCAAGATATTCCGGATGAAATAAACGATAGCTTTCACTTTCACGACGCATTTGTTGTTGCGGCGCGTAAGATAGGCAGAAATTATCATCTTTACGTTGAAAACACCGGTTACGAAGACTATCCGGCTTACATAAAAATCACCTTTAAAAATACATTTTTCGTTGAGCGCGAAAAAAGTCTGCGTATAATGCGAGAACAGGATGAAGAAGGATATATCACCAGCAATTGCAGATATCTGTACGATGAAATCTACCGTACAGACAAAGGTTATGAATTTCACTTTATGTTTTGGACTTTGAGCAGTCTTCGCTACCTCACCGTCGGATGCGAGGATGTCGAATTCGACGGAGTGTTTGATATCGAAGAGATTTGGAATAACAAATAAACCAAATCTTCGCGCATCATTATCGCCTTAAAAAAGCGATGGCAAGGAAACCAAACCGCCGAATCCGCGCACTCTCATTCCCCTCCCGCTTGCGGGAGGGGGTGGGGTGGGCAGTCAGCACCTTGCGAAAGCTTTCGCGCCCAAAGAAAATCAAGGGCGAAATATAATAAAGATCCCGAAAATTCCCGCCGACGGCGGGAATTCACCTTCATTTTGCCGCGGGCAAATTATCCTTCGCGCAACGCGTAATTATCATTCTGCGAAGCAGATTATCATTCCGCCCCAAGCGAATTATCATTAGCACTCGTCTCGCGCGTTGCCAATTTTGTGCTTAATTTTATCCGTTTTGTTTGATTTTATTTTAGCACTCTGTTATGCAGAGTGCTAACATTTACTATTTAGAAACAATTTCCTCATTCATAGTTCACATTTCGGGTGTATCATTATAGTGTCGAAAACAGTCCGCAAAAAGGCGCCGAAGGCGGGCGAAAAGACTCTGATTTTTCAAAAAATACACTTCACATAGAACCTAAAAGGAGGATTCTGTTATGTTTGGACTTACACCCTTTAGAAGCAATTTTTACGTTGCATCCTACGACCCTTTCAAAGAAATGGAGGAGTTTGAAAAACGCTTTTTCGGACAGCGGACTCCTTGCCTTAAGACCGATATCCGCGAGGCGGACGGAGCATATATCCTCGAAGCCGATCTGCCCGGATTCGCACGCGAGGACATCAAAGCCGAGATCAAAAACGGCTATCTGACCATCCGCGCCGAGCGCAAAACGGACAAGGAAAGTGCCGATTCCTACCTCCGCCGCGAGCGCACCTACGGCTCATTCTCCCGCACCTTCGACCTCGAAGGAATCGATGCCGAGGAGATCACCGCCGCGTTCAAGGACGGCGTTCTTACCGTCAATCTTCCCAAGCTTCAGCCGAAGTCGGAAGAAGCCCGGGCGGTTGAAATTAAATAACGAATAGTAAAATTCAGCTGTCGGTTGCCTGCTCTTTAAGGCAACCGACAGCTCCTTTATGTCAAAATCACCAACACTTCTCTCCTATTAATAAAGTAAATTTGTCGCATATTTTATGACAAAAAACGGCAAACATCTTGCATATCGTAAGGCTTTGTGATATAATATGAATTTGTAAAATTCATTATTTTTTAAGAAAGAAGACATCAGAAAATGACAGCAAACATTTTTCTTACGCTCTCAATCGCGCTCCTTTCGGGACTTCTTCTCTCGCGTGTAGCGAAGAAGGTCGGACTCCCCGCGGTAACCGCATACCTTGTTGCGGGCGTACTTATCGGCCCCTACCTCCTCGGTCAGTTCGGAATCGGCTTCAACCACGAATCCACCTCTCCCGAGAACTTCAAGATCCTCTGCGATCTCGCGCTCGGCTTCATCGCCTTCGCTATCGGTAACGAGTTCCGCCTCGAGCAGCTCAAGAAGATCGGTAAGCAGGCAACAATCGTCGGCATCGCTCAGGCGGTAGTAACCACCATCATCGTTGATGCGGGTCTCATTGCCCTCTCCTTCATCCTTCCCGAAGGATGCCTTCCCCTTCCCGCCGCAATCATCCTCGGCGCAGTTGCAACCGCAACAGCTCCCGCGGCAACCCTCATGGTCGTTCGTCAGTATAAGGCGAAGGGTCCCGTAACCGACATTCTTCTCCCCGTTGTTGCACTCGACGACGCTGTGGGACTCGTCATCTTCGCGATCTCCTTCGGAGTTGCGGGCGCAGTCAACACCGGCACGGTCGATATCATCTCGATGCTCGTAAATCCCCTCATCGAGGTAGTCCTCTCCCTCATCCTCGGCGCAGTTATGGGCTGGCTCTTCTCCTTCTGCGAGAGATTCTTCCATTCCCGCTCCAAGCGTATGGCAGTTTCGGTCACCTTCGTTATGATGACCGTTGCTATCTCCTCTCTCAAGTTTGAGGTCGGACATTTCCACATCGCGTTCTCCAGCCTCCTTTCCTGTATGATGCTCGGAACCATCTTCTGCAACATCTGTGATTTCTCCGAGGAGCTTATGGAGAGAGCCGACAGATGGACCGCTCCCCTTCTCATTCTCTTCTTCGTTATCAGCGGCGCAGAGCTTAATCTCACTGTATTCACCAACTGGGTATTCGTTGTCATCGGCGTTGCTTACATTGTATTCCGTTGCATCGGTAAATACTACGGCGCGCGCTTCAGCGCAAAGTTCTCGGGCTGTGACGAAAACATCGTAAAATACCTCGGCATCACCCTCTTCCCCCAGGCGGGCGTTGCACTCGGTATGGCAAGCCAGGCACTCACCTTCGGCGGCGAGACCGGCACGCTCGTTCAGTCGATCACCCTTTTTGCAGTTCTCATTTATGAGCTCGTAGGTCCCGCACTCACCAAGATCGCGCTCACCAAGGCAGGCGACATTCAGGCAGAGGGCAAGACCAGTGCGCGTGAGGAAGCGGCAAAGAAGATGCAGGAGCAGAAATAAGTTATTAGTTGCTAGTTACTAGTTACTAGTTACTAGTTGCTAG
The DNA here is from genome assembly GCA_045636385.1 of Eubacteriales bacterium. Taxonomy (GTDB): domain Bacteria; phylum Bacillota; class Clostridia; order Oscillospirales; family CAG-272; genus CAG-390. Next base: position 48,208 of record JAZTXK010000070.1, read on the forward strand.
TTGCTAGTTGCTAGTTAAAGGAAAAGATCCCGCGCGGGGCGCGGGATCTTTTTGATTTAATTAAAATGAAAGTCAACAACAGCGGGAAGTTTTTGAGGTTTCTTAAGGAACTTTTTTCAAAAAGTTCCTTAAGTCGCGCTCCGCAGAGCGCGAAACTCTCCCTTGTGCTCCGGAATGGCGCCGCCCCGGCGACATTCCGGAAGGAGTAAAATCTCCCCTTGCGGGAGATTTTTGCTCCTTCACCCCGCGTTTTTAAAATTATTGATCAAAATCAAGCCAATATGCCGAAAACCACACCCCTACAGATTCTGCCGAGAGTTTCGCATTCAGGGACGTTGATGGCGCCGTCCGAAGACGGCGCCATCGTGACCGCTATTAAGAATCCAGCTTATCAAATCTTATCTCAACAACTCCGTCGGAACAGATAACCTTCACGGGATCGCGACCATACAGCCTCGTTGAAATGAATAAATCAAAAGAATTCCATTGCTCTACGGTACCGGCAAAACGGATCTCGGTCAGTGCTTTGTTATCCAAAATATCGCTAATGAGGGGGAGCGATTCAAGACTCGCCGGAAGCGACAGCGCGGTAAGTCCTTGATTGCTCAGGAAAGCAGAACCGTAAACTTTTACTATGCCCTCGGGAACTACCACGGAAGTAAGTCCGGGTTTGTTGTAAAAGGCGGGGGATGCGATGATCTCAACACTTCCGTCATCGGGAATGACGCTGTCTGCGAAACCGCAAAGAAGCACCTTGGTCTCGATCTTGATAAGGCAGTTACCCTTTACGGTGTAATGCTGATTTTCGGGCGACACGGTGATGCTCCTGAAATTCTGTCCGCGCTTGCCGTTGAAGAAGAAATCTCCCACAATCTTATTTACACCCGCGCCGATATGGAGAGTTTCGAGATTCTCACACTGATTTATGACTCCCCCCTCGACGTACTCAACGCTGTCGGGGATCACCACGTGCTTGATGTTCGGAAAGCTGAAATCATCGGGCATGATCGTCTGTTCAATGTAATCGGGATTGTTTTTTTCTATCTCTTTGAGCCTTTCCTGCTGTTCCCAAACCTCATAAAAGAAGATCTTTGTGACGGGAAGTCCCTCGTAGACCGAGGCAATATACGCGGTGTTACCGCTGAAATCGCCCCAACCGATGAAGGATGCCGTCGTGCCGTCCTCGTTGATCATATAGCGCAGACCCTCGCTTCCTTGTTCTCCGGGATAGGGATCGGTTTCTTCCGGCTCGGTCTGCTCGATGACGTCCTGCTCCTCGCTCTGCGGATCTTCCGCGCTTGCCGAGGGAGTTATTCCTGCCGGACTCAACACGTAGGAAAGGATCGGGATGATCGCGCTGAGAAGCAGAGTGCAAGCAACCAGTGCCGCCGTCTGCTTTACCCAATAGATAGGTCTTTTCTTCGTTAAAGATGCTCTGCCAGCCACAGCCGCGTCGGTTTTGATGCGCGACAGAGTATCCGACAGCATCGCGTCGTCGATATAGTCGATCGACTCAAGAAGCTGCTTTTTCTGATTGAAATCAAGGCTCATACTGTAATACCCTCCTTTTTGAGCTCCGCGGCAATTTTGTTCCGCGTTCTGTGTAGTGATACC
>JAZTXK010000071.1:0-21136 GCA_045636385.1 Eubacteriales bacterium
GATTCTCGCCGCAACTCCCATGGGCCGCTTCGGCACTCCCGAGGACATCGCAAACGCAGTTCTCTTCCTCTCCTCCGATCTTTCGTCCTATATCACCGGCGATATCATCGACGTAAACGGCGGACTTTATATGAAATAAAAAATGAAGACTTCCGCGTTTTTACGCGGAAGTCCTCAATATATTATCTTTTAAGTATAACGCTGTTATTCTCTATCAGCACCGGCGGGAAGACCATTCGTTTGGGTGCACCCGCGGGCGAAGCGATTCGCTCGAGGAGCAATTCCGCTGCCGTGTTACCCATCAAGATCGGGTCTTGCTCGAAGGTCGTAAAATCAATCGGGCAGGGCATATAATCGCGGCTATAATCGTCATTACAGATGACGCTTATGTCATCGGGAACGCGAAGACCGTAGCCGCGCAGAGTATCGACCATTCCCGCCGCCATAAGTCCCGTCGTTGAAAAAACGGCGGTAAATCGCTTTTCGGGCTCCATCTGTACGATCTGAGCACCGAATTCGCATCCGCTTTTATATCTGCGGTCGCCGTAATAAACGCAAGAACGGTCAACGGTAAGTCCGTGCTCGTGCATAGCGTCGATATAGCCTTGAGTTCTGTCGCGACAGGTGACCGACGTGGATGGGCCGGCAATATGCGCGATGCGCTTGTGGCCGCGTCCGATCAGATATTCGGTCGCGAGATATCCGCAACGGTAATTATCAACGGTTACGACGTCGGTATCTACCGTGTGAAGGAAGCGGTTGACGAATATCATCGGCGTTTTTATCTCGGGGATCAGAGAAACAAGCTTTTTGCTTTCGATAGCGTTGAGCAAAAATATGCCCGAAAAACCGTTTTGGGAGGCGTATTTCAGCGCGTCGCATTCGGCAGACGTGTCGTAGTCGCTCAACGAAATGACGGTGCGCATCCCCTCCTTCGCGAGGCGCTGACGTATGCCGTCAATAAATCCGAGAATGATAGGATTTTGGAGCTGTCCCGCTATAACGAGAACGGTGCCGCTTCCGCGAAGCTCGGCAGACCGTCTGCGAGGGCGCTTTTCGTATCCGCTTTCCTTGACGGCGCGAAGCACCCGATCCCTCGTTTCGGGCGAAACGCAATCTTCGCCCGTCAGCACGCGCGAGATAGTGGCGGTCGAAACGCCGATCTCCTTTGATATCTCAAGCAAAGTTTTTCCCATTAGCAATACCCCCTTTTGTTGTTACATATATATTTTACATTAATTACATCGAAAAATCAACTGTAATTTCATAATTTTTTATGAGAAAGAGGCTTTTTATGAAAAAAAGATTATTGGTATTATCGGTTGACGCAATGGTTTTTGAGGATCTTGCGTATCTCCGCACAAAGCCCAACTTCAAAAAGTATCTTGAGGGCGGCAGCGCGGTTGAGCGCATCCGTTCTATCTACCCGACCGTAACCTACCCCAACCACGTCAGTATGATCACGGGCTGTTACGCCGACAAGACCGGCGTTTACTCGAACTATAAGTTCACAACAAACTCGAAGGAAGACACCTGGCAGTGGTTCTCCGACTGCATCAAGGTCAAGGACATCTTCACCGCGGCAAAGGAAAAGGGTTATACCACCGCATCGATCTTCTGGACCTGCACGGGATGCCACCCCGACGTTGACTACCTTATCAACGAATACTGGATGCCTAACAAGGGTGACACTCTTGAATCCTCCTTCGCAGACGCGGGCTCGTCTCCCGAGGTCATCGAGATCATCAAGAGCCACGCCGATCTTCTCCACCCCGACTACGTCAAGGGCGGCAGAAAGAACTTTATGATCCACCCCTTCGATGACGAATTCCTCGTTGCCTGCGCGGCTGATATCATCAGAAAGTACGCGCCCGAGGTAACCTTCGTTCACAACGGTCAGATCGACGGCATCCGCCATACTCAGGGAGCTTTCGGCGAGCATCTTTACCCCGAGCTCGACCGCGTAGATAAGCACATCGGTCAGCTTTGCGAGGCTCTCGAGGATGCGGGCGTGCTTGCCGACACCGACATTTTCGTTGTCAGCGACCACGGTCAGATCGAGATCAAGCGCACGATCAAGCTCAACGCTCTCCTTGCAGATCACGGACTCGTTGACGTAAACGAAAAGGGCAAGTGCGTTGATTACCGCGCATACTGCCTCTCGAACGCGATGTCCTCGCTCGTTTACCTCAAGGATCCCACCGACAAGGAACTCCACGACCGCGTATATAAGCTTCTCTGCCACCTCCGCGACGAGGGCATTTACGGCTTCTCGAAGGTATGGACACGCGAGGAGATTGCCGAGCTTGAGCATCTTGACGGCGACTTCTCCTTCGTTCTCGAGTCGGACGGCTACACCTCCTTCTCGGATAGCTGCAAGCGTCCGCTGATCGCGCCCGTTGACCTTACCGACTTCCGTTTCGGCAGAGCAACACACGGCTACTATCCCGATCTCGGCCCTCAGCCGACTCTCGTTGCAAAGGGCCCGCACATCAAGGAGGGCGTAGTTATCGACCGCCGTCCCATCGTCGATGAAGCCCCCACATACGCAAAGCTTCTCGGCGCGGAGCTTCCCGATGCACAGGGCTCACCCATCGACGAAATTCTGAAATAATCTCGCTAAACAAAACCAGCGAAAAGTTTTGATCGAACTTTTTTAAAAGTTCGCGGTTTCTTAAGGCAGCGCCTTAAGTCGCCCTCCGCAGACATATTTGCCTTCGGCAAAAGTCGACTCTGTCTTGTCGGCTCCCGCCTCCATTTTCCTTCGGAAAACCGCCAGAGCCGCGCGAAACCCTCCCACTGCTTCGAGCCGACTGCGCCCCGCAGGCGGCTCGGAAATAATAATAGACCGTCCTCGCGGACGGTCTATTATTATTTCATTCCTTTGTTGAGAATCAAGTTAATTTTTAATCAATCTAATAAAATTGTATAGAATGATGAATGATCCTCCCTCCCGCAAGGGGAGGAGGCTACTTCCAAGCGGTCGGCAGGGGCGCCGCCCGCTTGAAGCACGGAGAGTTTTTTCGCGCTCTGCGGGGCGCGACTTAAGGGACTTTTTTGGAAAAAAGTTCCTTAAGAATCTTCAAAAAACTTTTCGCTGTTTGGTTTACTTGAATCGGTCAAACCACATCGTCAACTCGTCCCTCATCACCTGCGTGGTCGTATGCCCTACGCCCTCGAGGAGGTGGAGCTCTATGTAACATCCCGCTCGGCGGACGGCTTCGGCGTAGCCTACCGAGATCATATAGTCGATTGTCTGGTCAGCCGTTCCGTGCCAGATCTTGATCGGGCAGGGCGGGATGACGACCTTTTCGCCGTCGGAGTTGGTAAATGAGCGGGTCTTATGCGGATTGAAGCCGATCACGTTTCTCTCGCACCATTCCTCGCTCGGGAAGCGGTGGGTGACTCTGATGCGGTCGCGGGGCGAGTTACCGGTTTCCTGCTGCTTTACGGTCTTATCCCACGAGCCGAGGCAGGAGTGACCGTCCACCTCGACGGTATCAAGATTGAGTCGGGGGAAGAAAATGCCCGCGGCGGTGACGATATTCGGGAACATTCCGATGAAGTTGAACGCGCTCTGACCGCCCATCGAGCCGCCCGCGATGAGCACTTGACGAGAAAGATTGTATTTTCTCGTGACGTATTTGTATGCGCGGTATGCCGCCATCAGGTGCTCGAAGCATCCCTGTGTGCGCCCGTGCCACTCCGAGCCGTTGACGTCGAGCGCGGCGTAGCCCGCGTTTATGCATTGTGTTACGAATGCAAGTCCGCCGATCATATTGTCCTTCTCGCAAACGCGCATTCCCGAGCCGTGGAAGGAGATAATGAGCGGAGTTTCCTCGCCGTCATCGGTATAGCTGTCGGGCAGGGCAAGGACGCATTCGCATTCCGCAGGCTCAAATCGGTCGCGCACCTCGTTATCCACAACGTCGCTGACGTCGCGGTAGTGGTTATATTCAACGTTAAAAAATATGTATTCGCGCACCGAATCGTCGCCCATCGGCTTTAACTTATGCGATACGGGACGGATAGTTTTTCTAATTTCCATTTAAATCTTTCCTTTCAATCTTTCCATAATTCGGTTTTCGCCTCTGCCAAAATAATCGTGCAGAGTGATATATTCGGCGTAAAGTCTGTCGTATTCCGCGCGTTTTTCGGGCGCGGGGGTATAAATATCGAAATCCTTGCAGGACATAGCATATATCGCGCTTTCGTGATCGGCGTATATGCCCGCGGCAACGGCGGCGTTGATCGCGGCACCCAGCGCGGGAACCTGCGGACATTTGCTTGCCATGATCGGTAAACCTATGACGTCGGCGTAGATCTGCATCAGCAGCTTGTTTTTGCCCACGATGCCGCCCGCCGCGCGTATTTCGCGAACAGGAACACCGCTTTTTTCGTAATTTTCAACTATCGCGCGAGCACCGAAGGCGGTCGCCTCAATGAGGGCGCGGTACATCTGCTCGGGGCGCGTTCCGAGAGTCAAACCGACGAAAAGTCCCGTCAGATTGGGATTTGCAAGGCAGGATTTGTTGCCGTTCAGCCAATCAAGCGCCATAACTCCGCCCGCGCCCGCGGGTAGAAGCGCCGCTTTTTCGGTCAGGAGAGCCTGAACCGAGATGCCTTTCGCCTCCGCCTCGCGCTCGTATCGCGCGGGGATGCAATTTTCGGCAAACCAACCGAGCGCGTCGCCCGTGCTCGTCTGCCCCGAGGCGTAGCAGTGCTTGTTTTTGATGCAATATATTTCGGGGAGGGACGCCGTCACTCCCTCGACGCGCCTTGGCTCGTCGCTCATTATCATAATTCCCGTCGAGGTGCCGACGGTCATTATCATCTGCCCCTCGCCCTTGATGCCGATGCCGAAAATGGGCGAGTATGAATCTGCAGTTCCCGCAGAGATCGCAATACCTTCGGGAAGTCCGAGCTTTTTCGCCATTTCGGGGCAGAGCTTGCCTGCCGCTTCGCCGGGAATTGCAACAGTTCTGTCCATGAACGCGTATGTCAATTTATTCGGCAGACCGACGAGGGCGGAATCGATCGCGCGGAGAAAAGCTTCGTCGGGATATCCGCTCTCGGCATCGTAGAAAGCCTTTGACTTCATAAGCGGGAAGCTGAAGGTCGGCTTGCCCGCAAGGAGCGAGGTGACGTAATCTGCAAGCTCGATAAAGCAAGCGGTATTACCGTAGACCTCACGGTCGCGCTCGAAGGTTTCAACAGCCTTCATAAAAAGGCTTTCGGATGAGATGCTTCCGCCGTACCAATCAAGATAGGGGCGGTTTTGATCTATACAAATTTGTTCAACACGCTCCGCCATCGGTACGGCGCCGTGATGCTTCCACATTTTTGCAAAAGCTTGCGGGCGCGAGGCAAATTGCTCAAGCTCGCAAAGCGGGAGAAACGCGGCGGAAAGCGCGATCACCGTGCTGACCGTTGTATCAACGGCAATTCCGACGATATTTTCGGTATTCTCGCACTTGCCGACAAGCTCGCGGACCACCGCCGTCATAGCCTCGCGGAAATCGCGCGGATGCTGAAACGCAACGTCGCCCTCAAGCGGCGTGCCGTCGGGCAGTTTTTCGGTCATAACTCCGTGCGGATACTCCATCATCGACTCGGCACAGATGCGCCCGTCGGATGTGTCAACGAGAATTCCGCGACAGGAAAGCGAGCCGAAATCAAGTCCTATCGTGTATTTTGTGGTTTTCATTCCCTTGCAAGCTTATAGATCAGATCGAAGGCGAATTCAAGATCCTCGACCGAGCAATGGTTTTGCACGAAATGCGAGGTGCACGTGACCCATCTCTTGCCGCGAAGCTTACCGAAAACGCGGCGGATCTCGGCTTCAAGCTCGTCGCGGGGCAGAATACCGATGGCGGTCTGCACGCAGACGCCGCCCATAATGGCAAAGGAATCCGCGTATTTATCGAGATAGAGGTCGTAAGACATTCCCGCGCTCTCCTGCCACGGGTGGAGGAGGTCGATGCCGAGCTCGGCAAGATCGTCGGTGACCTTCGCGATACATCCGTCGGAATGCAGACTGCAAAGCGCGCCGCGCGAGTGGACGTGGTCTATCACTTTCTTCAGGTGCGGGCGGATAATTTCGCGCCATAAGTCGGGGCTGAACATCATATCCTTCTGCGAGCCCCAGTCGTCCGAAATGTGTATCATATCAATGCCGAGGTCGATGCATTTATCGGCGAACCTGACCGTCCATTCCGCTTGACGGCGGTAGAGCTCGTTGAGCTCGTCGGGGTAGAGAACGAGCCACATAAGCTGATTTTCAATTCCGAAAACACCGTTGAAATTCTCAAAAAAACCGGGGGTCTGAACGTAGCAGAAGCGTCCTCTTGCCTTGTGGTGAGCGAGGGAGGCCTTCAGCCTTGAATACGCCGCGTCCTGATCAGGATCGGTGAAAATATTCTCCTCGAGCAAAAGATCGGGCGTCAGCTCATCGTTTTCGGCAGCGAGCTTCTCGATCAACTTCTTGTCCCAAGGACGAGGTCCGCCGAAGATATGCGCGGCATCGAATTCATATTTATCCTCAAAAGCGGCAACCGAGCCCCAGCGCTCGTTTATCTCATTGGTTAGGTTGGCGGAGACCCATCCGTATATCGGCTGGCGGTCGTATTCCTCGCCGAGAATCGCGGCGCGGACTCTTTCCTGACTGTTCATAATAACCTCCGTTGGTTTTTCTTTAATAAATTTATTATAGCATAAAACCGCAGACTTTTCAAGTAAAAAAATAAAAGCACCGTGCAAAACGGTGCCCAAAAGCGTATTGTAAAAATGGTTATTATATCTATTATACATTATTTTTTATCAAATGTCAATATATAATATAAAAGAAAATTTGCCGCGCGTGAAATTCTCCTTAAGTACTATAAAATTATTTTGTAATTTAATATTAATATTACTTTTTGCTATTGACATTACCGATAAAATATGCGATAATATTAAAGGGAAACCTTTTTTTATTTCCCCACTTCCTTAAATCAAAGGGGTGTATAATTATGAAAATATTACTTGGCGGTCTTCATCAGGAGATCAACTCATTCGCTCCCGGCAGAACTACTATCGAGGAGTACAAAAGAAAACAGTGTTTATACGGGCAGACTATGCTCGACTATGCTTCCGCACATGTGCGTTGTAACGAGGGTACCGACGGTATCGCCTCGTCATTCCGCATACTCAGAGACGCGGGGGCTTTTGTTATTCCGGGCGGATTTTTGAGCGCACAGCCCGGCGCGATCATCGAACAGCCCGTGCTCGATGATTACATCGCTCATATCACCAAGGTTGCAAAGGAAAATATGCCTCTCGACGGCGTTGTTCTCTTTATGCACGGCGCGGCTCAGAGCGAGCAGAGCGACGACCCCGAGGGCGACATCGCAATTGCGATCCGCGAGATCGTCGGTCCCGACGTTCCGATCACCGTCGGCTTCGACCTCCACGCAAACGTCACCGAGCGTATCGTGAAGGCGACCAACACCATTTCGCTTTATCAGAGATATCCTCACGTTGACATTTGGGAAACCGGCGAGCGCGCGGCACGCCTCTGCCTCGGTATTCTTGAGGGCAAGATCGCTCCCAAGATGGCTTACGTTCAGATCCCCATGATCATTGCCGCAAGCTCCTATACCACCGAAACCGAGCCCTTCCGCTCGCTTATGCAGAAGGGTCACGACTACGTTAAGGCGGGCAAGCTTCTCGACTTCTCGATCTCGCAGATGCAGCCCTGGCTCGACGTAAAGGACGGCTATTCCTCCGTCGTTGCCATCGGCGAGGACGCCGAGGTCGCAGAGGAGATCGCAAAGGAGCTCGCCGAGGGTCTTTGGAATATGCGCCACGAGTTCAAGACAGATCTTACCGGCGTTGACGAGATCATTAAGATCGCGGAAAAGAACGATAGCGGCAAGCCCGTCATTATGAACGACTTTGCCGATTCCTCGAACGCAGGCTCTGCGGGCGACAGCCCCGAGGTTATCGAGCGCATCATCGCGCTTGAGAGTGACGTTCGCGCGCTTATGTACATTAACGATGCTCCCTTCGTTGCCGCTTGCCATAAGGCAGGCGTCGGAAATACCGTTAAGGCAAACATCGGCGCATCCATCAGCCCCGCGCTTTATACTCCTGTTCCCGTTGAGGCAGAAGTAAAGGCGATCTACGACGGCAAGATGCCCTTCCGCGGTATGTATTTTGATTTCGGTCCTTGCGCGGTCGTTAAGATCCGCAACCTTATCGTCGTCGTTACCACTCAGCACCGCTTCAACGGCGATCCCCGCCTCTACCGCGCATTCGGATACGATCCCTGCGATTATCAGATGGTAGTCGTTAAGGCGTGCACCTCCTTCCGCGCTTTCTACGGTCCTCTCACCGACCTCATCTACCCCGCGTCCACCAAGGGTGCCGCAACCGCAGACCTCCTCTCGCTCCCCTTCGAAAAGATCCCCGCAAGCTTCTATCCCTTCTCTGACGGAGAATTCACCCCCATCCTCAACGCCTGGGGCAAATAAGTTAAAAATTTTTTGAAATATATTCAAAGGAGAACACGATGAAAAAGACAGACATTGTCATCATTGGTGCAGGTGCCGTAGGATCTGCACTCGCGCGTGAGCTTTCCAAGTACCAGCTCGACGTTACCGTTGTTGAAAAGAACGCGGACGTCGGAGGCTGTGCTTCGAAGTCCAACTCCGCGATCATCCACACCGGCTATGACGCAAAGCCGGGTACTCTTGAGAGCAGACTTGTAGTTGCCGCAAACCCCATGTACGATGAGATCTGCAAGGATCTCGACATCCCCTTCTCCCGCATTGGTGCGATCCTTCCCGCATTCAATGACGAGCAGATGGAGCAGCTCCCCGCCATCAAGCACAAGGCTATGGAAAACCGCGTTTACGACGTTGAGTACAAGACCGCAGCCGAGCTTCTCGAGATGGAGCCCGAGCTCAATCCCGAGGTAAAGGGCGGACTTTTCATTCCCCGCGAGAGCATCATCGATCCCTTCCTCTTCTGCATCGCACTTGCAGAGAACGCGGCTGACAACGGCGTTCACTTCGAGCTCGCTACCAAGTGTATCGGTATCGAAACCAAGGACGGCGCAGTTACCACCGTTAAGACCGATAAGGGCGATATCGAGTGCAAATACATAATCAACGCCGCAGGTCTTTACTGCGACGAGATCGCTTCTTACGTTGGCAAGAACGATTACTATGTAAATCCCCGTAAGGGTCAGTTCTATATCCTTGACAAGAAGACCTCTTGCAAGGTCAACTACATCGTGCTCCCCATCCCCACCAAGGTTACCAAGGGTAAGCTGATGTGCCCCACCATCCACGGCAATATGCTCGTTGGTCCCACCGCAGAGGATCTTACCGACAAGCTCGACAAGAGCACCAACAAGGAGGGTCTCGACTCGATCGCCGCTGACGTTCGCAAGATGATCCCCAACGTAAACCTCCGCGACACCATTACCCAGTATTCCGGTCTCCGTCCTCAGCGTAATCCCGAGGGTCTTAACATTGATATGTACGACGATCTTAAGGGATACGTTAACATCTCGGGCGTACGTTCCACCGGTCTTACCAACTCGGTTGCAGTTGCAAAGTACGTAACCGACCTCCTTATCGAGTCGGGTATGAAGGCTGAGCCCAAGACCGACTTCATCAAGACCCGCAAGGGCACTCCTCACTTCGTTGATCTCTCCGCTGAGGAAAAGGCAGAGCTTATCGCGAAGGATCCCCGCTACGGTAACGTTATCTGCCGTTGCGAGACCATCACCGAAGGTCAGATCTGCGACGCGATCCACCGCACTCTCGGCGCTACCACCGTTGACGGCGTAAAGCGTCGTCTCCGCGCAGGTATGGGTCGTTGCCAGGGCGGCTTCTGCGGTCCTCGTGTAATCGAGATCATCGCACGCGAGCTTGGCATTTCCGCTGACGAAGTTTGCAAGAACGACGAAGGCTCCGAAATGCTCACCGGCTTTGTAAGATAAGAAAGGAGAGCACTAAAATGGCAGAAAAGATTTATGACGTGATAGTTATCGGCGGCGGACCTGCTGGTCTTGCTGCAGCAGTCGGCGCAAAGGAAGCAGGCGCAGAAAAGGTTCTCATCGTTGAGCGTGACGTAAGCCTTGGCGGTATTCTCCAGCAGTGTATCCACCCCGGCTTCGGTCTTAAGCATTTTAACGAGGAGCTTTCCGGCCCCGAATATGCATACCGTTTCATCGAAAAGGTAAAGGCTACCGATATTGAAGTTAAGCTTAACACAATGGTTCTTGAGGTTGGCGCAGATTCCGTTGTCGGCATCAACCCCATCGACGGTCTCTTCACCGCAAAGGGCAAGGCTATCATTCTCGCAATGGGTTGCCGCGAGCGTACCCGCGGAGCTATTATGACTCCCGGTACCCGTCCCGCAGGCGTTTACACCGCAGGTGCGGCACAGCGTCTTGTTAACCGTCAGAATATGATGGTTGGTAAGAAGGTCGTTATCCTCGGCTCGGGCGACATCGGTATGATCATGGCTCGCCGTATGACTCTCGAGGGTGCACAGGTTCTCGCAGTTGCAGAGATCATGGATTACACCGCAGGTCTTACCCGTAACCGCGTTCAGTGCCTTGATGACTTCGGCATTCCGCTTCTTCTCTCCCACACCATCGTTGAGATCAAGGGTCACAAGAGAGTCGAGGGCGTTGTGATCGCAGAGGTAGATCCCGCGACCAAGCAGCCCATCGCAGGCACCGAGAAGCTTTATGAGTGCGACACTCTCCTTCTTTCCTGCGGTCTTATCCCCGAAAACGAGCTCACCCGTGAGGCGGGCATCAAGATCAACCCCATCACCAACGGCCCCGAGGTCAACCAGTTCATGCAGACCAGCAGCGAGAATATCTTCGCTTGCGGTAACGTAGTTCACGTAAACGACCTCGTTGACAACGTAACCGACGAGTCCCTCCGCGCAGGTAAGTACGCAGCGCAGTACGCGCTCGGCACTCTCCCCAAGGCAGAGGAGATCCCCTCCGTTACCGGCAACAACGTTCGTTATATCTGTCCTCAGAGAATCTGTCCCGATGCTCCCGCAAAGCTCTTCTTCCGCGCAGGCGCTCCCAAGCTCGGCGTAACCATGAAGGTTTATGCTGACGATAAGGAGATCTACTCCAAGAAGCTCATCAAGATCAACCCCGGTGAGATGGAGCACGTAGAGGTAACTCCCGAGCAGATGAAGGGCGTATCCGCCATCAAGATCGAAGTAATTTAAGGAAGGAGAACGAATTATGATAACCAAGGATATTATTTGTATCACCTGCCCCCAGGGCTGTATCATTAAGGTCTCGGGCGACCCCACCAAGGGCGAGATCGCAAGCTGCGAAGGCTTCAAGTGCCCCCGCGGTAAGAAGTACGCCGAGAACGAGTTCATTCGTCCTCTCCGCATCCTTACTTCCTCCGTTAAGACCGAGGGTGCAAACGTACCTCTCGTAGCAGTAAGAACCTCCGCCCCCATCCCCAAGGAGATGCAGATGGAGGCTATGGAAGAGGTCAAGAAGCTTACCGTATCCGGCAAGCTTATCCCCGGCGACGTGATCGTCGAGAACTTTATGGGTCTCGGAGTTAATCTCGTAGCATCCGGATCGATTGAATAATTACATATAATAAAAAACGGCAATCCTTTCGAGGGTTGCCGTTTTTTGAGGTAAGAGGGCAGAGGGCAGAGGTAAGGTGAATTTTCTCGCTTTGCTCGAAAATTTTCGATTTTATTAAAAGGTCGAAGTTTTGATCAAACTTTTTCAAAAGTTTGCGGTTTCTTAAGGCGGAGCCTTAAGCCGCCCTCCGCAGACATATTTGCCTACGGCAAAAGTCGACTCTGTCTTGTCGGCTGCCGCCTCCATTTTCCTTCGGAAAATCGCCAGAGCCGCGCGGAACTCTCTCATGCGCTTCAAAACGGCGCCGCCCCGGCGCCGTTTTGGAAGGAGTAAATCCTCCCGCAAGCGGGAGGATTTTGCTCCTTCATTATTTAATTTTTTGGTAACTTACAACCTTTGTATTCGCCATAATATCGCCGATTCTTCTGCCTTTGTTAGCGAGCACAATGATGCCTTCTATCTGAATTATCACATACGAAAGATTTCTCACTATCAGACTTCCGTAAGATGCTTTTTCTCCCGTTTCGAAATTTTGAACAGTCAGTCCGCAGATCAATTTACCAAGACTTCTTCCGCCAAACAAACAGTCCTTAAATAAGCAATATAAAGGCATCCATAAAAGTCCCAAAATGAATCCGAGTGAACCAAACATCTCGATACTCGGCCAAAGAAAATACTCCGGATTGCCACCGGGGCCGAAAAACATAAGCACCATCCCAACACCGAATAGAATGTTCCAATCGATAACAAATGCTAAAAATCTTCGAATAAGAAACTTGAAGTCCATAGTTTTTGTCCTTTCTTTTGCTTTGATTTCATTATAACATAAAACATCGCAAATTTCAAGTACCTAAAAATAATGAAAAATCATCTCCATCTTGATTTTTCACCGATTTTGCGCTATAATTAATGCAACAAAGAAAAAGGAAAGTGAAAAATGGAACTTTTTGAACTTCTGAACCGCGATATTGCCTGCTCTTGCGGGTGCACGCACCGATGCAATATCGACCTCGTCGACATCGGCGCGGGCGCTGTCGACCGTCTGCCCGAAAGCGCGCGGAATTTTGAAAATATACTTTTAGTTGCCGATTCGAACACCTACACCGTCTGCGGCGAGCACGTTCGTGATCTGCTTGGCGGAAAGGTCGAGGACGTTTGCCTCTTCGTAACCGACGATCTGCTCGTCCCCGACGAGGCGGCGATCGCGGCGGTCAGGGCAAAAATGACACCCGCCACCGACCTCATCCTCGGCATCGGCTCGGGAGTTATCAACGATATCTGCAAATACGTCTCCTTTTTCGCAAAAATCAAGTGCGGCATCGTCGCCACTGCACCCTCAATGGACGGCTTTGCCTCGTCGGGCGCGGCAATGATCCTCGGCGGTATGAAGGTCACCGAAACCACACACGCCCCCGCGCTCATCATCGGCGATACCGACGTGCTCAAAAACGCTCCCGCCGATATGATCCGCTCGGGTTACGCCGACATCATCGGCAAATATTCCGCCCTCAACGATTGGAAATTAAGCCACCTTATCAACGGCGAATACCTCTGCCAAGAAGTTTACGATTTGGTTCTCGAAAAAACCAACCTCATCCGCTCGCTTGCAAAGGATATTTCGGAGCGCAAGGATGCCGCCATCGAGGAGCTGATGCGCGATCTCGTCCTCATCGGCGTCACGCTCACACTTCTCTCCACCACCCGCCCCGGCTCGGGAAGCGAGCATCACCTCTCGCACTATTTCGAGATCACGGGCATCCTTGAAGATAAGCCCTACTTCCTCCACGGCACCGACGTCGGCTACTCGACGATAGTCACCGCCCGCCTGCGCGAGGAGATCCGCGCGATCAAAGCACCCGAATTTTCCTCGGTTTCGGACGAAACGAGAGAGGAATGCTACAAGAAAATCTACGGAAAGATCGCGGACGAGGTCAGCGAGCTGCAAAAGACCGCGGGACGCTACGCAAATCCCGTGAACGATATCTACCGCGAGAAGTGGCGCGAGGTTCTCGATATCCTGAACGAATGCCCCACCGCCGCCGAGATCGAAGAAATGCTGACCGATTGCGGGTTTGATCTTTCACTTTTCGAGGAAATGTACGGCGCGGAGAAAATTCAGAACGGCGTTTGGTTCGCAAAAGACCTCAAGGACAGATATTCGATCCTCTGGCTATATTTCAACCTGTTTTTCGGAGAAAGCGAGGCGCGGAAAATATTATGAAAGACACTACCTTTGATTTTATGAAAGCCTCCGTCGCGGCGGAAAGACGCGCGCTTGACGTGCTTTACGGTCAGATGGATGAAAACGAGTTCGTTAAAACTCTTGATTTCATCTTAAATTCGAGCCTCGTCGTCCTCTCCGCCTGCGGTTCTTCGGGATTCGCGGCGAAAAAGTTCGCGCATTCGCTCTGTTGCGTCGAATGCCCCGCAAAATTCGTGCCGCCCTCCGAGGCTGTCCACGGCGGTATGGGCGCGCTGAAGCGTGATAATCTCCTCATCCTCGTCTCCAAGGGCGGCAAGACCGACGAGCTCCTCCCGCTCGTTTCGATCGCCAAGGCAAAGGGCGCAAAGATCGCGCTCGTCACGGCAAACAAGGATTCCGAGCTTGCCAAGTCAGCCGATGCCGTGCTCCTCCTCCCCGACGTCCCCGAAAGCGACCGCTACGGCGTGATGTCCACCGCAAGCTTCGCGGCAACCATTGCCATATTCGATGCCCTGATGATGGGTATTATGGAAGAAAAAGACTACGCCCTCTCCGATTTCGCCCTCATTCATCCGGGCGGAGCAGTCGGAAAGAAGATAAATTAAATAAAAGGAAGCCGTTTGATTTTTGTCAGCGGCTTCCTTTCAATTCCCCAACCGGTGACGAATGTTATTTTCTCTCTCTTTTTCAACAATAATTGATTTGTATGTGAAAAACAGTTGAAGTTCTTCGTGTATAATATACCTTGGAATTTTATGAAAGCGAGAACTTCAATGAGCGCTAAATTTTATATTCTTTACAATCCCCACGCGGGCAACGGCGGAAGTGAGGCGGCAGCAAAGTCGCTTGCAAGCTCTGCCGAATACGAAGGCTCCGAGATCGTTTCGATGACGGATATCAAGTCCTATTCCGAATTTTTTGCCGACAAGACCGATGCATCTGTAATCATTTGCGGCGGCGACGGCACGCTTAACCGTTTTCTTAACGATGTGGGCGACGTTCCTCACGGCGACATTTACTATATGGCGTCGGGCTCGGGCAACGATTTTCTGCGCGACCTCGGTATAACCGAACAGTACGAGCCGATCCTTATCAACAAATACATAGAAAAGCTCCCCGTCTGCGAGGTAAACGGTAAGAAGTATAAGGTCCTCAACGGCGTTGGCTACGGCATCGACGGCTATTGCTGTATGATGGGCGACGCTATGAAGGAGCAGAAGGTCGAGAAGATCGACTATACCGCAATCGCGATCGGCGGTCTGCTCGGAAAATACAAGACCTGCGGCGGCACTGTTACGGTTGACGGAGAGAGCATCAGCTACAAGAAGATCTGGCTCGCACCCGCTATGAACGGACGCTACTACGGCGGCGGAATGATGCCCTGCCCCGATCAGGACCGTCTCGGCGGCGACGGTACACTTTCGGTTTGTGTTTTCCACGACACCGGAAAGCTTCAGACTCTCCTCATCTTCCCCTCTCTCTTCAAGGGTGAGCACACCAAGCATAAAAAGAAGGTCGAGCTTCGTTCGGGTAAACACATCACCGTCGAATTCGACTCCCCCCGTCCTCTCCAGATCGACGGCGAGACGATCAAGGGCGTGACAAAGTTTAGTCTTTATTATCAGGATTGATCCTATTACCCCCACCGCGGATCGCGGCGGGGGTAATTTAATATCGTTATTATGATTGAAATTTGTTATATAATGTGGTATAATAAAACTACAACGCATCAAAACACATCTCAACCATATCACTTTCCGAAAGAAAGGAGAATACGATGAAACTGACTCAGATACCTTGTGAAGGAATAAAAAAAGCAAAAAACATACTCATAACAAAGAAATACTACATCGCTCTGTCGGGCCAGAGGGTGACTTTTATGAATCATTCCTTTGAGATCGTCAAGGTTCTTGAAAAATTCAGCTACGCTTATGACGGATATGTATCTCCCGATGAAAAGCATTTATTGCTCGTTCCGACAAACAGCAAGCATTTTTATCTGATCTCACTCGAGACACTTGAAATTATTGAGAGAGTGCAGATAAAAAACAGATTCATAACCAACGAGGGACGCGGATGCTGGTCGGTTGACGGGCGATATATGATCCTTCTGATCAGAAATCCTTATACTTTTGCGGCCGAAGTCCGTTTGTATGATGTAAATAATCCGACGTTCTATACCATTGCCGATATTTCGGCAACAGGATTTCATATGTGGAATATACTGACGGTTCCCGAGCATAATGCATACTACATTCTCGCGACGAGCAGAAAAAATGAATGGACAAATCGTCCCGAATCGAATATAGTACTGATAAAATGTACTGAAAGTGGGCAAGAGATTATTGAGATTGAAGGACAAAATGAGCTTCCGTATTCCTTGGAACACAATCCGAAAACGGACAGATTCACGGTTTGTACTCTCAATAATATCTTCACCTGCGACTCGAACGGTAAAAACGTATCCGTGGTTGATACCGGAAATGAAAACTACTTCGGTAAAACGCCATTTGCTCTCATACCCTATATTGTCAAGCACATAGCGGCATCAAAAAACGGCAAATGGGTGTTCTTGGCGTCAACCTCGGGATTTGATATTTTCGATAAAAAAACCGGCGAGGTTCTCCTATACAAGGAATACGAATTCGGAGCAACCCGAATCACCGAAATCGAGGAAAATCTCATCGCCGTTGCCTTCTACCACGGCAGTATGCGCCTTTTCAGAATTGAAGAATAAACTTTACCGCCGCAAGGAAAAATGAGGCGGTATTTTTATCGTAAACAATCCGTATTTGGATATAAAAAACTGCAACTGCTAATCCACTGCAACCTTGAATTTATAGTCCTATCGTTTATACGCTACAAGCTCCGCCACCCCTCATCCGTCGCTACGCGCCACCTTCTCCCAAGGTCCGGGAGAAGGCAAATGAAGTTTGAGCGAACACAGATCACAGTGATTAAGCTTGTAAAGTACGATAATTTCGTCAATACTCAAATTGTATTCTACCATTTAATAAAAAACAAAAATGATCATGACCAACGTACGACTATACTTCTATAAATAATTTTGCAGCCGTATTTAAACGAAATTATCGCAGTTGGAAAAGAACTTTTAACTGACAATAAGATCTGCACAAATCAAGCCTTCTCCCGGACCTTGGGAGAAGGTGGCGCGTAGCGACGGATGAGGGGTGGCGGAGTCTGTACGGTATAAATAAAAGACGTACCAATAAAGATAAAAATATATAATATTTCATTGCAAAATCCCCCGAAATGTGCTATAATTATCCTATATCAATTCAAAAGGAAACACTATGAAAATCTCACAAAACGCAAAGAATGCAATTTATCTCGGTTCGCTTTGCTCGGTGGCGTATTTCGCCGTTTACATAGCTCGCAACATCCTCAGCGCGGTCACGCCGCAGATGGTGGCGGACGGGTTCACCGAGGATTATATAGGAAGCGTTTCGGCGCTTTATCTGCTCTTTTACGCCTTCGGTCAGCTCATCAACGGCGCGATCGGCGACAAGATCAAGGCGAAGTATATGCTCACGATGGGGCTTTTCTTCGCGGGCGTGACGAATCTCCTTCTCCCCGTAATAATTGAAAAGCCGAACGCGGCGATGATCGTTTACGGTCTGACGGGCTTCTTCCTTTCGATGATCTACGGCCCGATGACCAAGGTCGTTTCCGAGAACACTGAGCCGATCTACACCACACGCTGCTCGCTCGGATATACCTTCTCCTCCCTCCTCGGCTCGCCCGCGGCGGGAATCCTTGCGGTATTCCTCACCTGGCAGAGCGTATTTATCGTCAGCACGGGCGTTCTCGTGGCGATGGCGGCAAGCGTTTTCACCTTCTTTACCATCTTTGAGAAGAAGGGACTCGTCAAATACGGTCAGTACAAGCCGAAGGAAAAGGGCGCGGGCAATATCAAGATTCTTTTCAAGCGACAGATCGTCAAGTTCTCGCTCATTTCGATACTCACGGGCGTTGTGCGAACCTCGGTCGTCTTCTGGCTGCCGACCTACATCGCGCAGTACCTCGGATTCACCCCCGAGGAGGCGGCGAGCATTTTTACGGGCGCGACCCTTGCCATCTCGATGACCTCCTTTATCGCGATCTTCCTTTATGAAAAGCTCGGTCACGATATGGATAAGACGATTCTGATCGTCTTCACCTCGTCGGTCATCTTCTTCGCGCTGACCTATTTCGTCAAAACTCCCGTTCTCAATATAATCTTCATCGTGATCGCGATTATGTCCTCGAACGCGGCGGCAACGATGCTCTGGAGCCGCTATTGCCCGAGCCTTCGCGACACGGGACTTGTCTCCTCGGCTACGGGATTCCTCGATTTTCTCAGCTACACCGCCGCCGCGATCGCAAGCAAGAGCTTTGCGGGCGCGATCGAAACGATCGGATGGTCGAATCTCATTCTTGTCTGGACGGGATTGATCGCCCTCGGCGTTATAGTTGCCCTGCCTTACGGCAAATTTAAGAAAAAGACGGTATAAAAAATGTGTAATATCGCGGGTTACATCGGAGAGCGCTCTGCCGCGCCGATAATACTCCAAATGCTACGCCGCGAGGAAGGCTTCGCGGGCGGATTTTACAGCGGTCTTGCAACGATGCAGGGCAGCAGAATATTCAGCGAAAAGCTGACGGGCGACGTCACGCGTCTGACCGAAAAAACTCCCGCGCTCGATTGCCCCGGTAATATCGGAATCGCGCATTCACGTTCAAAATCGGGCGGCGGCGACGAGTGGGCGCATCCCTTTCTCGGCTTTCGCGGGGATGAGGCACGGATCGCTTACGTTGCAAACGGCTCGCTCGGCTGTTTTGCCGAAAGACTCGGCGAATTTTCCGATCTTACTCTGCGTCTTGCCGATGCGGGATACACCTTCCCCTCGCGCACGTTCGGGGTTGAAACAAAACGATATCCAACCCTCGCCGACGGCTCGGCGGTTCATATGAGCGACACTATGTGCCAGCTGATTCTGCGGAATATCGAGGGCGGAATGGATAGCCCCGCGGCTATGGAGGCGGCATTTTGCGAGATGCCGAGTGAGATAGTCGGTCTGCTTCTGAGTCTCAAAGAGCCCGATTCGATCGCGTTTTCGAGGATAAATATGCCGATGTTCCTTGCTTTTGCCGAGCACGGCGCATATCTCGCCTCGACTCCGCTTGCCTTCCCCGAGGATGCGGGCGAGCCGATCCTTCTCCCCGCGGGTGCATCGGGCAGAGTATTTGCCAACCGTTTTGAGGCGGTAAATTATAAAAAACGCCCCGCAAGCATTGCGCCGATAGATGCGGCTTTGATCTGCAAGGCATACGAAAAAGTACGCGAGATCCTCTCGGTAACCGAGAAAAATTTCTCGGAACTCTGCCGCGAGGTTGCCCCACTCTTCCCCGAATCCGACTGCAAGCCCACCGCGGCACTCACATACCAAATCCTTTACTCTCTTGCAAAAGAGAACGCTCTCATCCTGAACGAAAAACGCGTACCCGGCGCAAGAGAAGACATTGATTCACCTAAGCTTTATATGAGTCTTTAAGGAGGAATTTGATGAAAAAGCGGATACTTCCCATAACCTCCGCCGCGCTTTATGCATTTTTTGCGGCGACAATGCTTTATCTCTGCATCAATACGGCGGATCTTAAATGCCGTAAGCTTGTTGCGAACGTCGTTGACGGTCAGATCGTGCATGAACTCAAGTACGTCGGATTTCAGCCCGAGGCGCGCCCTTATTGGTTTGCCGCAGTGTTCATCGCGGTGGCAATGATCCTGCTGATAATCCGCGCTATCCGTCCGAAGCTTATCCCCGGCGCTTTCGGAATGATCGCGGTCGGAATTTCCTGCTTTCAGGTCTTGGTATTAGACCTCTCTTATGAGATTTTTATGCTGTTCAGAGATCTTTTCGACATCAGCATACAGCTTGGGAACTCCTCTCTTTTCAAGCTTTCGCTCATCACGGTCGTAATCACCGCAGAGGCTTTGACCCTCTGCGCCATTATCAAGGAGAAACAGATGCCTACACTTAAAGATGTATTAAAAGGAAAGAAGCTCTCCGTCTTCGGCGCGAGTATGTGCACCTACGACGGCTATTCGAACAATACGGATCACAACCCCACCATCGGCGCGAACAAGCAATATTACGGCACGCCCGAATCGGAGAACGTAAAATGCCGCGATCTGACGGTCGGCGAGACGTTTTGGGGCATTCTGCTCGACAAATACGAAATGGAGCTCTGCGTCAATAACTCGTGGAGCGGCTCCAAGATTCTTGACGACAACCCCGCCGCAGCAGGCTGGAACACCCGTCCGACCGAGCTTCACCGTCATTACGGCTTCGAGCCCGATCTGATCGTCTCCTTTATGGGCAACAACGATTTCACCAAGGAACGTCCCGCAGGCGAAGTCACGCGCGATCTCTTTGACCTTGCGGAAAGCAACGGATTCGTTCCGTCGACCTTTGCCGAGGGCTACGCCGTGATGCTCTCGAAGATGAGAAAGCGTTATCCGAACGCCAAGATCTTCCTCTTTAATATGGCGTGGCGTACCGAGGAAAAGAGCGAATTGCTCATCAAATACAACGAAATAATCGAAAAATGCGCCAAGCATTACCGCGCGCATATCGTCCGTCTGACCGAAAGCCGAATGAGCCGTCTTGATTACGCGAAATACACCTGCGACGGCAAGCTTCATCCGAATGCCGAGGGTATGGCTATCTGGGCGGAGCTGATCGAGGATGCGTTTAAGATCTGCTACCAGTAATTACATTTGCAATCCGCGCCTTGATATGTTATAATATATATGGGCAGCAGCCCGGCGGCTGCTGTCCTAATTTATTATCGGAGGTGCAGCAGATGAAAAACACGCTTGCATTAACTTTGAGCCTTGCGCTTATCGCAGCCATGCTGATGACGAACGTCTCGGCTGCCACAACTCACAAGGTCGTCGCGGGCGACACGATGTGGAAGATCGCGGTGAAATATGAGGTCGGACTTAGCGAGATCAAGTCCGCAAACCCGCAGATCGCAAATCCCGACTTGATCTACCCCGGCGATATTTTGAACATCCCATCGACAGCTTCGTCGGTCGTCGGCTTCGAGCAGGAGGTCATAAGGCTGGTCAACGAGATCCGAGAAGAAAACGGACTCCGCACTCTTACATACGACTGGGAGCTTGCGGGCGTCGCGCGATATAAGTCGCAAGATATGAAGGATAACAGATACTTCTCGCACACAAGCCCCGTCTACGGCTCGCCGTTTCAGATGATGAAGAGCTTCGGCATCAAATA
>JAZTXK010000072.1:0-23331 GCA_045636385.1 Eubacteriales bacterium
TAGTCAACACGCTTACCGAGAAGGTTCTGACGGAAGCGTCCCTGCTTACCGCGGAGCATCTCGGAGAGCGACTTGAGAGGACGGTTGGAAGGACCGGTTACGGGCTTTCCGCGGCGTCCGTTATCGATAAGAGCGTCAACCGCTTCCTGAAGCATACGCTTCTCGTTGCGGATAACGATATCGGGGGTAGAAATTTCAATGAGCTTCTTGAGACGGTTGTTTCTGCTGATAACGCGGCGGTAGAGCTCGTTGAGGTCGGAGGAAGCGAAGCGTCCGCCGTCAAGCTGAACCATTGCACGGATATCGGGGGGCAGAACGGGAAGTACGTCGAGAACCATCCACTCAAGCTTGTTACCCGAGCGGCGGAAGGACTCGATTACCTCAAGTCTCTTGATGAGTCTTGCCTTCTTCTGGCTGGTGGTGATCGCAAGATCCTCGCGGAGCTGTGCTGCGAGAGCATCGATATCGATGCCCTGAAGCAGCTCCTTGATAGCCTCCGCGCCCATACCGACTCGGAACTCATTTTCGTACATCTCGCGATACTCGAGGTACTGCTTCTCGGAGAGCACCATACCCTTTTCAAGGGGAGTGTGACCGGGATCGAGAACTACGTTCTCTGCGAAGTAAAGTACCTGCTCAAGCTGCTTGGAGGACATATCGAGAACAAGCGCAAGTCTGGAGGGCGACGCCTTGAAGTACCAGATATGGGAAACGGGGCAAGCAAGCTCGATGTGTCCCATTCTCTCACGGCGCACTCTCTTGGTGGTAACCTCAACACCGCACTTATCACAAATGATCTTTTCGCGGATGTTGTGGGAATTCTTATATTTGCCGCACATACAAGCGCCATCCTTGGTCGGGCCAAAGATCTTTTCACAGAAAAGACCTCCAACCTCTGCCTTGAGTGTACGGTAGTTGATAGTCTCGGGCTTGGTAACCTCGCCATAAGACCATTCTCTGATCATATCCGGAGACGCCAGACCTATTTTTATAGAGGCAAATTCATTATTTTCCATAACTATTCTCCTTTTAATCAGTTATCGTATCCGTCATCGGATTCGTCAAAATTATCCTCGGACTCATAAACGTAGTCCTCGGTGAACTCATCGCCCTCTTCTTCATCCTCGCCGAGGTCGAATTCGCCCTCTTCATCGGTGAAGAGGAATCCGCTTCTGCCGTACTCGTCTTCGCTTCCGGTCTGACCGATAGCGTCGTCGATAGCTTCGCTGTCGCGGCGGCTGAGATACTGGGGCTGTTCATCCTCAACAACGGAGGAAAGCTTGATCTCCTCACCCTTTTCGTTGAGCACGCGGATGTCAAGACAGAGCGACTGAAGCTCCTTAACAAGCACCTTGAATGCCTCGGGAACGCCGGGAGTGGGGATGTTCTGACCCTGAATGATCGCCTCGTAAGCCTTGCGGCGTCCGTTGACGTCGTCCGACTTGACGGTCAGGATCTCCTGAAGTGTATATGCTGCACCGTATGCCTCGAGTGCCCAAACCTCCATTTCTCCGAAACGCTGGCCGCCGAACTGCGCTTTACCGCCGAGAGGCTGCTGAGTTACGAGAGAGTAAGGACCGTTGGAACGCGCGTGGATCTTATCGTCAACGAGGTGGTGGAGCTTGAGGTAGTACATTATACCTACGGTTACGGGGTTATCGAAGGGCTCGCCGGTACGTCCGTCATAAAGAACGGTCTTACCGTCGATTACCTGACGCTTGGTCTCACCGGTCACGGGATCGGTGATCTCGCGGGTCTCCTTACCGTCAACGTTCTCGCCGGGGAATACCTCACGCCACATATTCGCCATCTTCATGCACTCGAGAATGTCGCGCTCGTTTGCACCGTCGAATACGGGGGTCATGATCTTCCAGCCGAGCTTGCGGGCAGCGATTCCGAGGTGAACCTCAAGAACCTGACCGATGTTCATTCGGGAAGGAACGCCGAGGGGGTTAAGAACGATATCGAGAGGAGTTCCGTCGGGAAGGAAGGGCATATCCTCGGGAGGAAGGATGCGCGATACGACACCCTTGTTACCGTGACGACCTGCCATCTTGTCACCTACGGAGATCTTTCTCTTCTGTGCGATATAAACGTGAACGACCTTGTTTACGCCGGTGGGAAGCTCATCGCCCTGCTCGTGAGAGAATACGCGTACGTCAACGACGATACCCGATTCACCGTGGGGCAGACGGAGAGAGGTGTCTCTGGTCTCGCGGGTCTTCTCGCCGAAGATCGCGCGGAGAAGTCTTTCCTCTGCGGTAAGGTCGGTCTCTCCCTTGGGAGTGATCTTACCAACGAGAATATCACCTGCGTGTACCTCGGTACCCTTCTTTACAACGCCGTATGCGTCGAGATTGCGGAGTGCGTCCTCGCCGACGTTCTGGATCTCACGGGTGATCTCCTCGGAACCGAGCTTGGTATCTCTTGCTTCGTGTGTATATACTTCAATATGAAGAGAAGTGTAAACGTCATTTCTTACAAGGTTCTCGTTAAGAAGGACTGCGTCCTCGTAGTTATAACCTTCCCAGGTCATAAATCCGATAAGAGCATTCTTACCGAGCGCGATCTCACCCTTGGAGGTAGCGGGACCGTCTGCGATGATCTGGCCCTTCTCTACTCTCTCGCCGTGAACGACGATAGGTCTCTGGTTGCAGCAGGTACCCTGGTTGGTACGCTTGAACTTGATAAGATCGTAAGAATCCTTGCGTCCGTCATCGGTTCTGATGACGATCTTTGCGGTCTCAACGTGCTCAACAACGCCCGCGTTCTTTGCAAGAACTACGACGCCGGAGTCGCGTGCTACCTTGTATTCCATACCGGTACCGACAATGGGTGAATCGGTGACCATAAGCGGAACTGCCTGCTTCTGCATGTTCGATCCCATAAGAGCACGGGAGTTATCGTCGTTCTCAAGGAAGGGGATCATTGCGGTAGCTGCAGAAACTACCATCTTGGGAGAAATATCCATAAAGTCGATCTCATCGACCGAAACCTCACGGAATTCGTTCTTATCGCGGGCGGTAACGGTGTTGTTGATGAAGCAGCCGTTCTCGTCGAGAGGCTCGTTTGCCTGTGCGATGATGTAGTTATCCTCAACGTCAGCAGTCATATAAACTACTTCGTCGGTTACGCGGCGGGTAGCGCGGTCAACCCTGCGGTAGGGAGCCTCAATGAAGCCGTACTCACTGATGCGCGCGTAGGTCGCGAGATAGGAGATAAGACCGATGTTAGGACCTTCGGGAGTCTCGATAGGACACATTCTACCGTAATGGGTGTAGTGTACGTCACGGACGTCGAAGGATGCGCGGTCACGGGAAAGACCGCCGGGACCAAGTGCCGAAAGACGGCGCTTATGAGTCAGCTCGGAAAGGGGGTTAGCCTGATCCATGAACTGAGAAAGCTGAGAAGAACCGAAGAACTCGCGAATAACGGTTGCAACGGGTCTGATATTGATAAGAGCCTGAGGAGTCAGCTTCTCGTTATCCTGAGTGGTCATTCTTTCACGAATGATCTTCTCCATACGGGAGAAACCGATTCTGATCTGGTTCTGGAGCTGTTCGCCTACGGAACGGATACGACGGTTACCGAGGTGGTCGATATCGTCGGTGGTTCCCACATCGTGAGCGAGGTTAAGCAGATAGTTGATGGTCGCAAAGATATCCTCGCGTGTGATGTGCTTTACGCAGAGCTCGTTGATGCGCGCACGGCAAGCAGCCTTGATAGCGTCGAGGTCGCCGCCGCACTCTTCCATAATAGAAAGGAGAACGGGAGTGGAAACCTTCTCGCGTACGCCGCAATCGAGAAGCTTATCACCGATGATCTTCTCGGGCCAGCAGGTGTGGTTCGAGAATACCTTGATAACTTCGCCGTTGTCAAGCGCAATCTGAACCTCATTTACTGCCGCGTACTCGATCTCGAGTGCCTCGTCGGGAGTAATAACGTGACCTTCCTCGAAGAGCATCTCGCCGGTGATGGGGCTTACTACAGGAGCAGCCAGACGACGGTTTGCAATTCTTTCGGAGATAGCAAGCTTCTTGTCAAACTTATAGCGTCCAACAGGAGCGATGTCGTATCTCTTTGCATCGAAGAAGAAGTTATTGATAAGGGTAAGAGCAGCATCGACCTGGATAGGCTCGCCGGGACGAAGCTTGCGGAATATCTCGCGGAGAGATTCTACTGAAGCGGTGGAATGACGGTTGATAGCCGAAGCCTCGGACTCGTCCTTCTCAAGAGTAGCGCGGAGACGGATATCGTCGCCGAACATTTCAAAGATATCCTCTGCAGTTTCGATGCCTGCAATCATATTGCCGGTCTCGTGATCCATGGAAAGACCGAGAGCACGGATGAACATAGTAAGAGGAAGCTTACGGTTTTTATCTATTCTGACGTAGATAACGTTGTTGCTGTCAACCTCATATTCGAGCCATGCGCCGCGATAGGGGATGATCTGAGCAGTGAACGTCTTCTTGCCCGCCTTGTCGATATCGGATGCGTAGTACATACCGGGCGAACGAATGATCTGCGAGACGATGACACGCTCTGCACCGTTGATAACAAAGGTGCCGTTTTCGGTCATGATCGGGAAGTCACCCATATAAATATCGGTCTGCTTGACTTCGCCCGTCTGCTTGTTGTTAAGACGTACGTTGACCTTCAGGGGAGCTGCGTAGTTAACGTCTCTCTCCTTGCACTCCTCAACAGGATACTTGGGCTTGGAATCTATCGAATAGGAAACGAATTCGATAGAGAGATTTCCGCTGTAATCGACGATGGGCGATACGTCGCGGAGTACCTCAGCAAGTCCTTCCTCGAGGAACCATTTGAAGGAATTTGTCTGAATCTCAATGAGATTCGGGATTTCGAGTGTAGTGCGGGTTTTGGAAAAAGATTTTCTCAAATTCTTTCCGAGCACCTGGTCTGTCACTTTGACCATAAATTCAATCACTCCATTCAAGTATTTTTCGCTTTTAACATCCTCATTCGGATTTGTTTTGCAAAAGGATCAAACATTAATATTTTCATACAATATTAATATTAAAACCGCAGTTCCGAAACAATTCCGACCCATTTTTAGGCATATTAAGCGATTATAATGCAGTATAATATTATACATCTTTTTTTCTCGTTTGTCAATAGGTAAATCAAAAAAAGTTTTCTTTTTCGGAATTTTATTCTGAATTTGATATTTGGCAATTTTTGTATAAGCACGGGCAAAAGCTACATACAATCTAATAACAAAGAAAAAGGGAGATACAATATGGAAAACAGATCCGCGCGCGGGGACGGATGGGTACACGCCGCCTCGGTGATATTCTGCGTCATATCCGCGCTGCTTGCACTTTACGTTTCCTTCAAGTACGTATTCGCGCTCGTCCTGCCGATACTGATCGGCGCCGCCGTCGGTGTCGCCGCATCGGCTCTCGCATCAAAATTATCAAGGTACACACGCGCGTCAAAAAAGGTCGTATCCTTTGCGGTGCTGCTCACGCTCCTCGGATCGCTCGTTGCGCTTCTCTTCTTCGGCATACGCAGGCTGACGGACGAGCTCGGGCGGCTCGCGCAAAGCATATCGAGCGGCGAGGGTGAAATATTCAGCTTCTTCAAGGAAGCCGTCGAGTTTGCCGAGATAATAGGAGATAAGCTCTCCGGGTTGATCCCGAGCAACTCTGGAGAAATGGCGGACAGAATCAACACCCTGACGGAAAGCATCATCGGTAATCTGCTCTCCGAGCTCGGAAGCACCGTACCCGGAACTCTCAGTGCGATCCTCCGCGCTCTGCCCGAGATCCTTCTCGGCGTGATCGTTGCCGTGATCGTCGCGTTTTATTTTACCCTTGACGGCGACAGGATCAGAAGCGGAGTACGCGCACTTCTGCCTACCTCGGTAAACCGTGTCCTCACTCGGATAAAAAAAGAGGCGGCTGTCGCCGCCATAGGGTATCTGAGATCCTATTCTCTTATTTTGCTGATAACCTTCGCAGAGATATTCTTCGGGCTCAGCGTGCTCGGTGTCGAGTATTCCTTTTTGATCGCCGCGATAAGCGCGGCGGTCGATATCCTGCCCGTATTCGGAGTCGGTATAATTCTCCTCCCGTGGGCGGTGTACTGCCTTATAACGCGCGAGCTTTTCCTCGGCATCGGGCTTATTATATTATATGTAATAACCCTCGTAGTCCGGCAGTTCATCGAGCCGAAGATAGTCGGTGAAAATCTCGGGCTTCACCCTCTGTTGACTCTCGCCTCGTTCTATCTCGGATATCGGATTTTCAGCTTCGTCGGAATCTTGCTTGCGCCGATCATGCTGATACTCTGGCGGGCGGTCAAGTCAAGCGCCAACGAGGGCGGGCTCACTCACCCTTGATAGTTTTCGTATTAAAAACCAACGCAGACGCGCCGATCAGAAGCGCACCGTAAATCAGGATACCAACGGGCGAAAGAGCGCCGCTCATAACTGCGGATGCGTAAAAGTAAGTACCGACCGCAATCGCCGCGATACCGATCGTGCGGCAAAGTGCGGAAACCGCTTCGTTCTCAAAGAAGGCGATGATTACACAGAAAAAGCTGATAAGTCTTTCTCCGGACGTTTCATTATATCTGTTATTTCTTCTCTGCGCCGCGCGGCTGTAATTATTATTTATTACGTTATTCATTTTGATCCTCCGATATATTGTAATTCCGCTTTTGGAATCTTTCTGACATTATTATACCACATCAGATTGCATTTGTCAAGATATTTTTATCATTTTCGGAAAATTTTTTATTTTTCTCTTTACAAATCGGAATTTTTGTGATATAATAATTCCAACAAAGGAACTAAGGGGTATCAAAATGAGTTTTGATTACATTGAAAGAATAAAGCAGATAAAAAGCGAAAAGAAAATCACCAACGACGAGCTCTCCCGCCTCTCGGGAATTCCGCTCGGAACGCTCTCGAAGCTTCTCGCCGGACTTTCGGATTCGGTCAAGCTTTCGAATATGATCAACATCTGTGATGCACTCGGATGCTCGCTCGACTACGTCGTCAGCGGCATTCCCGAGAATACGAACAACTTCACTCTCGACGGCAACGAGATCAGACTGATCGAGGAATACCGCCGTCTCGACAGCCACGGCAAGGAGCTTCTTATGCTCGTCGCAGGCAAGGAGCGCGAGCGAGTTTCGAGCGCCGAATATCCCACAGCGCCCTCTCCCGTATTCGCGCGCGAGACCAAGCCCGTTGTCACCGCACCTATCGCACAGCGCTATAAGAACAGCGGCGCGGGCAGAGTTACCAAGCGCACTATCCCTCTCTACGATCTTCCCGTCTCTGCCGGTATCGGTGAGCATCTCGACGAAAACGCAAACGAAAGCGTCAGCATCACCGTTAGCGAATCGACAGCGGCGGCTGAC
The DNA here is from genome assembly GCA_045636385.1 of Eubacteriales bacterium. Taxonomy (GTDB): domain Bacteria; phylum Bacillota; class Clostridia; order Oscillospirales; family CAG-272; genus CAG-390. Next base: position 7,393 of record JAZTXK010000072.1, read on the forward strand.
TTCGCGCTTCGCATCAGCGGCAACAGTATGGAGCCGAAATTTCACGACGGCGACGTTCTGCTCGTTCAAAATGCAGAGGGCGTCGAGGTCGGCGAGCAAGGCATATTCATCCTTGACGGCGCGGGCTACTTTAAGGTCTACGGCGGCGACTGCCTGATCTCTCTCAACCCCGAATACGGCAAAATAATGCTCAAGGATTTCGAAAACGTTTCCTGCATCGGACGCGTTCTCGGCAGACTTAAAAAAAGATAAACGCATAAAAATTGCTCCCAGCGGCATTCGCCGTTGGGAGCTTTTCTGTATTAACCGAAGATCTTAAGCACGGGCATTCCGTTCTTCATCGTCCATACGTCGGTGAAGTCGAAGCCTTCGTAGAAATCGGCTTTTTCCTTACCCTCGGGGGTGTAACAGCAGATGGTGCCTACACGCATTCTGGCGTCGCGGTACATCTGCTCGATAGCTGGAATGTCGCCAATATTGTCAACCATGTGTTGAAGTTCGAGCTTTTCATATCTTGTAGCCCCAAGAGTGCACATCCTAAACTTTTCAAAGGAAAGCGTTCCGTTGCCGTCAACAAAGAATATTTCCTCAATCTCTCGAAGATTCGCATATTTGGGATTCTTAAGAAGTTCAAGATCTTGCTCTAAATAAAACGCTATAAATTTAACTTTTTCAAATGTACGGCACTCATTTCTTTCAGCGATATTGCCGTCAAAGTTATAATAATCGCCTTCCATATAATCGTTGACAAGTGATCTGAACACTTCCTCGGGAATAAATACCGGAGCCAGGCAGGCTTTTCCGAATATTCCTCTACTTCTGAAAAGGTTGCCTTCGATATTCACGGTTGCGGTGGAATAAGAACTTACCGCCGAGCCGCCGTAACCCGCTATCGAACCCGCGGAAAGAGTGCAAAAATCAATGTTCTCATTTCCCATTCCCGAAGCGTTTACTACACCGTCGGTATAACAGCTGTCTATTGCAAATACCTCTCCGCAAAGAAGACCTGCGGACACACTGTAAATTATCGTTGCTCTATATTTATCTTCGGATACTCGGCGAGCCCAGCCGTCCATATAATCAAACACGTCATCCGTATTCGTTCCGGGGAGCTTCGCATATTCTTCAACAGCGGACGTATCGGCATCTATTGTAAGAGTCGAATTCTTGACGTAGCAAGCGCTGATATATCCGACCTGACCAGCAATTACGCCGACAGCCGTATACTCTGCATCTGTAACTGTAACAGTCGCATTTTCAACGCCGAGACCGGTTATCGTTGAATTGCCCGCATTTCCAAAGAATCCGATTGCTGAAATATACTGCATATCGTATTCATCATAGGTCTTATTATCGTATCTTTCGTCAAATCTTCCATCCAATCCGAATATCGAATATGAGGGAAGATTATATGCGTCAAGCAAATATTTGCCGCTGTTCAGCTTCTTTCTCTGTGCTTCCCATCTTGACTGCAGCTCTTCCCCGCTGACAGTTTCCCAGATCGATGCACCGGAGGCGGTAATCGTAAAATTCGAGATCACGTGGCCGTTGCCGTTGAACTTTCCGTCGAAGGGGTTCAAGTAATCGCCGATGGGGGTGTGTTCCTTACCGCCGAGGTCGATATCATCCATAAGGATGAAGTTGCCGTCGGGATTTTCGCGGATGAGGTCGAGATCGGCTTCGGTATAGATGCCGACGTAGCCCTCGGGGACCTCGGTAAGCTGACCCGAGTCGCGGGTGAAGGGGAATGTCAGCCAGCCCCAAAGGTTAGAGGATGCCGCGGCGGCGGTTACCATAACTACCGCAAGCGAGGCGGCTACCACGGATACCCACAGCTTGCGCTTTTTGAATCTTGTGTGCGTAATCGTTGTTTTCTTTGCGCCCGTGATCTTGGCAAGCTTTGCCTCGATTTCGGACTCGGCGAGCTTGCCCGCAGTCGCTTCAATTTTTTCGGTGCACTCGCGGACGAGCTTCATATCGGGATTACCCGTTTCGGCTTCGGCTTCTATTATCCTGCCGAGAACCTTGTTCTTCTCTTTTGAGTTTTTCATATCTTTGCTCCTTTCTTAGGCGGTGAGTGTTGGATTGCCGGCCGGCTTTCCGCCCTCGCCATATAAACGAAATTCAAGAGGATTATTTTCATTTTTCAGAAAATATTTTTAAGTATTTCGCCGAGCTTCGCCCGCAATCGGTACCAAGCCGTCAGCGTTCCCGCGCGGGTCATTCCGAGAATTTCAGCCGTTTTGTCGATGCCGAGCGACTGCTCGACCATAGCGACAAAGATCTCGTTTTCACGCTCGCCGAGTCTCGAGCGTATCTCCGAAAGATAGGCTTGATACGACTCGTCCTCCGCCGCGCCGTCGATATCGGGAATGCCGTGCAATTCCTCGTTGTACTCAACCTCATCGGGCGCGCGTTTTCGTTTTCGGTATTCGTCGATAAAGAGCGACCTTGCACGCATGCAAAGCCAAGAAAAAATTGATGGCGGCGGTGAATTTTTAAAATTATCCCACGCTTCCCACAGATCGGCAAAAGCCTGAGATGCATAATCATCGGCATCATACCCGTCGATCGAGAACCGCGCTATGCAAAACGCACGCACGAGGGGATAATATTCCTTGAAGAACGCGGAGAAATCTATTTCTTTCATTGTCTTCTCCTCCTTTTAGTCGGTCAAAGGTATAACGAAATAATTGTCGATTATTTTCACCCAAACAGTCTTGTTTACGTTTTGTTTACAAATAAACACCGCCTCCTACGTGACGGTGCTTATTTTCTATCATAAAAGCTCTCAACGTCCCCGTCCTTACCTTTTCCGAAAATAGTAAACAAGGTAAGAAAAACTATCTTCGCGTCAAGAAAGAACGAGACCTTTCTTACGTATTCCGCGTCAAGCTCAAATCTCTTTTTCCACGGAAGTGAGTTTCTGCCGCAGACCTGCGCGAGTCCCGTCAGTCCGGGGCGCACCGAATGGCGGAGATTTTCCTCATCGGTATAATAAGGTAAAAATTCCGCAAGCTGCGGACGCGGGCCGACGAAGGACATCTCGCCGCGCAAAACGTTTATAAGCTGTGGAAGCTCGTCTATACTCGTTCGGCGCAGAAATCTACCGAAGCTTGTCAACCTCTCGGAATCGGGCAGGAGCTTGCCCTCTCGGTCGCGCTTATCCGTCATGGTGCGAAATTTCAGTATCATAAATTTCCGTCCGTAAAGTCCTCCGCGCGCTTGGCGGAATATCACGGGCGAGCCGAGTTTTATTCTGACGAGGAGTGCCGTCAGCAAAAGAACAGGCGACAGCAAAAAGAGGAAAATACACGCGAAAATCACGTCAAAGCCGCGCTTGACGAATCTTTCGTATATCTTCCTCTTTTCTCTTTTTTTCATTTTAATTTTCCTTTGAAAGCTCGAGCGCAAGCTTGAGTGCGCCGTAGATCTGTTCCTTTTCGGGATAGATTATTCTTGCCTTGTCGCTAGGAAGTGCAAGTATGCGCGACTTCATATACGCGTTGTAGATCAGACCGCCGCCGACAACGCAATCGAATTTTCCACCTATTATATCATAAGCGCGGTCGATAAAGCCGCAGATGCCGTCTATCGCGGAATCAACGATTCGCGCGGCAACCGCATCGCCCGCCTCGCAGGCGTGAAGCACCTCAGGTGCAAACCCCGCAATAAGGGTCTTACCCTCGGCATAGATCTTCTTGATAGCGTGCTCGGGTTTAGCTCCGAGATAAGCCTCAGCGCGAGCGTAAAGCTCCGTTGCCTCGCCTCTGCCGTCGTGATAACGGAGCGCGGCTTCAAGTCCGTCGCGGCCTACCGAATACGCACCGCCGAAGCTGTCAAGCAGATAGCCCCAACCGCCTATGCGGTGAAGAGCGTTGTCCTTGCGGGCAAAGCAAACGCCGCCCGTTCCGCAGATAATGACAGCCGCATCGCGCGAGGTGTCGCCGTCAAGAAGTGCAAAAAGATTGTAAATGTCGCTTGCTACCTTGATCTTCGCGTCGGGACAAGCCTCGGAAACCGCACGGCGCAAAACAGCCTCGTTTCCGATAGCACCCGAAACACCCGCATAAACGCTGTCGATCCAGCCTTCCTCGGCATCAGCAAGTTCTCTGATAATTCGCGATATCGTATTTGCCGCCTGCTTTTCGCCGACGTCGTTGGGATTCGAGGGGCCTCCGACCTTGTAATTGAGTATCTCACCGTGCATATCGGCGAGCACGCCGACGGTCTTCGTTCCTCCGCCGTCAATGGCAATAATATACTTTTTCATTTTATTTCTCCGTTATATCTTCAAATTCTACTATTGTTCTTCCCTTATGGAAATCCTCAAATCCGAGTCCCATATCCTCGTATTCCGCCTCGCCGCTCTGGTTGTCGTAGGGGTCGGTGCGGAGATACTTCTTCGGCGGATCGAATGCGGTTCCCTGCGAGTGATTGTTAATCTCGCGGAAAACGTCAAAGTTTCCGCAATAGTGTTCCCAAAGCTCCGTGTCACCGTACTTATGCGCTCCCTCTCCAAAGGAAAGATCGGCGTGGAGCCAGCCCCAGGGTGCAACGTAGAACTGCGCCCAATCGTGGCTGCCTATACGGTTCGGTCGGCAATGGCTGCCCGACTGCCAACGCGCGGGCACTCCCATGGCACGGCAGAGCGAGATGAACAAGAGCGCCATCACACCGCAATCGCCGCGCTTATTGAAGAGCGCAAATTCGGGGATATTCTCAATGCAAAGGTACTCGCGCATATAGGAATACGACATATTGGTCGTTACGTATTCGTAAGCTCTGCGGGCAAGAATCAAAGGATTCTTCTCTTCTCCCTTCAGCTCATCGGCAACCGCTTTGATCGCGGGAGTGATCCGTATCTGCGGGAGCTCTTCCTCGGTACAGAACGAAGGCTGCTCCGCCGAGACCTTAGCGGGATCGAGATCGTAGTAAGGAATGGTTAATGTATAGGAAAATTCGATCTCAAACTTTTCGTCCTTCTTATATTCGGTTTCGATGAATGCCGTGCGTTGATCGGCATCAGAAATATAAACGGGATGCGAGGAATAATGAAGCGTGATGTCGCTCTGCTCGTCGCACTCGGCGGGATAAGGCAGATGAACGCGGATCTTTTTGCCCTCGCGCTGCGCGTGTTCTGCAATCGTCAGCCACTCGCGGATGCGCCAACGCACCTTGCGGTAGCCGTGCTTTTTCATTATCTCAAGATTTTCGTGGCGGAGCGGATTGCGATATGCATTTTCGTAAATCCCCTCGGGCAGAGATTTGAGATATGCCTCTTGGCATTCAAGGACGTTAGATCTTGCCGAGCGTTGGAAATAACGCACGCCGTTCTTGCGGATATAATCCGCACTTCCCTGCGCGATTATGTATTCAAGATTTTCTGCCGTGCAGGCAGGATATTTTTCCTGTATTTTCCCGAGAAGTGTATCGAAATCGGTATAATACTCCCTCGGCATCTCGCGGCAGATCTCAAGCTCAAGCTCAAGACGGCGGCGAAGTGCTGTCGGCATCTCGCCTTCAAGAAGTCGGAGAACTACTTTCTCCTCACCCTCAAAATCGCCTGCATATTTATAAAACTTCACCTCATCGGGAAGCTCGATTGCAATATATTTTATAGCTTCTTCGCGGAATTCGATCATTGTCACGATCCTCCGTTTTACTTTTTAATAATTATACCACATAATCATCGCTCTTGCAATAAGTTGTGCAAAAATTGCTTGAATTCATAGGTTTATTGTGGTATAATTAAATCACATTCAAGGACAGGAGCAGATATTATGCCGTTATCAAGATTTGCAAGCCTTACCGAAATTAACAAAGGCTGGTCGGGTGATAAAAAATACCGCGCAGTCGATGCGGACGGAAAAGCATTTCTTCTCCGCGTGACAAACTCTCCGCGTGGTGAGCGATATCACGATATGTTCCGAATGCAAAAGAAGGTTGAGGAGCTTGGCGTTTCGATGTGTAACCCGATCGAGTGCGGTAAGTGCGAGGACGGATATTATATGCTCCAGCGATTCGTCGAGGGTGTTGACGCCGAGGATGCGGTCAAGGATATGAGCGTGGAAGAACAGTACCGTCTCGGCTTCGAAGCGGGCAAGTATCTCCGTCTTATTCACACTATCCCCGCGCCCGACGGTCAGCCCGATTGGGAATCTCGGTTCAATGCAAAGATCGACCGAAAGATTAAAATGTATGAAGAATGCCATCTCAAATTCGACGGCGATCATTACATCCTCGATTACCTTGCGGCAAACCGCCATCTGCTCCGAAACCGTCCTCAATGCTATCAGCACGGCGACTACCACATCGGAAATATGATGATCGAGAACGGCAAGGTTGTAATAATCGACTTTGACCGCTACGATTTCGGCGATCCTTGGGAGGAATTCAACCGCATCGTCTGGTGCGCACAGGCGGCGCCCGCTTTCGCCTCGGGCAACGTTGACGGATATTTCGGCGGCGAAGTACCGCACGAATTTTGGGAGCTGCTCGCGCTCTATATCGGAAGCAATACGCTCTCCTCTCTCCCCTGGGCGATCCCATTCGGGGAAAAGGAGATCAACACAATGATAAATCAGGCACGCGACGTGCTTGATTGGTATGATAATTTTACAAACGTAGTACCGAAATGGTACAAAGGAGACAAAAATGGCTGAATTGACCGTAAACGAAATGCTTGAAATGCAGAGAGTCCTGCAGGACAAATACAAAGACAAATGGGAGCCCATCTGCCCCGAGATCGGACAAAATAAGCTCCTTTGGATGATAGGCGAGATCGGCGAGGTTGCCGACATCATTAAGAAAAACGGATGTAACGAAGCCATCTCCGATCCCGAGCTCCGCGCACATCTGATCGAGGAGATGGCAGACGTTCTGATGTACTATCACGACGTCATGCTCTGCTACGGCATCACATCCGACGAGCTTCGCGAGGCTTATACGAAGAAATTCGAAAGAAATATGAAAAGATGGTGAGGATCTTCTCCGCCTCCGTTACAAAAAAGAACCGGCTCAAAAGAGCCGGTTCAATTTAGTTAAAAGCTTGATTACTCAGCGTCTTCAGCGTCGGTAGTTTCCTCAAGGAGAGCCTTGATGGAGAGGCTTACTCTCTGCTGCTCGTCGTCGATCTTAGTGATCTTAACGGTTACGTTCTGACCGGATGCGAGGACATCAGCGGGATTGTCAACGCGATCAAGAGCGATCTGAGAAACGTGGATAAGGCCGTCAACGTCATCGGTGATCTTAGCGAATGCACCGTAGGACATGAGGTTCGAGATAGTTACATCAAGAACGTCGCCCTCTGCGTACTGAGCCTTGAATACCTTCCAGGGATGGGTCTCCTCGGTCTTATAGCCGAGAGTGATCTGCTTCTTCTCGAGGTCGAAGGACTTAACGAATACGGTAAGCTCGTCGCCGATATTGAGAATATCTGCGGGCTTATGTATAGGCTTCCAGGACATCTCTCTCTTGTGAAGCATACCGTCTACTCCGCCGAGGTCGATGAATGCGCCGTACTCGGTCATTCCTCTTACCTTACCGGTGTAGTACTTGCCCTCTTCGATGGTTGCCCAGAAGGAAGACTCGAGAGCCTTTCTCTCTTCTCTTGCAGAAGCACGGATAGAGCCGACTGCGCTCTTGCCCTGACCCTTGAGCTCGATAACCTTGAACTTAACGGTCTGGCCAACGAGAGTTGCAAGGTCGCCGCCCTTCGGTACGGTGGTCTGCGATGCGGGTACGAAGATTCTTGCGCCGTAGAGCTTGATAACTACGCCGCCCTTGACTGCCTCGGCAACAACACCCTCAAGGTTCTCGCCGCTTTCCTTGGCATCAACGATGATGTGCCAATTCTTGTCAAGATCTGCGCGCTTTTTGGAAACGGTTGCGCATCCGTCAACATCGCTGACGCGGATAACAAATACATCTATCTCGTCACCGATCTTGTACTCGGAACTCAGCTTCAGAGAAGCATCGTCGGATATCTGATCGGCGGTCAGTATGCCGGTAACTTTTGCGCCGAGGTCGAGTTTGATCTCAACGTCGTTTACTGCAATAACAGTACCGGTAACGGTGTCTCCTGAACTTAAAGTTTTGATGGCTGAGTCGAGCATTTCGTCAAAGCTGATTTCTGCCTTGTCGAGTTTGATTTCGCTCATTTTGTTGTATACCTCCTCTATTATGCCGCCGGGCGTCGAAGCACCTGCGACAATTCCCACTTTTTGTGGGATGCTCGGAATGAATCCGTCAAGCTCTTGCGGCTCGGATATGCAGATCGTATTTTTGCAATTCTCCCTGCAGATCGCGTAAAGCTTAGCTGTGTTTGAGCTGTCGCGTCCGCCGATGACAATGATAGTCTCGCACGCTTTTGAGAGCTCTTCCGCTTCAAGCTGCCGAATTTCCGTAACATTACATATTGTATCAAAAATTCTGACGTTTGTATATACTTTTTTGATAAAATTTAATGAATATTTCCACTCTGTTAACTTTTGGGTGGTTTGCGCCGCCATTATCGGGACGATATTACCACTTATTGGTAAATTTTCTTTCTTTATCGCCTGTTCAAGCTCCGCCGCAGTTGCATAAACGAAGCTCTTGCCGTCAAAGTAACTGACAATACCGACGACCTCGGGGTGGCTCTCCGCGCCGAGGAGAATGAAAATATTCTCTTCCCCCTCATTTTCGGGAACCGAATTCTCCGCCGCGATCCTATGGATCTTTTTGACATAAGGACAGGTACAATCAACGTAGGAAAAACCCGCGTGCTTTTCTGCGAGCGCAGAAAGCAGCTCGCTCGTCTGTTTCGTCACACCGTGTGCGCGAACGAATACCGTAACGGGCGCACCGTTTTCGGTTGATGCCGCCAAGGCTTCAAGATCATCGACCGTCGTTACACCGACACCGTCCGCGGCGAGCCGGGCATTATACGTATCGTTATGTATAAGCTTACCGAGCGTAAATATGCGGTCGCCGTCGTGCGCGGCGATCTTTTCCGCGATCATATCAGTCGCGCGCTTAACGCCGAAGCAGAAGCCCGCGTGCTTTGCGACGATTATTTCGTGACGGTTCATTTAGTATCCTCTTTTCCGAGCTCGATTATACGGTCGAAAATATACTGAGTGATCGCTCTTGAATCGCCCTCAAGCTCTCCTCCCTTGGTATATTCCTCGTAGGGAATGGGATCGCCAAGAATCAGAGTTACCTTGCGAAACGCCTTGATGCGGTAGTTTTTGGTCTTTATATGGATCGGAAGAACTGTTGCTTTGGATTTGGATGCGATAAGTCCCGCGCCCGCCTTGATGGGGGTTGTTGAGGGATCAACGTCCGCGCGGCGGGTTCCCTGCGGGAACATACCGACGCAATAGCCGTCCTCAAGCATCTTGATTGTCTTGAGGATAACGTCCGCGTTCGCGCCCTTGCGGTCGATGGGATAAGCACCGAGCTGACCAACGAGCCAGCCGAGCACGGGAACGCTGAAAAGCTCCTTTTTCGCCATAATGCGGGGCTGATGCTTGCGAAGCACCGCGCAGATAAGCACGGGGTCGAGCACCGATATATGGTTTGCGCAGACGAGAAGCGCGCCGTCCGAAAGCGGAGGCTCTTTCTTTCTTGTTTTGCAGGAAACGCAGAAGATCAATCTTGCGAGCCACGCAAGAAGAAAGTGGAGAAATGCATAAAGCTTACTTTTCATCAGCAGACCTCCGACACGCCGAGCTTATCCTTCGCGATCGCCAAAAGCTCCGAAAGCGACTGCTCGGGGGTGTAACCGGTATTGTTAAAGAGAATGGCGTCGTCCGCAGGCTTGAGCGGTGCTACCGCGCGGCTCGAGTCGCGCTCGTCTCGCTCCTTGATATCGGCAAGTATTTGCTCGTAATCAGCACGCTGACCTTTTTCGATAAGCTCTGCGGTGCGGCGCATAGCTCTCTCCTCGGAAGTCGCGGTGAGGAAGATCTTGAGCTGTGCATCGGGAAGAATGACCGTACCGATATCTCTGCCGTCCATAATGACGTTGTTTGCGTCTGCGATGCTTCTCTGCATATCGAAAAGATACTCGCGCACGGCGGGGATAGCCGATACTGCGGAAGCGTAATGCGAGATCTCGTGCTCGCGGATGCGGTCGCCGAGGAACTCGCCGTCGAGATACATATCTTGACGTCCGCCCTCGAACTTTGCCTCGACCTTGATCTCACCAAGCATTGCGGTAACTGCCACCGCGTCGTCGGGTGCAATACCTCTTGCGCGCGCGGCAAATCCAACGGTTCTGTAAATCGCGCCGGTATCAACGTAAGCAAAGCCAAGCTTCCTCGAAAGCGACTTTGCAAGTGTGCTCTTACCCGCGCCGCCGGGTCCGTCTATTGCAATTTTAAGCGTAACCTTTTTGTCCATCATAATATAAGACTCCAAAAATCATAAAAAGTTTCACAAATTTTCGTATGTTTACGAAGTATTAACATTTAGCCGCCGCGTTACCCGCAAGGAACGCCGTAGACCAAGCTATCTGAAGATTGTAACCGCCCGTATAGCCGTCAACGTCGATAACCTCGCCCGCGAAGTAAAGTCCCTCGCAGATCTTCGACTGCATCGTTCTCGGGTCGATCTCGTCGGTCGGGATACCGCCTCTGGTAATGATCGCCTCGTCGATCGGGCGCAGACCCGAGATCGGAACGCGGAAGGATTTGAGAGTCGCAATGATCTTCTTGCGCATTTCCTTTGTGATCGAATGAACCTTGGTGTCGCGCGGAATGCCCGTCATATCAACGAAGGGCTCGATCATCTTGCTCGGAAGAAGATCGCCGAGCGCGTTTGTTATATCGCGATTCTTGTATTTGGAGAAATCAGAAAGCAGACGCGCGTCGAGAGTTGCCTCGTCAAGCGCGGGCTTGAGATCAAGAAGAACGTCGTATTTATCGGGAATCACCTTTTCAAGACGTGCGGAAGCCGAAAGTGCCATCGGGCCAGTAAGTCCGAAATGAGTGAACATTATCTCGCCGAAATCATCGTAGACCTTCTTTCCGCTTGCCCTCTCAACAACCGTCAGCGCGGTATTTTTGAGCGAAAGTCCCTGCATCGAAGGGCAGAGCTTTCCGGGGCTGACGAGCGGAACGAGCGACGCCGTAAGCTTGGTCGGATGATGACCGAGCGACTCGGCAAAGCGGTGACCGTCACCCGTAGAGCCGGTTCTCGGATAGGAAACGCCTCCTGTCGCGATAATGACGCGGTCAAATTCACGCGGCTTTTCTGCGTGTGTCATATGAACGGTAAAGACACCGTTTTCCTTCGTGATGTTCTTCACCGCTCCGCCAACGACCGAAACTCCCGAATATTCGAGGTCTCGAACGAGAGCGTCGACGATATGACGAGCCTTATCCGATTCGGGAAAAACGCGTCTTCCGCGCTCAACCTTCAGCGGAACGCCGAGATATTCGAAATGCTCCATAACCCTCGCGGGAGGAAACGCCGAATATGCGGCGTAAAGGAAGCGGGGATTGCGCGGGATATTTTCAAGAAATTCGTCGCGCGTGCAATCGTTGGTGACGTTGCATCTTCCCTTGCCCGTGATGGCAAGCTTCCAACCCATTTTGCCCGGTCCGTTCTTTTCGTAAAGAGTGACCGAAGCGCCCGCATACGCGGCAAAGGCGGCGGCTGCCATTCCGGCAGCGCCGCCGCCTATTACGGCTACGCGGATATTATCCGTAGTAAATTCAGAATTATTCATACCAATTTTTACGTCAGGCGATCATTCGTGCGCCTTGTCGTAGACCTCGTATTCATCCCAGATTTTTTCAAGCTTTTCAAAGCGGATTCTGATATCGTCCATCTTCTTGCGCGATACCGCAACGATGATGGCGTTGATTATCGAGAGCGGAGCGACGAGCGAATCGACAAAGGAGACCAGGTCGCTTCTCGCAAGAAGGAGCTGATCGGCAACGCCCGCTATCGGCGACTGATGGCTGTCGGTAAGCGAGATAACGTCCGCGCCCGCGCTGTGCGCGTATTCAACGGCGTTGACGATTCTCTTCGAATATCTCGGGAAGCTGATCGCGATCATAACGTCATTCGGACCGATCGACATTATCTGCTCGAACATTTCGCTGCCCGATGTTGTCTGAACGAACTTGACGTTATCGAAGATCATTCGGAAATTGAAATTCAGAAATCCCGCCAGAGAGGACGAGGAACGCACACCGATGATGTAAATTTTATCCGCGGCAACGATCTTATCAACTGCGGCTTCAAAAGCCTCGCGGTCGACCTCCTCGAGCGTTCTGCGGATCTTCTCGGCGTCCGACACAAGTATCTTTTCGAGCACGTCACCCTCGCCGATAAGCGAATTGGTGACCTCAACTCTCTGCACCGAGGTCAGCTTCATTCTGATGAGCTCCTGGAGCGACTTCTGCATCTCGGGATATCCCTCGAAGCCGAGCTCTATGGCAAATCTTACGACGGTCGACTCGGAAACTCCGACGAGTGTGCCAAGCTTGGACGCGGTCATATACGCCGCCTTGTCGTAGTGCTCAAGTATATAATTAGCTATTCTTTTTTGTCCCTTTGAGAAGGTGGGCATACCTTCCTCTATCATTGCGATAAGGTTGCGTTTCATCTATTGTGTCTCCTCTATTCTTTCGCGCAGATTCAAGGGTATTATAAACCATTTTATAGGATTTGTCAAGTGACTTTTAGTCGAAATTGCAACTTTTTGCAACTTTTCTTGCAAAAATCTTTAAAATTCAGCCGAATTTCGCTTTCTCGGCTTTACACGGACGCTTTTTTTGCAGCCGCGACTGCATCATACTCGCCAAGTGCCTTGATCGTGGTTTCGATATCCGAGGGATAGTGAAGCACCGCGCCCTTGCGGATAACGTGCGTTTCCGCGCCTCTGCCGGCAAACATAATTACGCTCTCGCCAATATCGGCAAAGACCGCACGGCGGATAGCGTCTCCGCGAAGCTCTTCCACGTCAAAGGGACAGCCGAGGGCTTCAAGATGAACCGTGATCTCGCGAGCGATCTTCTCAAACGGCTCGTCCGCAGGGTCCTTTTCGCAAATCACGGCATAGTCACAGCACGCGCCGACGATCTTTCCGACCTCCTCGCGTCTGTTCTGCGATTTCGAGCCGTGAAGTCCGAAGCAGGCAATCTTCTTGCGCTCGGGATAGGTACGGCAAACGTACTCGCAAAGCGTTTCAAAGCTGTTTTTGTTGTGAGCGTAGTCAACGATGACGATGACCTTTTCATCCTCACTCTTGAACACCTGCATTCTTCCCGCTGTGCGAGCAACGGCAAGTGCCTTCTCCATCGACTCGGGCGGAATGCCTACGGCATAGGTCATAGCGATTGCGCAGAGCGCGTTCTTTACGTTGAACTCGCCCGGCATCGTGATCTTCATTCTTCTTTCCCAGAGAGGAGTCACGACGTCAAAGTAAATTCCGTCCGCAAGCGTTTCAATCGACTTACAGCAGATCGTGTCGCCCTCGTTGAAGCCAAATGTGATAACGGGAACTCTTCCATTTATATAGTCAAGCATAATATCGCTCTTGGGGTCATCGGTATTGACGCAGGCGATGCGGCAGTTGTCAAAAAGCTTAAGCTTGGAATAGAAATAATCCTCAAAAGTGGGATGCTCGACGTCGCTTATATGGTCGTTGTCAATGTTGGTAAAGCCAGCTACGTTGAAGGTCACGCCCTCGACTCTCTGATATTTGAGAGCCTGCGCAGATACTTCAACAACGTAATTTTCGATGCCCGACTTCACCGCGTTTGAGAAATGGCGCCAAACGTCGGGGGATTCGGGGGTGGTATTGGTTGATTCAAAGCGCTCGATACCGTCGTAGGTATCTATCGTGGACATAAAGCCGCATTCGCGAGTGGACGTGTCGGCGGCGTAGGTATCGAGAATTTCCTTTAAATAATAGCAGGTCGTGGTCTTGCCCTTCGTTCCGGTTACGGCAAAGGTAGTAAGATCGGTCTGCGGATCGCAGTAGAACATTCTCGAAATAAGTGCCATTGCGCCGCGGATGTCGCTGACGGCAATATACTTCTCTCTGCCCGCGATTATGCGGTCGCTGATATACGCCACCGCGCCCTTTTCGAGCGAGGAAAAGAGGTATTCTTCCTTAAAATGAACGCCCTTGGCGATAAAGAGAGTGCCGGGCGTGACCTTGCGCGAATCGAAAGTGAGATTCGTAACCTCGGTCTCGGCATATCCGTCCCACATATCGGTGCCCATCAGCATACCCGAATTGTCAAGTGCTTCTATGAAATCTTTAATTTTATAAATCTTATTTATCATTTGTTCGTTTCCTTTTTGGGATAATCAAATTAATTATATCACTTTTTAAACCGATTTGCAATAGCCGTTACAAAAAAACTGCAAAGAAATCTTAAATCTCAACCTCACGATAAAATTCAACAAAATATGAAAATTTTATTTCGTTTTTTACTTTACTTTTGGAGAAAAATGTGATATTATATAGGAAGTAACCGAAAAGGCGCGCAGTTTGGCGTTTTTCGGAAAAATAAGGAGGATTTCTTATGCAACTCATCTACAACGTCAAGGATAAGCCGAAATTTGGTCAGCTTATCGTCTTCGCCATTCAGCAGCTTCTTGCCATTATGGCGGCAACCATCGCTGTTCCCGCAATTGTAGGAAACGGAATGACGGCATCCGCAGCACTCTTCGGTGCGGGCGCAGGCACCATCATCTATCAGCTCTTCACCAAGTTCAAGAGCCCCGTATTCCTCGGATCGTCCTTCGCATTCATCCCCTCTATGATCGCAGCGTTTGCAGGCGCGACCTCTATGCAGCTTGGCTTCCTCGGCCTTCTGATCGGCGCAGCTTCCGCAGCACTCGTTTACGTTATCATCGCTCTCGTTGTTAAATTTGCAGGCGTAAAGTGGATCAACACGCTCATGCCTCCCGTCGTTATCGGCCCAACTGTTGCACTCATCGGCCTCTCCCTTGCAGGCGCGGCAGTCAATGACGTTTTCTCTTACGGTCCTCAGGACGGAAACGGCGCGTTCATCATGTCTCCCACCATTTGGGTATCCTTCATTTGCGCTATCGTTACCCTTATCGTAGTTATCATTTGCTCGACCTACGGTAAGAAGATGGTCAAGCTCATCCCCTTCATCATCGGCATACTTTCCGGTTATGCAGTTGCTCTTGTATTCACTCTCATCGGTATCGCAACCGACAATGCAGCTATCCAGATCGTTGATTTTGCTCCCTTCAAGGCTCTCGTTGCCGAAGGCGTAGGACTTTCCACCTTCGTTGCAGTTCCCGAATTCACCTTCCTCACTGCTCTCAAGGGCACGGGCGAATTTAACGTCTCCTTCCTCGCAACCGTTATCGTTGCTTACGTTCCCGTTGCTTTCGTTGTATTCGCTGAGCACATCGCGGACCACAAGAACCTCTCTTCCATTATCGAATCCGACCTTCTCGAAGAGCCCGGACTTCACAGAACCCTTCTCGGTGACGGCGTAGGCTCCTTTGTCGGCTCCATCTTCGGCGGATGCCCCAACACCACTTACGGCGAATCCGTCGGTTGTGTAGCTATCACCAAAAACGCATCCGTTATCACTATCACCGTTACCGCGGTAATGTCCATGATCGTTTCCTTCATCTCCCCCTTCGTAGCATTCCTCGATTCGATTCCCGGATGCGTAATGGGCGGCGTATGTATCACTCTTTACGGCTTTATTGCAGTTTCGGGTCTTAAGATGATCCAGAAGATCGACCTTGAGCAGAACGCAAACCTCTTCACCGCTTCCGTAATCCTTATTACCGGTATCGGCGGAATGGCAATGGCTATCGGTAAGGTAACCATCACCGCTATCGCTTGCGCACTCATTCTCGGTATCATCGTTAATCTTCTTCTTAACAAAGCAAGAAAGTAATAATTGAATAAAAACGACCTGCAGCAACCCCGCAAGGCGG
>JAZTXK010000073.1:0-36903 GCA_045636385.1 Eubacteriales bacterium
AATTTAACGGGTATGCCGAGTTCGCGTTTTATTGCGAGAATTATACCGCCCTTTGCAGTACCGTCGAGTTTGGTAAGAACAAGTCCCGTAATATTCGCCGCTTTGCCGAATTCTTTTGCCTGAATAAGCGCATTTTGTCCCGTTGAAGCGTCTAAAACAAGCAAGGTTTCGCGCTGAGCATTGGGAGATTCGCGGTCTATAACGCGGTTTATTTTAGCAAGTTCGTCGATGAGGTTCTTTTTATTGTGAAGTCTGCCTGCGGTGTCAACGATAAGAACATCCGCGCCGCGATTTCTCGCATAGTTAGCGGCATCGTAAACAACTGCGGCAGGATCGCTTCCCTCGGTCTGCTTGACGAGCTCAACGTCGGCTCTCCTGCACCACTCGGCAAGCTGATCGATAGCCGCCGCACGGAAGGTATCAGCCGCCGCAACAACGACCTTTTTGCCCTCCTGACGAAGTCTGTTCGAAATCTTACCGATCGAGGTGGTCTTGCCCGCGCCGTTTACGCCGATAACGAGGATAACGGAGGGGGTAGTCGAGAGGTTGAGAGGCTCGCCCTCTCCGATCATATCGGAAATGATCTCGCGAATGGCAATCTCGGTGTCCTCGCGCGATTTGAGGCGGTCGTCCTTAATGCGCTCGCGGAGCATCTCGATGATCTCCTCCGACGCCGCAACTCCGACGTCGGCGCAAATGAGTGCTTCTTCAAGCTCCTCAAGAGCATCCTCGTCGATCTTGACGAATGCCTTGAGGACGTTGTCTATCTGCCCCATAAGGGCGTTTTTGGTCTTTCCGAGACCTGCTTTTAATTTATCAAGAAATCCCATCAAAGAGTTCTCCTTTTTTGTTTGCTATTTCCGCCACGTCGAGCGTGAGTATCTTCGAGATACCCGACTCGGGCATCGTTACGCCGTAGAGTCTGTCGGCGGCGTTCATAGTGCCTCGGCGGTGGGTGATAAGTATAAACTGTGTATCGTTAGAATAACGGTGGATATACTGCGAGAAGCGTTCGACGTTGACCTCGTCAAGTGCTGCCTCGATCTCGTCGAGGATACAGAAGGGCGTGGGGTTGACCTGAAGGATCGCAAAGAAGAGCGCGATCGCAACAAACGCCTGCTCACCGCCCGAAAGCTGCATAAGCGACTTGATGATCTTGCCGGGAGGAGCCGCCTTGATCTCGATTCCGCTTTCAAGGACGTTATCGGGATCGGTAAGTATAAGCTCCGCGGAACCGCCTCCAAAGAGCTCGGAGAAGGTGCGTTTGAAGTTTTCGTTGATCTGATTGAAGGAGTCAACAAAGGTCTTTTCCATCTCTGATTCAAGTCCCTTGATGATCTTTTCAAGCTCGTTCTTGGCTTTTTCAAGATCAGCCATCTGCGCGGTCTTTTCGTCATACTGCGCTTTTTCGGTCTGATACTCGTCTATGACGGAAAGGTTTACGTGACCGATATTTCGGATCTTGTTTCTATATTCCGTCTGAAGCGCGAATACTGCGGGGCGTTCCGACGCCGTAATGGCGGGATAACCGAACGCAAGTGCCTCGGCTCTCGTCAGACCGTATTCGTCCCAGAAGGTCTTGGTTTCCGCATCGAGCTTTGCGCGGATCTGCGCCAATGCGGTTTCAAGACGGAGCTTGTCCGCGATCAGCTTATCGCGGCGGGAACGGCGTTCCTCGGCGGAATTGCGGATCGTAACGAGCTTTGCCTCATATTCGAGCGCACCCTCCTCGATCTCGCTTCGGCGGACGTTGAGCTCCGTGAGCTTCTCTTCTCCCGCGCCGAGGGTCTTGATTGCCTCGTCAAGCTCGCGCTTGAGCTCAGCAACTCTCGATTTCGCTTCGCTTGCGGCAGATTCTCTCGCAACGGCGTCTGCGCGAAGTGCGCGTGCCTTTTCGCGCGACATTTCGGCGAGCGCGTTACAGCTCTCGATATCGCGGCGAAGCTCGGAGATTCGAACCGTCACCGTCATAATTTCGGAGCGGATGCGGTCTCTCTCCTTGAGTGCCGCGTGACGCTTTTCCTCGGTCTCCGATCTGAATTCTTCAAGCTCGGACACCTTATCTGTAAGCTCGCGCTCACGAGACTCGAGGCTTTCGATTTCAGCCGCACGGCGTTCCTTTTCGCCCGCCACGTTCTCGAGGTCGGCAATGAACTTGCCGAGAAGCTCGCGGTCGGCGGCGAGGGTCTCTTTATTCTTTTCAAGTCTGGTTGCCTCAACGGCGCGCAGAGTTGAGATCATATTGTTTGCGCTCTCGTCAGCCTCGATATCGCTTTCCATCTCGGCGAGAGTGGATTCGGTGATCTCGAGCGAAGCGCGAAGCTTTTCCGCATTCTTTGTAAGAGCCTCAAGCTCTGCCGACATTCGCTTGATCTCATCGGCACGGGTAAGAACACCGCTCGAGGTTCGGAGCGAGCCTCCGGTGAATGAGCCGTCGCGGTTGATCTGCTGACCGTCGAGAGTTACAACGCGAACGCTGTAACCGAGTGCCTTCGACATTTCGGTAGCGTTTTCGAGATTATCGAAAACGATGATCCTGCCGAGCATCGAGGAAATAACGGCGGAGAACTTAGCATCCGTACCAACGAGCTCGGATGCGATTCCGATGTAGCCCTGGAAGCTTGCGGATTGCTTCATTTCACGGGTAGGTTCACCCGAACGTCTTACCGACGTAAGCGGGAAGAAGGTAGCGCGTCCCGCGTTGTTTCTCTTGAGGTATCCGATAGCCGCGTGCGCGGTGCGCTCGTCCTCAACGACTATATTTTGCAGTGCCGCACCGAGCGCGGTCTCGATGGCGGTTACGTATTTACTTTCAACTGTCATGAGTGAGGAAAGAGGTCCGTAGATCTTTCCGCAGTTGATTCTGCCGTCGGTGTAAGAGCGCATAACAAACTTAACGCTGTTGTTATAGCCCTCAAAATGCTCTTCCATACGGCGCAGAGCCTCGATCTTACCGCTGAGGGTGTCGATCCTGATATCCGCAGAATTAAGGTCAGAGCGGTCGCTGTCACGCTTTACGCGGAGCGATTCGGCTTCTGCCTTCTTTTCGGCAAGAAGCTCGGCATTTTCCGCAAGCTTTGCATCGTATTCCGCGATAGTGCGTTCACTTTCGCGGCACTCAGCCTCGTGCGTAGCGGCAAGTCTTTCGCGTTCCTTGACGTTCTTCCGAGCTGCTTCGTCACGCCCCTCGTCCTCCTCGTCGGAGCGGCCGAGAAGCTCGAGACGTGCGTGGATATCGGATATTTCTTCCTTCGCGGAGGAAAGCTCCTCGAAGGCTCGTCCGATTGCGCTGTCATGGCTGTCGGCGAGCTTTTCTGCATTCAAGGCGTCGCTCGTCAGCTTCGCTTCTTCGGCGGTAAGCTCTGTAATATTCGCAGAGATCGCCTTTGCCTCGGATTCCTTCGCCGCCGCTCTTGCATCCTCGTCGGACGCGGAGGTGCGGAGTCCCTCGGCTGTGGCGCGCTCTACCGAAACGCTTCCCTCGGTATGCGTGATATTGGTATTGATGACCTTGATCTTTGCGTCAAGCTCGTAATTATCTCTCGTTCTCGCGGAGATCTCCTGCGCGATCTTGACCGCCTCGGATTTATTCTGAAAAGCGAGAGATTCAAGGCGCTGTTGCTGTTCGCGGAGAGTTGCAAGGCTTTCGTCCGCCTCGCCGATCTCGCGGTCGGTGCGGCGAAGCTCGACGTTCGATTCGTTTTCCTGAACGCGGAGTCCCTCGGTATCGTAAAGCCAGAGCTGAACGTCAGCCTGACGCTTTACCTCGCTGTATTCTATAAAGCGCTTTGCCTTGACGCTTTCGCGCTCAAGGGTTGCGAGACGCGAGCCGAGAACGCTTACGATGTCCTGCACGCGCTCCATATTCTGCTCGGTCGCGGCAAGCTTGCGTTCCGCCTCGTTCTTTCTGTGACGGAACTTTGCGATTCCTGCGGCGTCCTCGAAGATTCCGCGGCGTTCGTCGCCCTTGCGGGAGATGATATCCGCGATTCGTCCCTGACCGATTATGGAATAACCGTCACGTCCGATACCCGTGTTGAGGAAGAGCTCGTAAATATCACGAAGCCTTACCTTGCCCTTATTGATAAAATATTCGCTGTCGCCGTTTCGGTAATAGCGGCGGGTGACCGTGACCTCGTCGTAAGGGCAGTCGAGTCTGGCATCCGCGCCGACCTCGGTGTTATCAAAGGTGACCGATACCTCGGCATAGCTCATAGGCTTACGGCTGTCCGAGCCGCCGAAGATGATATCCTCCATCTTCGTGCCTCGGAGACTCTTCGACGAGATCTCTCCGAGCACCCAACGCATAGCGTCCGAAATATTCGATTTACCGCTTCCGTTAGGGCCGATGATGACGGTCGCTCCGGGCTCAAAGATCAGTCGTGTCCTGTCGGGGAAGGACTTAAAGCCGTGAAGTTCGATTTGTTTAAGATACAATTTATACCTCCGCGATCAAAGCGATCGCATTATTTTAAATCTATTATTATATTATAACCTATAATAGAAGAATTTTCAAGAATTTTTATGCGATTTATTGCAAGATTTTTGCAATATTTTTCATTAAGACGCAAAACATTGCGTTTTTTCTGTCCAACCGCGCGTGAAGTTGCCCCACGGGGAACGTAAACGGTCATCGTTTTACCCTTCGAATCGGTATTTGATAACGCTTCGTCCGCCTTCTCGCAGATGCGTCTGTAAGTAAGCTCGCCCATCGCAAGCTCGCCGAGCGCAGGGTGGTTCGCACCGCCGACAACGCCTTCGGGCGATGAAAGATTCTCTCCCGAGCAGAGTCCGACTCGGATAACGGGAACGCCGGCGCGGTCAAAAATATCAAGCACCGAAGCAGTTCTCTCGATCGCATCCTCTATCGAAAGCGGTTCATATCTGCCGTCCCGCGACATTTCTGCAAGCTCGGTATCGGCAAAAACGACGGTTGGGTAGACTCTTGCGCCGTCCGCGCCGAGAGAACATATAGACCTTGCGGTTTCGATCTCGTCCTCGGGAGTTGACGAAGGCAGACCTATCATCATCTGTCCGATCAAGTTAAATCCGTATTCCTTGACAAGCCCGCAAGCCGCGCGAGTTTTCTCGGAGGTATGCCCGCGTTTTGATGCGGCAAGAACGGTATCGGACATACTCTGGATGCCGAGCTCGACAGTCCTTACGTGATGTTCCGATAGAATTTTCAATACCTCGCGGTCGATGTAATCGGGACGCGTCGAGCATCTTACCGAGCTCACTCTGCCGTCGTTCACGAATTTATCCGATATCGCGAGAAGCCTTAACATCAGATCCCGGTCGATGCCGGTAAACGAGCCGCCGAAAAAGGCGATTTCGACTTCATCGTCGGGAGAAAGCGTCGAAAGTGCCGTTTCAATCTCTTTTTCCACGCCCGATTCGTCGAAGGAAATACATCCCGAAATCTTGCGCTGATCGCAGAAAACACAGTTGTTCGGACAACCGAGATGCGGTATAAACACGGGAATATTAACGTGTCGCACTTATCTTTCTCCTTTCCGATAAAACACTTTTGCTATTTAAAAATCAGCCAAATACATTAAAATCCGTTTTTTCGGCGGCTCCGCCGACGAAAAAACACCGCCTCGACGAGCAGGGCGAGTCCGCGCGCCGAGGGGAGCCGCCAAAATCCTTGATTTTGGTGGCGGCGATAAGCGCGCGATCCCCGCCGCACGGTTATCAATTGTAAAACGCAGTTTTACAATTGGTTAGAAAAAACACTTTTGCAGGGTGAACCGAAAAATCCACCCTGCGAATATAAAATTATAATTCTCCGAAGAGAATGAGTGCCTGCTTTGCGGCAGCTTGTTCTGCCGCGCGCTTGGTTGCACCCTCTCCGGTTCCGATTATGTTGGAGTTCAGACGGGCTTCGACCGTAAAGACTTTTGCGTGGTCGGGGCCTCTTTCGCCGACGGTTACGTACTCGAGAAGCTCACCCTCCGAGCGCTGAATGAACTGCTGGAGAAGTGTCTTGTAGTCCGCGCCGTGCCATTCTGCAAGAAGAACCTCGAGACGAGCCTCAACGAGGGGCATCAGGTATTTTCTGATCGAATCCTTTGCCTCGTTATTCGCGCCCGCATCAAGATAAACTGCGGCAAGCAGAGCCTCGAATGCATCGGCAAGGATAGACTTTCTCTCGCGTCCGCCACCTCTCTCCTCTCCCTTTCCGAGAAGAAGAACAGCACCGAGACCGATCTTGCCCGCGTATTCGGCAAGAGCCTTCTCGCAAACGAGCTCGGCTCTCATACGGGTAAGGTCTCCCTCAGGGTGATCGAAGAATCTGCGGAAAAGGTATTCCGCCGTTATTGATGACAGTACAGCATCGCCGAGGAATTCAAGGCGTTCGTTGCACTTATGTTTTTTGATCCCGCCGTGCTCGTTGGCGTAGGAGGAATGCGTAAGTGCTTCCTCAAGCAGAGATCGGTCGTTAAAATTATAGCCGATCTTTGCCTCAAGCGCGGCTGTATTTACCGTATCGAACACGATACCATATTCTCACTTTCGTTAATTTTCACTTTTGACCGCGACAGCTTCGGTTTCTTCCTTGGGTGCTGCCGCGGGAGTAAAGAGCTTTGTTTCGCGGGCGATATTGTATATTACACCCGAATCGGCGTATGCGATTGCCTGTCTGATCGCGTTTTTGACCGCCTTGGCATTTGACGAGCCGTGTGCTTTGATTACCGGCTTCGAGATACCGAGAATCGGAGCTCCGCCGTATTCATTAGGATCAAAGCGAGCCTTGACGTCGCCTATCTTTTTCTTGATAAGCAAGCCCGAGAGCTTAGCCATTATATCGGCATAGAAGATATCCTTCATCGTGCGGAGCATCATCTTACCCATACCTTCGATCGATTTGAGCAGAATATTGCCCGTAAATCCGTCTGTGACGAGGACGTCGCAGGCATCCTTCGGAACCATATTCGCCTCGATATTTCCGACGAAATTGAGCGAGGGCGAATCCGAAAGGAGCTTATAGGTTTCGATATGAAGCTCTGTACCCTTTGATTCCTCGGTACCGTTGTTAAGCAGACCGATACGGGGCGCGGAAAGGCCGTAGATCTTATGCATATAAATGCTGCCCATAATGGCGAACTGCTCAAGATAAGCGGGAGTTACCGTGATATTCGCGCCCGAATCGAGCAAAAGCACGGGGGGCGTCATGGGCAGGATGCTCGCGATCGCGGGGCGCTTGATGCCCTTGATCTTACGGACTATCAGAGTAGCACCCGTGAAAAGCGCACCGGTATTACCCGTGCTGACGAGGGCGTCGCCGCGTCCTTCCGCAAGCATAGTGAGCGCGACGTTCATACTCGAATCCTTCTTTGCCTTCATAACTGCAAGAGGCGGATCGGTCATTTCAACCGTCACGGGAGCGTCAACTATATCAAAACGGCGCAGATCCATTCCTTCGGTATCGGCAATACGGAGTATCTCCGCCTTGTCACCGACGAGTATGAAATTAGCATTATATTCGAGCGAAGCGGCATAAGCCCCCTTGACCACTTCAAGAGGAGCCTTGTCACCGCCCATACAGTCAACAATTACTATCATTTCTCTTCTCCGTCGGGTTTCTGCCCGAAGTTCTTTATCGCGGCGAGAGCTCTCTCCGCATAAACGGTATATCTCGCTACCTTACCGCCCTTGACCTTGTAGCCGAGAGGCGCGATAATACCGAAGTTTGCATTCATAGGTGTAAAGCTTCCCGTTCCTCCGCGCGAAACGTACGCCGCCATTGCGCCGATCATTGTTTCCTCGGGGAATACGACCTTGTCTTCTCCGAGCGCAAGACGCGCGGCGTTGAGTCCGGCAACAAGTCCCGAACCCGCAGATTCGATATATCCCTCAACGCCCGTCATCTGTCCCGCAAAGAACACTCCGGGGCGGGAGAGGAGCGAATAATCTGCTCCGAGCAGACCGGGGGAATTGAGGTAGGTATTTCTGTGCATTATACCGTAGCGCAGGAACTCGGCATTTTCAAGTCCGGGGATCATTGAAAATACGCGCTTCTGCTCGGGGAATGCAAGGTGAGTCTGAAATCCTACAAGGTTATACATACTTCCATGCTCATCCTCGCGGCGAAGCTGAACAACGGCGTGATAGCATTTAACCTCAGGGTGGCGGGGATCATTGAGTCCAACGGGCTTTAGCGGACCGAAGAGAAGGGTGTCTCTTCCCCTCTTTGCCATAACCTCGACGGGCATACATCCCTCGAAGACCTTAAGCTCCTTTTGAGCCTCCTTATCGAAATCGTGAAGCTCCGCCTCGCGTGCCGTTACGAGAGCATCGTAAAAGGCATCGTACTGCTCCTTGGTCATAGGACAGTTGAGGTAATCGGCGTCGCCCTTATCGTATCTCGACGCAAAGAAGGCAATATCGGTATTGATGCTTTCCGCATCGACGATGGGTGCGGCGGCATCGAAGAAATGCAGACCGGGGCAACCGAGCTCGGTTCTGATATATTCAGCCATAGCGTCGCTTGTCAGAGGACCGGTCGCGATAACGGTGATCTCTCCCTCGGGGATGGAGGTCACTTCTTCTTCGATAACCTCGATATTGGGATTTGTACGTATTTTTTCGGTAATGTATTCGGAAAATTTGACTCTGTCAACGGCGAGAGCCGAGCCCGCGGGAACGCGGGTAGCATCAGCCGCTTCGAGTATAAGAGAGGAAAGGTGTCTCATTTCCTCCTTGAGAAGTCCTACTGCGTTGGTAACGCTGTCCGAACGAAGCGAGTTCGAGCAAACGAGCTCGGCAAAGCCCTCGCTTTTGTGAGCGGGGGACATTTTCTTCGGCTTCATTTCGTAAAGTCTTACCTTCACGCCGAGGCGCGCGGCTTGCCAAGCCGCTTCACAGCCGGCAAGACCTGCACCGAGGACGTTTATAATCTTTGGCATTTCGCCTGTCATATCAGTTAAATTCCTTTTTCGTTTTTACCCGATCAGAACGGTACGTCACCGTCATCGGGAGGAGGAGGCATATCGAGCGGAGAGATCGGGGATTCGGGAAGCTGATCGTTATCCGCGGGGATATAATCGTACTTTTCCTCGGGGATAGGAGATTCCTTTACGTATCCGCAATCCTTATTCTTGCAGAGAAGCGCGCCGGGGCGGGATTTCTTCTTGTAAAGGATCTCACCGCAATCGGGGCATTTTTCGGGCGTGGGAAGATCCCAGCTCGACCAATCGCACTCGGGATATTTTTCACAGCTGTAGAACTGGCTGCGGTTTCTGCCCTGACGGACAAGGATAGCCGAGCCGCACTTGGGGCAGGCAACGCCCTCGAGCTTGTTCTGCTGCTGCTTGATAAACTTACACTTGGGGTAGTTAGCGCAGGCAAAGAAGCTTCCGTATCTGCCGTGACGCTCTACCATATCGCCGCCGCAGACCTCGCACTTGAAGTCGGCAACGACGACCGGCTTTTTCTCGGTCTGCTTATTCGCGTCGAGCGGCTTGGTATTCTTACATTCGGGATAGTTCGGGCAAGCGGCAAACTTACCGAATCTGCCCGACTTGACGATCATCTTTGCGCCGCATTTATCGCAGATAATGTCGGTCTCCTCAACGATCGCAGGAGCGGTCTCGTAAACGCTCTTCTTCTCTGCCGCGAGGAGCTCGCGCTCGAAGCCCTCCCAGAATTCGCGGAGGACATCGATCATATCGGTATCGCCCGCTTCGATCTCGTCGAGCTGGCTTTCCATTCTTGCGGTGAACTTATAGTCAACGATGTCGGCAAAGTCCTCCTTCATCATCGCGGTCGTTACCTCGCCGAGCTCGGTGGGAACGAGAGCCTTGCCCTCGCGCTTTACGTAGTCGCGGGAGATAATGGTGGTGATGGTGGGAGGGATGGTACTGGGACGTCCGATGCCCTTTTCCTCGAGAGCCTTGATAAGGCTTGCCTCGTTATATCTTGCGGGCGGCTCGGTGAAGTGCTTTGCGCGGTCAACGTCGACGCAAGGCAGAGTCTGCCCCTCGGTGATATTCGGAATCTTGAAGTTCTTGATATCGTCGGGATCGTCCGCCTTCTTTGCGGTCTCGTCTGCGCTTTCCTCGTAAACTGCCATATAGCCCTGGAAAGCAACGGTATATCCGCCCGTGCGGAAAAGATGTCCTGCGGACTCGAAATCAATATTGAGAGTATCAAGCTTTGCAGACTCCATCTGGCTCGCTACGAAGCGTTCCCAAATAAGCTTATAGAGCTTGAACTGATCGGGGGTGAGATAGGGCTTGATCTGTGCGGGAAGAAGCGCGACTCTCGCGGGTCTGATCGCTTCGTGCGCGTCCTGAGCGTTTGCCTTGGTCTTATAAACTCTGGGATTTGCGGGACAGAAGGATTCTCCATACTTTTCGGAAATAAACTCTCGAGCTGCTTCCTGCGCCTCTGCGGCGATACGGAGCGAGTCGGTACGCATATAGGTGATAATACCCTGTGCGCCACCGTTTGCGGTGCCGAGATTGATACCTTCATAAAGCTCCTGCGCGGTGCGCATGGTTCTGCCGGATTGGAATCCGAGCTTTCTTGCAGCTTCCTGAAGCATGGTGGAGGTGGTAAAGGGCGGTGCGGGAGTCTTGTACTTAACGCCTCTCTTGACCGACTTTACGTTCATATTCTTACCGAGAACGGCGTCAACGACAGCCTTTGCCTCTGCCTCATTCTGAAGCTTGACCTTATTTCCGGTTGCGGCGTCACCGTAATATCTTACCTCAACGATACTGCCGTCAGCATCGAGCTTTGCGGCAACGGTCCAGTATTCCTCGGGGATGAATGCGCGGATCTCCTCCTCGCGCTCAACGACGAGTCGGGTTGCAACCGACTGTACGCGTCCGGCGGAAAGGCCGTGCTTAACTCTCTTCCAAAGCAGGGGGGAGAGCTTATATCCAACGATACGGTCGAGGATACGGCGAGACTGCTGCGCGTTAACGAGGTTGATGTCGATCGTGCGGGGCTGCTTGATCGACGCCTTGATCGCGGTCTTGGTAATCTCGTTGAAGGTTACTCTCTTGAGCTTATCATCGGGAATTTCAAGTGCCGCGGCGAGATGCCAGGAAATAGCCTCTCCCTCGCGGTCAGGGTCAGTCGCGAGAAAGACGGTCTTTGCCGCCTTCGCTTCCTTTTTGTGCTCCTTGATAAGATCGCCCTTACCGCGGATGTTAATATATTTGGGGGTGAAATCGTTTTCAATATCAATTGCGAAGGTGGACTTGGGCAGGTCGCGCACATGTCCCTTCGACGCTACTATTTTATAATTTGAACCGAGACACGCCTGAATGGTGTGTGCCTTTGAAGGCGACTCGATTATTACCAGATTCTTAGCCATACGACTGAAGTGTTCCTTTCAAAATAGGTTTCGTGCAAAAATGCCTATTTTATATTGTATACTGTTTTTTTTCGCTTGTCAAGAGGAAAATTCAAAATTTTCTCAAATAAGTTCCGCCCGGAGTCGAGATTACGTATCCCATAACCTCAAGCATCGCGATATGCGCCATCAGTTTTCCGGGTGCGAGCTCGAAGCGCGCGAAGAAATCCGCGCTTACGGGAGTTCCCACGGGCATCGACTCGTATATCTCGCCGACTATCCCCGAGGGACGGGGTGCGGCGGGTCTTTCGGGTGCCGACGCTTCGCGTGCAGGCTCATCCTTCTCCTTCACCTTATGTGGCGCAGAGGGCTTCTTTACTTCTTTTTTGTGAGGTGTCGGCTGTTCAAAGCCGCCGATATCCTCGCGGAGTGCGGGCTCGGAAACGTAAGCCGCGGGCGCAACGCCGTAGCGTCCGAGGATACCGATATCGAGATCGGAATTAAGCTCCGCCTCGGCAAGTCTGTCGAGGTCGATACCGTCAATTCCCCTGACTCCGATGATATCGCGTGCGCAAAGAGCAACTCTCGCGCCGTCGCGGATAAGAGCGTTCGTGCCGAGGGCATTGCTTACGCCGACGTTGCCGGGGATCGCAAAAATATCACGCCCTTGCTTGATCGCCTCGCGTGCGGTCAACATCGATCCGCTGTTCGGATTACCCTCGATAACGAGAGTTGAACGCGAAAGCCCGCTGATTATTCTGTTTCGGAGGGGAAAATTGCCGCTCATAGGAGGCGTTCCGGGAGCATATTCGCTGACGAGCGCGCCGCGCTCCGCGATAAGTCCCATCAAAGTCCTATGCGTTTTGGGGTATATTTTGTCAAGTCCGCATCCGAGAACGGCTACGGTATCTCCGCCCGCCTCGAGTGCGCCGACGTGAGCCATACCGTCAATTCCGAGTGCCATTCCGCTGACGACCGCCGCACCCGACGCGGCAAGCTCGTAAGCTATTTTATACGCCATTCTCATACCGTATTCGCTCATATTGCGCGTGCCGACGACGGCGGTGGAATATTCGTTTTCCGCGTTCTTGAGTGAGCCCTTGACATAGAGAGCGTATGGAGGATTATGGATCGACGAGAGACGTTCGGGGTAATCCTTCTCGCCGTTTACGAGAAGTCTGATATTCTTTTTAACACAAAATTCTGCCGCCTCGTTGGCGCGGCGAAGATCCTTTTTGCCGAGTGCCGCGATAAGCCTTTCGCTGATGCCTATCCGCTCAAGCTCCTCAGCATCGGCTCGGTAGACTTCATAAGCGGTGGAATAATGCTCAAAGAGCTTTTCGTACGCCTTTGAACCCGCGTAAATGCAGGTAGTAAGCCATATCTCATAAAGTATGCTTTCTTTTGTGAAATCGCTCATAGCCACGCCTCCGTTAGTTTTACTTTGAGGATAAATCCGAGATTCTTCTCTGCTCCCACATAAACACCGATGCCGCGGTCGCCGCGTTAAGCGACTCAACGCCCCTTCCCGTGTTTATCGGAAGGATGACCGAAACGTCAGCCGCCTCGACAGCCGCGCGGCTGAGTCCGTGACCCTCGTTGCCGATCAGAATGATGTCGCGGCCCGAAAGAGCTGCCTTATCAACAACAACGGCTTCGGTATCGAGTATTGCCGCAAGCACGCGACGTCCTTCACAGGAGAAGCGTGAAAGCGCACCGGGAAGATCGTCACAGAAAATGATCTCGCGCGAGAATATTGCACCCATAGCGCCACGGAGAGTTTTTGGGTTATAAATATCGGCGCAATCGGCGGAAAGAAGGAGCGTATCTACACCGAATGCAGACGCGGAACGGATAACGGTTCCAAGGTTTCCGGGATCGCGAAGGGATTCAAACGCCATAATTCTTCTCCCCGAGGATGCAAGCGCGGCTATCTCGGAATTATCAAGCGTTTTGTGGATCTTATCAAGATACTTTACGACCGCAATTATTCCGTCAGGCGACTTTTCATCGGTGATTTTGGAAAAAACGTCGGGAGAAAGCAGGACGGTCTTCGCACCGACAGCATGCACTTCGGGCAGATATTTTTCAGCCTTTTCCGCACAAACCGCAACAAGCTTGATCTCCGCGCCGCAATTCACAGCTTCGCGGAAAAGCTTATAACCGTCGACACGGAAAAGCCGGCTACGTCTGCGCTCCTTTTTATCGAGCAGTGCTGCGAGATCGCGCACGGTGGGATTCTGTCTGGATGTGATTATTTCTTTACCGAATAGCATCCTATGAGCCTCCTTTTCGGTCGTTTTTTATCGAAATTTATCAAAAATTATAATGTGAAAATACCGAAACAGGGGCTGTTACAGAGAAAATCTGCATACAGCCCCTATTAATTTAAGTGCTTAGAGAGCAGCCTTTGCACGCTCAACGAGAGCAGCGAAGCCAGCCTTGTCGCTTACAGCGAGCTCAGCGAGCATCTTGCGGTTGAGATCGATACCAGCCTTCTTAAGACCGTGCATGAAGGTGGAGTAGTTCATACCGTTGTTCTTAGCCTCAGCCGAGATACGGGTGATCCAAAGGCGACGGAAATCTCTCTTCTTGAGCTTACGACCGATGAAAGCGTAGTTACCGCTCTTCATAACGGCCTGCTTAGCCATCTTAAAGTGCTTGCTCTTTGCGCCCCAGTAACCCTTAGCAGCCTTGAGGACTTTATTTCTTCTCTTGCGCGTCATCATCGCGCCCTTAATTCTTGCCATTGTTCTTTCCTCCTAAAATTCTTTCGCGTTCCGATTACTTCTGGATGAGTGCACGGATGTTTGCAGCCATCTTGCCGTTTACGTAATCGCCGGTACGAAGATGTCTCTTTCTCTTCTGATCCTTGATGCCGAGCTTATGGCGGTGATTCGAGTGGTTCATCTTAACCTTGCCGTTTCCGGTAACCGAGAAACGCTTTGCAGAGGCCTTGTGTGTCTTAACTTTTCCCATTTTTGTATCTCCTGTTAAATAAAATTTTCGTTTATTCGGCATTTGCCGAGAGCCGCGCGAGCGGCGGGATTGCTTATTTCTTGATGGGGTTGACTATCATAGTCATAAGTCTGCCTTCGAGATTGGGAGTCTTATCAACTGTTCCCGCATCCTTGACAGCCTCACGGAAGCGCTCGAGGATCTCTTTACCGATCTCCTGATGGCTCATCTCACGTCCGCGGAAGCGCAATACGACCTTAACCTTATTGCCTTCACCGAGGAAACGCATCGCGTGCTTGACCTTGGTCTCGAAGTCGTGGGTCTCGATACGGCAGGAAAGCTGTACCTCCTTGACCTCGATAATATTCTGCTTTTTCTTTGCTTCCTTCTCTCTCTTTTCCTGTTCGTAGCGGTAGCGTCCGTAGTCAGCGATACGACATACGGGAGGCTGTGCGTTGGGGGAAATGAGGATAAGGTCAAGACCCTTATCGTATGCGGTGCGAAGGGCGTTGTCGGAAGACATAATACCGATCTGCTCACCGTCGGGTCCGATAACTCGTACTTCTTTAGCCTTGATGGACTCGTTTACGAGCAATTCTTTTGCAGCTATAACAGCTCACCTCCGAAAAATAAAAATAACACGGAAGAATCTCCGTGTCGCACAAAATCATACCGCGCCCACTATGGGCACAGAAAGAAATTATTAACGCCTGCGCGCCCTTGCGGCAGGGTGAGAACGGAGTGTTCTTCTTTATTGCCGATAAATTATACCACATCTTTCGCGTTTTGTCAATAGCTTTTTGAAATATTTTTTGAGTTTTTTGAAAAAATCTCCGCCTTTCACGAAACGTATTGACAACATCTTCTATTAGTGATATAATTGCATCATTAAAAGCATTTAAGGGAACCTAAAATGATCAAAAATCTCGTTTTTGACCTCGGGCAGGTCGTTTTCAGCTACAAGCGAAAGTATATGGTAGAAAAATTCGTTACCGCACCCGAAGATTCCGCGCTTCTGCAGGAGGTCGTCTTTGACCGTCTTTATTGGGATCGGCTCGACGAGGGAACACTTTCCGACGGCGACGCTTTGACTCTTATGAAAGCACGTCTCCCCAAAAGACTGTGGAGCGATGCGGAAAGCATCTACAACAACTGGATATACAACATCCCCGTGATCGACGAAACGATTGCGCTCGTGCGCGAGATGAAGGAACGCTTCGGCGTTCGCACGTTTGTGCTGTCCAACATACCGCAGAGCTTCGTTAAGCACAAGGAAGAATTTGCATTTCTGAAAGAATTCGAAAAGCATGTCTTCTCGTCGGATTGCGGCTTTACCAAGCCCAACCCCAAAATATACGAGCACCTTTGCCGCGAGTGCGGCATACGCCCCGAAGAAACGCTCTTTATTGATGACAGACAAATAAACGTCGATGCGGCCGAGGCGTTCGGCATCAAGAGCTACCGATTTACGGGCGCGGACGGTCTGCGTGAATACCTCATCAATCTTTTTACTGAAAGAAATTAATTTTCAAAGGAGAAAATAAAATGAAACGCGAAGAAATGAAGATCGGCTCGTCGAGCTGCTTTACCGGAAGTCTTACAGAGGAAAAGCTTGCTCCTCTCGCAAAAGCGGGGCTTGATTACCTTGAATACACCGGAAATTACGTTTTCTATATGAGAACCTGCAGGTTCCCCGAAAACGCTGAAAAAATCCTTGAGACTGTCAGAAAGAGCGGTCTTGAGCCGTGGTCCTTCCACCTTCCCTTCTCGCGTAAGCTTGACATTTCGAACACGGACAAGGAGCTTCGCGCAATAACCATCGAAACCAACCGCACTCTGATCAACGCTGCGGCACGCGCGGGTGTTAAGGTGATCGTTCTTCACCCCTCCTCCGAGCCGATAACCGACGAGGACCGTCCCGAAAGACTCCGCCTCTCGCGCGAGGCTATCATCGAGCTTGCAGAGGTCGCAAAGGCAAACGGCGTTCGCCTTGCCGTCGAAAATCTTCCCAGAACCTGTCTGACACGCACCTCCGACGAGATGATCGCACTCGTCAAGGACACGGGCGCAGGCGTTATCTTCGACACCAACCATAACCTCATTGAAGACAACGTGGATTACATCAACAACGTAGCAGACGCGGGACTTGAGCTTCTTTCGGTACATATTTCCGACTACTACCGCGACGAAAACGGCACCCTCGACGAGCGTCACACCCTCCCCGGCACGGGAACCAACAAGTGGAATGACATCGTTGACGCTCTCGTTGCGCGCGGATACGAAGGCCCTCTTATGTACGAGGTTCCCTCGAATGCAAAGAACAGAGCTCCCGAAAATCCCATCACGCCCGAAGAGCTTACTCAGAATATGAGAGATCTGCGCGACGGAAAGATCAAATAAGAAGCGAATAGTGCATAGTGAAAATTTACCATCTGTAATTTTATGCTGCACTGATGAAACATCGTACTGACCTAAAACAAAAACAATAAATAAAAATCTCGGATATCGAAGCCTAAGCTCGATATCCGAGATTTTTTATTTTTGCATTAAATTATCACTCAAATAATTTCCGAGCGAACGCAAGGATTTTTCCTTAATTTTTCACTCTTCACTATTCGCTCAATTTATCTTATCCAAGCTTTTCAATGCTGTTATTGAACGTCGTAATCTGTCTCTGCACAGCCTTGCTCTGCGTTGCCCACGCGGAGGTGATGGCGTTGTTCGTGTAGCCCGTCCAGAGAGCTTCGGTTACGTCAATTCCGAATACCTCGGAAAGATCGTATACGATAGTGGACTTGATGAGGTCGAGCATAACGGTGTCGTTTGCATCGTTAACACGGCGGGTCTTGATGGTGATCTCGTAGTACGCGGGCATTACCGTGCGGCTGGATTCGTATGCCCAGTAATCCATTACGTTCGCGATCATGGTGAAATCAAGAGACTCGGAGTTCGGGATACCCCAGATGTTGGAGAGCTTATCCATCTTGTGATGGTAGGTTTCCTGATCGGAGGAATACTTGGGGTTAGGAGCTATTCCGTAACCATCGCCTTCCATATCGCTCACCTGATTGGAAACGCCCATATTAGCCTGAACGAAGAGGAAGTGGCCCTGCGAGAAGAGATTTCTTCCGTAGTTATACTTATTTCCGAATGCGGAAACGTCAGCACCGTCGGAAGCGTCGGTATAGGTGATGCAGGTCTCACCCTTAAGAACGGTGGAGAGCTTCGAGAAGATATTGTCGATCTTTTCGATATCAAGATCAATGCTCAGCATACCTGCGGAATCCTTCGAGGAAAACTCAACTCCGCAGCCGACAAGGAGATGGATGGCGTTACCGTTGGTCGCGCCGGTTTCCATAAGAAGTCCGTAGGTGTCGTTTCCGGTTCTTACCTGGTCACCGTCGTCAGAGTAGACGGCGTTGACGAGGGAGAGGAAGTTATCGAGCGTCCAATTGTTTTCTTCAATATAGGTATAGGGGCTTGTAAGCTGATAGTTCTTGATGAGATTCTTGTTGAAGAAGAAGAATCTTGCGCCCGCAAGGTTGCTGACGCTGGTATCGTTCGCCATAATGAAAAGCTTACCGTCGATCTCATAGCCCTCTGCACAGTTTGCATCCCACCAAGGATTGGTGAAATCAATTCCGAGATTGTTGAAATCGTAAAGGTATCCGCTCGTTGCAAGAGCCGCGAGCTTGTCACGCTGATTGAGAACAACGTCGAAATCCATCGTTCCCGAGGAAATGCCGTTGCGGATGCTCGTATCGATGCTGTCGGAGACGAGCTGCTCGATCTTGATGCCGTACTTCTCCTCGGTCAGGGTATTTCTGGTGTAGACCGCAGAGCTCATAACGTCGGTCGGTTCTTCCGTTCCTATATAGAAAGCGGGATAGGAGGAAGCGGAGGGGCTGCGGGAAATGACCACGAAAGAGTCACCGCCGTAATTCGCCTCGGGGAAAACGGGAGTGGTATCCTCTGCGGTAACCTCTTCGGTTGCGCCGGCAGTGTCGACGACGGACGGTGCCGCCGTGGTATCAGCAGTTTCACTTCCGGTATCCGCGCAGGAAACCATAGAAACCGACATAATTATCAAAATTACAGTCAATATCCAAGCCGTTGAACGTATCGTGTGATTTCTCATTTCTAACCTCACTGAAAATTATATTTCGGCAGATTTCCGATACTTTAATTATACATAAAATATGTTTATTTGTCAATAGTTTTGCAACAACTTATGAACAAATTATCAAAAAAGACAAATAAAAAAGGAGTCCGAGGACTCCGAGTGAATAAAAAAAGCAACGGCGGTGACCGATCTCCGCGTCAAAACGTATCATAAGCTTGATAGTCCGCAGAAAAAGGTGACCGTCGTGCATTCGAGGCCGCGACACTATTGCGTTGCGTGATGACATTATACTACAAATTCGGCGAAAAGTAAATATCCAAAATGACGAATATTTTCACTTTTTTTCGTGCAAAAGCGACAAAGTAGAAATTAGCCTGTAAAAAACGCCCATTTTTAGTGCATTATCACAACGACAAGCACTGCGACATAGCAAAACACACAAAATGTAACCGTCTGTTTTGGCAGATTGAACGAAACAACTGTGTGCCTTAATTTTTACCAAACGGTATCTTTTTTACTTTTTTTATTAAATCTTTTCATAATGTATAGATTTTTTCAAAAATCTATGATATAATATTATAATAAAAATATAATCGCATAATCATACGCATCTGCATTCAGATATTTTTCCGCCTTGCGGTGCGGTGCGTATTACCGAAAGGATAGAATAAATGCCCCATTACACAGAAAAAATCGACCAGATCATGCTTCCCGTCATTCCGATAGGTGACGCAGTTGCATTTCCGCCCTTCCCTATCGGCATCGAGCTTGATGACAAGCTCGTTTCCGCCGCCGTTGAAGCAGCGGGTGCGACCGGAATGCTCGTTTTTCTCGTTTCCGAAAACTCAGAGCTTGAGGGTCAGGAGCCACCCGAAACCCTGTTCAACGTAGGTACGATTGCAAAGATCAGACAGAGTGTCAAGAACGATAACGGAACCAATCTTCTCTGCGAATGCCGCTCCCGCGCCATCGCAATCGACTACAAAAAGACCGGCAAGATCATAACTGCTTCCCTCATTGCCAAAGAAATCTCGCTCGTCGACGACGGCGGTCTCAAGGGTGAGGCCTACTGCCGTGAACTGCGCCGCGAGCTCGACCGTATGCTGAGCTACGTCGGTAAGGCATCCAGCACGATACGCGACGAGGCTAAAAGAATGACCGATCCCGCTCTTCTCTGCGACTTTATCGCTTCTTCGGTTCTCGTCCGCTTCTTAGACAAGCGTAAGGTACTCGCGGAGTTCGATCCCTTTGAGCGCGCAGAGCTCCTGCTCGAAATTCTCAGAAGCGAATGCGATCTGATGCGCTACGAAAACGAGATCCAGGAAAAAACACGTGCGCGTGTGGCGCAAAATCAGCGCGAGTATTACCTTCGCGAGCAGCTCAAGGCTCTCGAGGACGAGCTCGGCATGAACGAGGAGGATCCCGACGATTGCACCGCAAAGATCAGAAACGCCGATCTGCCCGACGAGGTTCGTGAAAAGCTCTTCAAAGAGAACGATCGCCTTTCAAAAACTCCCTTCGGCTCTGCCGAGGCGGCGGTTCTCCGCAACTATATCGAAACCGTTCTCGAGCTTCCTTGGAACAAGAGAACGAACAACCGCGTAAGCGTTGCGGCGGCTAAGAAGATCCTCGACGCCGATCACGACGGAATGAAGAAGGTAAAGGAACGCATCCTTGAATACCTTGCGGTCAAGCAGCTTTCTCCCGAACTTAAGAATCAGATTATCTGCCTTGTCGGCCCTCCCGGCACGGGTAAGACTTCTATCGCGGCTTCTATTGCAAACGCGATGAACCGCAAATATATCCGCGTGTCCCTCGGCGGTATTCACGATGAATCCGATATCCGCGGACATAGAAAGACCTACGTTGCCTCGATGCCCGGACGCATTATGGCGGCTATGGAAAAGGTCGGAGTCAAGAATCCCCTTATGCTTCTCGACGAGATCGACAAGCTGACATCCGATATGCGCGGAGATCCCGCGTCGGCACTCCTCGAGGTTCTCGACCCCGAGCAGAACAAGACCTTCCGCGACCACTTTATCGAGCTCGATTTCGATCTTTCGGAATGTCTGTTCATCACCACGGCAAATACTCTTGATACGATCCCGCGCCCCTTGCTCGACCGTATGGAGGTTATTGAGCTTTCAAGCTACACGCGCCGCGAGAAGCTTGCCATCGCGAAAAACCATCTTCTTCCGAAGCAGCGCGAGCGTCACGGTCTTGACGGACGCAAGCTCAGAATAACCGATGAAGCTCTCTATGAGATCATCGACTGCTACACCCGCGAGGCGGGAGTCCGTAACCTTGAGCGCACCGTCGCGGAGCTTTGCCGTAAGGCGGCTAAAAAGCTCGTTGAATCCGAAGGTGCGATCAAGCGCATTACCATTGATAAGAACGATATCGTTTCCTATCTCGGCGGAAGAAAGATACTTCCCGAGCTTTCGGCAAAGGAAGACCTTGTCGGCGTTGTTAACGGCCTTGCATACACTGAAGTAGGCGGAGATATGCTCAAGGTCGA
This sequence comes from Eubacteriales bacterium, assembly GCA_045636385.1. Classification (GTDB taxonomy): domain Bacteria; phylum Bacillota; class Clostridia; order Oscillospirales; family CAG-272; genus CAG-390. The sequence continues at coordinate 20,911 of JAZTXK010000073.1, forward strand.
GGTTGCGGTTCTTGAAGGAACCGGAAAGCTCGAGCTGACGGGTTCTCTCGGCGACGTTATGAAGGAATCGGCAAAGGCCGCGCTCACTTATATCCGTTCGATCGCGTCGAAGTACGGTATTCCCGCAGATTTCTATAAGACGAAAGATATACATATCCACGTTCCCGAGGGTGCGGTTCCGAAGGACGGTCCTTCCGCAGGCGTGACAATGACGACGGCTCTCTGCTCTGCTCTTTCGGGCATCCCCGTACGTCACGACGTGGCTATGACGGGCGAGGTCACTCTCACCGGCAGAGTTCTCGCCATCGGCGGACTCCGCGAAAAGACTATGGCAGCTTACGCCGCAGGCATCAAAACCGTACTCATCCCCGCCGACAACGAGGTCAATCTCGAGGAGGTGGACGAGGAGGTTCGCGCAAATATCAACTTCATCACCTGCCGCCGCGCAGAAGAGGTTCTCGCTCACGCTCTCGTTTCTGCTCCCGCAGACGAGATATTTACCGAAAACGGCAAGTCGGATGACGGATACGAAAGCGCGCTTTCGGGCGTTATCATCAACAATCCCACAGCGGAAATTCCCGCTATAAGAGGCAAGAAACATGGCAATTAATATTCAGAATTCAAATCTTGAGATCACCGCGGGCAGAATTGATCAGTTTCCGAGCAAGGCTATCCCTCAGATAGTTTTTTCGGGAAGATCGAACGTGGGCAAGAGCTCTCTTATCAACACCATGCTCGGCAGAAAGTCGCTCGCACGCGTCAGCTCGGCGCCCGGTAAGACCATTACAGTCAATTTCTATAACGTAGATAACAAGATCATGCTCGTTGACCTTCCCGGCTACGGCTTTGCCAAGCGTCCCGAAAGCGAGAAAAAGCGTTGGAGCGCACTTACCGACGGTTATTTTACCAACAACCCGAACTTCGACCGTCTCAAGCTCGCAGTTCAGCTCGTCGACCTTGAGGTAGGTCCCACGCAGGACGACCTGATGATGATAAGCTATCTCGCACAGATGCAGATTCCCTTTGTCATCGTTGCTTCCAAGGCAGACAAACCCAACAAGACCAACCGCGCAAAGGCTCTCGAGCTTCTTCATAATCATGAGTACATCCCCAAGGGAACCGAGATCATTCCCTTCTCGGCAAAGTCGGGTGAAGGAAAGGAACAACTCTGGAAGCTCTTCTTCGCGGTCACATCGCAAAAATAAACTAAAATGTTCAGATATCTTATTACCAACGGCTTGGACGGAATTCAGGGATACCTTATCTCGCTTGCCCTTACCTTGCCGATAATTCTCTTCTCGCTGACGCTGCACGAATGTGCACATGGCTGGATGGCCATGAAACTCGGCGACCGTACAGCTTACAATCTCGGCAGACTTACGCTCAATCCGATAAAGCATCTCGATCCTATCGGCTTTATCTGTATGCTCGTTTTCGGCTACGGATGGGCAAAGCCTGTTCCGATAATGACGAGGAACTTCAAGAATCCGCGTAAGGGTATGGCTCTTTCCGCAATCGCGGGACCGATCAGCAACCTGCTTCTCGGTTTTTGCTTCGTCATTCTTTGGAATATTGCCGTATTCGTATTTAATCTTGTTTTGGAAAATGGGGGGCTTTCAAACGAAAGAGCTCTTATCATGGCGCAGCTCGTTCTCATATTCTTTGAGATGGGAGCACAGCTTAACGTATACCTCGCGGTATTCAATCTTCTCCCCGTACCTCCCTTTGACGGCTCGAGATTTTTCTACGTCTTTTTGCCGCCCAAGTGGTATTTCAAGGTTATGCAGTACGAAAGATACATTATGATCGGCATTCTCGTTCTGTTTTATTTCGGTATACTTTCGATACCGCTTGATTTCATTTCGGGTCTGGTCCTCGACGGTATGTATTGGCTCGTCGGACTCATCCCGATCTTCTGAGGACATTTATGGAAGAAATTATTTCATACAAGCTTGAGAAGTTTGAAGGCCCTCTCGACCTGCTTCTCTCGCTGATCAAAAAAAACAAGGTGCAGATAGAGGATATACCGATATCCCTCATCTGCGAGCAATACGTTGAATATATCGCAAAGGCTCAAAAGCTCGATATGGAGCTTGCGGTCGAATTTCTCGTTATGGCAAGCGACTTGATGCTGATCAAAAGTAAGATGCTTCTGCCGCGCGAGGAGGATGAACCCGAGGAAGACCCGCGCGCCAAGCTTGCGGATGCTCTTGCCCGTCTTGAAGCGGCAAAGAGTGTTGCGGGCGAGCTTGGTAAGCGTTACGCGCAGTATTCGGGACGTATGGCAAAGGATTCGGAGGATATCTCCCCCGATAAGACCTACGTCAAGGACTACGACGCCGCAGTTCTCGTTCCCGCTATGCGACGTGTTCTTGCGGAATACCGCGACACCGAGGCAATCTCAACGGGACTCGTGCGCCCGATAGTGGCGCGTCCGATAGTGCCCGTCCGTATAAAAATTATGGGTATTATGAGGCATTTCAAGGATCTCGAATCCCGTCCCTCGCTCGGTGATCTTCTTGACGAAGCCGACTCACGCCCCGAGCTCGTTGCCATCTTCATCGGTGTTCTCGAGCTTATCAAGATGAAGCGCGTGCTTCTTGTTGAAGAGCTTGACGAATTTGGCAATCCTCGCGGAATTTCAACGAGATTCAAGGCGAATCCCGAATTCGGCACAGAGCTTCCCGACGATCTTGAGATCGACGGCTACAACGAATAACATATTTAAGGTAAACAAAATGGATCAGGAAAACAAACTTTCGGAAATTCGCAAGATAGAGGGCGCGCTTGAGGCAATACTCTTTGCGGCGGGTCACCCCGTCAGCTACGAAAAGATCGGCGAAGCGCTTGAGCTTACTCCCGGCGACGCCAAAAGAATCGCCGAGCATCTTGCGGAAAAATACAATTCTAACACCGACGGCGGCATTATGATGCTCCTCTTCCCCGACACCTGTCAGCTTTGCTCGCGCGAGGATTACATCCCCTACGTCCGCATTGCGCTCGGCATACGTCGCGGAGGAAATCTTTCCAACTCGGCTCTCGAGGTGCTTGCCATCGTCGCGTACAATCAGCCGGTAACGCGTTCCTTCATCGACACGGTGCGCGGAGTTGACTCGGCTTACGCGGTCGGTTCGCTTCTCGACAAGGAATTGATCGAGCCCTGCGGCAAGCTTGACGCCCCCGGCAGACCCACGCTCCTTGCAACCACGGAAAAATTCCTTCGCGTATTCGGTCTTAACAATCTCGGCGATCTTCCCGAGGGCGGCGCACTTCGCGGTGCGGCTGACGCTCTCCTTGAAGCCGAGGAGGAAGACGAACAGCTTTCACTCGAGCTTGATGACAGCACCTCATCGGATGCCACCATCGAGGAGGAAGAGCTCTACACTCCCGACGAGGAATAAAAATCTTCAAAAAACATAAAGGCAGGTGATTCATCTGACAGCACTATACATCATCGGCGGCATCGTGCTCTTTTTCGCCTTTATAGCATCTCTGCGTGCCGAGGTTTTAATTGCATATTCGGATGAATTCGCCCTGACCATACGGGTGCTCGGCATACCGATTAAAATTCTTCCGAAAAAGAAGAAAAAAGTAAAGATCTCCGCCTACTCGCGCAAGAACCGCGCGAAATACGAGGCGGCGGAAAAGGAAAAGGCTCTCAAAAAGGCAAAAAAGAAAGCCGACAAGAAAAAGAAAAAAGATGCCGCAAAGGCAAAGAAAAAAGCCGACAAGGCTGCGGGAAAGGCAAAGCCGAAAAAGCCGATAGGTGACATTATCGATATGATAAGAGATCTTGTCGCGGTTGCCGTGCTTCGCTTTGCAAAGCACCTTCGCATCCGCGTTGCAAGGCTTCACATCGCAGTCGGAACGGGCGACGCCGCATCAACGGCTATTCTCTACGGTGCGATCGCGCCATCGGTTGCTTGCATCGCGGCATATCTCGACTCAACCTCGACTCTGCGCCATCCCGCAAAAACAGACGTAGACATTCACGCAGACTATCTCTCGGAAAAGATGGTCATTGATATTGAGATCGGATTCTCGATCTGCGTATGGCAGCTTTTCGATATTCTCTTCCGCACGGGCTTCAGGCTCACCAAACATTTGTAAAATATTATTTGATTCATACATGAAAGGATCTAAAGCTATGGCAAACGAAAACAAGCTTCAGGAAATCATCGCCGCGTCCCTTGAAAATATCCGTTCTATGGTTGACGCAAACACCGTTATCGGCGACCCCATCAACACCCCCCAGGGTACCACCATCATTCCCGTATCCAAGATCTCCCTCGGTTTCGCATCGGGCGGTCTTGATTATGCAAGCAAGACCGAGGAGGCTGTCCGCGCACGCCTTCAGAATTTCGGCGGTGGCGGAGGAACAGGTCTTTCCGTTGTTCCCGTAGGCTTCCTTGTTGTATCTCCCGACGGTGCAGTCGATATGATCAACGTTGGTATGGAATACAAGAGCGGCCCCATTGAGCAGGTTGCTGACGTTGTTGAGCGCGCTCCCGAGATCATCGCAAAGATCAAGGCGTTCTTCGCTAAGGACGCAGAGCCCGATACCGACGAAGAATAAGCATATCTTTACGCCTTTCGAAATATATTTTCATAAGAATATATTTCGAGGTGAAAAATGAACATCCCGCGCAAGCTTATAGCACTCATTCTGTGCACACTCACGATATTGCCCGCTCGAGCAATATCCGTTTCGAAAAATACAGAATATCATACCGCAGAAGATACCCTGCCGACTATATCGCTCGATATTTCAACGTCGGCGGGCTCTGCGGTGCTTCTTGATGCAAGCGGATCGAACGTTCGTACCTTGTGGGAGCAAAACGCAGACAAGCGGCGCGGTCCCGCAAGCACAACAAAAATAATGACGGCACTTGTTGCCGCCGAGAGCATGCCTCTGTCAGCAAAAGTGACGATCCCGAAGGAAGCGGTTGGCGTGGAAGGCTCTTCTGTATATTTGACCGAAGGTGAAGTATTTACGCTTGAGGAGCTGCTCTGCTGTACTCTGCTCGAATCAGCAAACGACGCTGCCGTGGCAGTTGCGATTGCAGTAAGCGGAAGCATCGAAGACTTTGCCGTTCTGATGAACGAGAAGTGCGCAGAGCTGGGGCTGGTTGATACTCATTTCACAAATCCTCACGGGCTTGACGATGATGAGCATTATACCACCGCGCGTGAGCTTGGCATCATTGCTGCGGCGGCACTTGAAAACGAGGCTCTGCGCAATATATTCTCTACATATAAAATGACGGTAGCTGCGCCCGACGGCGGAGTGCGTCTGCTTATCAACCACAACCGGCTTTTGAGGTCGATCGAGGGTTGCATAGGCGTCAAGACGGGTTACACCAAGTCGAACGGCAGATGTCTTGTTTCCGCGGCAGAACGCGACGGACTGCGCCTCATCGCGGTCACTCTCGATGACGGCAACGATTGGCACGACCACACGCTGATGCTCGAGGCGGGATTTGAAGCCTATGAGCGCGTCGAGCTGTGCTGTTATACGAATATCGTCCTCCCGGAAATATCAGTAACCGACGGCGAACAATCGCGCGTGAGAACGGCTGTAACCGACCACGTATACTTAACACTTCCAAAGGGTGATACAAAGATAGAATGCAAAATCGACAGCATCCCCTCCCTTCCCGCGCCCATATCACGAGGGCAGAACGTTGGTGATGTGATCTTCACCTGCGGTGGCAAGGAAATAGCGCGCATACCACTCGTGACCGCCTACGCGGCGGCAAAGAAAAAAGAAAAAGGATTTTGGGAAGGTCTCTTCGGATGAGCTCCCTATATATAATATGGAAAAAATCAGACTTCAAAAATATTTTACCGATTGCGGCGTGCTTTCGCGCCGTGCTGCAGAACGTGAGATCGAGGTGGGTCACGTTAAAGTCAACGGACAGATAGCAAAGGTCGGCGACAAGGTTATGCCGGGCGTTGACAAGGTCGTTTGGAACGGCAGAGGCATCGTATTCAAGCAGAACGTAGCCAAGCGCGTGATCGCGCTCAACAAGCCGCGCGGATACGTTTGCACCGCATCCGACGAAAAGGGCCGCAAGGTCGTTACCGAGCTCGTTGAGGATGCGGGCGGTAGACTCTACCCCATCGGCCGTCTTGATATGCAATCCGAGGGACTTCTGCTTATGACGGATGACGGCGCGTTTGCCAATCTTATGATGCATCCTCGCCACCACATTCCGAAGGAGTACAAGGTCAGCGTCAAGGGCAAGGTCGACGAAAAGGCGCTTGAGATACTCCGTTCCGCGCTCGTTATCGACGGATACAAGATCACGCCCGCAGAGGTCGAGATTCTCGACACTCAAAAGGACGGCGCGAGATTGAGCTTCGTTATTTTCGAGGGCAGAAACCGACAGATACGCAAGATGTGCGAAGCGGCAGGCCTTGAGGTCACCCGTCTGCGCCGTATCAAGATCGGTCCGATCTCGGTCAACGGTATCGCTCCCGGCACTTGGAGAAAGCTCCGCGACGACGAGGTCGCTTGGCTTCGCAGAATGGCAAAGCTTAAGCCCGAAAACAAGCCCGAATTCGACGAAGAAGAATATTGATAAACCAACGCTGACGGTGTCTTGCATCGTCAGCGTTTTACAATATGTTCCGACAAAACTCGAGTGGAAATACTATATTTTGTGTTTTGTATGGTAATTTATGTCAATTCTGCACAAATGCGACGCCAAATTTTTGTATAATCTTTTTCTCCCTCCCCTATTGCAAAATTTGGAGATTTATGGTAAAATATTACTGTAAAAATTATCCAATTGGAGGAATAAAAACCTATGGAAAAGAATATTAAGATACTTATTGCAGACGAAAACGAGATCGACCGCCGCCGTACTGCTGACGGTCTGCGCCGCGCGGGATTCCACCGCATTGAGGAAGCGCAAAACGGCGAGGAGGTTATCAACCGTATAGCATCGGGCAACTACGACATCGTTATCACAGACGTATGGCTTTCCAAGCTCGACGGAATCGGCATTCTCCGTCAAAGCCGCGCGATAGACTTCGGCGGGGCGCTCCCTCCCCTCTTCATCGTCACCTCGGCGATATCGAATCAGAGCATTTTCGTTGACGCTATGAACGCGGGCGCGGCGCTTTGTCTGTTAAAGCCCGTCGATACAGCAAGCCTTTCGGAGCATATGATAAATCTGAACCGTGACAGAACATCGCGCGAGGACAGAGTTCCCGATATAGAAACCCAGGTAACGAAGATCATCCACCAAATCGGCGTGCCCGCACACATTAAGGGCTATCAGTATCTCCGCACCGCAATTCTTCTCACCGTCCGCGACAGCGACATTATCAATTCGGTAACGAAGATACTCTATCCCACCGTCGCAAAGAAGTATCAGACCACGACCTCGCGAGTCGAGCGAGCCATCCGCCACGCGATCGAAGTCGCTTGGGATCGCGGCGACGTTGACACGCTCAATTCCTATTTCGGATACACGATTCAGGATCAGCGCGGCAAGCCTACAAATTCGGAATTCATCGCAATGATCGCGGATAATCTCCGCCTCAAATATAAATTGTATAAATAATCTTGACAAACCGCGCTTTTTGTTGTAAAATCATCTTACCACACCAATTGAGGTATTGCAATGAAAAGCTGTGACAAGATTTTAGAATTACTGAAAGAGCACGAAACACTCGTTGCCGAAGCGACGGATATACTCCATATTCCCTACCCCGATCCCGTTTTCCGCGGCTTTCAGGGCGGCTGCTCGGACGGTGAGAGGTATTATTATCAAGTGTTGATGCACTACGAACTATCCGACCGCACGAAGGATTATTCATGTATCGCAAAGGTCGATATGCTGACGCGGCAGGTTGTGAAATACAGCGGCATTCTCCACATCGACCACGCAAACGATGTCACCTACCATCCGAAAAAGAATCTTCTTATGGTGACCAACAACAAGCCGAATTTCACGCGTATTACGCTTGTTAATCCCGAAAGTCTTGAGATTGTCGGTTATGAGGAATCGCCCGTACCGCTTTACGCGCTTGAATACAACCCCGACCGCGATATGTACGTTGCGGGAATTTCCGGCAAACGAGAATTCTGTTTACTTGACGGGAATCTGAAGCTTATAGATGATAAAACCTACCGTACCGTCGAAGTCGACGACAGATGCACCAAGCAAGATATCTGTGCAGACGGCAATCTGCTCTACTTCATCCTCTGGGACGGACGGCACAAGGATATGGACGATTTTCAAAACCGAGTGACGGTCTACGATTGGAACGGAGACTACCGAGGCGTTCTCGAATTCAACCTCGGCGCGGAAGAACCCGAAAGCATCTCCATCCTCGGCGGCGAGATCTACGCCGTGGTTTGCAATAACCGCGAGCCCGCGATATATCATTTCGAGCCGAAAATAAAGTAATAAAAATAAAGCCTCGCAATTGAGGCTTTATTTTTATCTTTTCTTCTTCCTCTTCTTCTCCACCAGCTCGTCGAGTTCTTCGACAGTGGTATCGGAGATCGGCTCGGTGCCGCCGGAGTAGCGGGCGGCTCTGTAGGTATCGAAAAGGGTGTGCTCGAGTTCCTCGTGCGCGAGGTCACGTTCCATTTTCGCGGGGGTGAATTTCGGTTGAATGAAATATCCCTCTCGAATCTTGCCGAACATATACTCGGTGAAGATGAAGCGGACGCGGGTGGCGTTGTCGGCGTCGTTCCACGGGTGCGGGTTCTTCATTTTGTTTCTTTTACGTCTGCCGCCCGAGCGTTCCTTGAAAATAAAGTCGCGCTCGTCCTCGCCCTTGACGCGCTTGCGCTCGATACCGAGCTTTTTCGCAACACGCTTGATGATCTTGTCAAGATATTTGGATATAACCTGCGAAATGCGATTTCCGATCCTTGCAATCTTCTCACGCATCTTGCGGTCGAACATCTTTTTGAACGACTTGATGCCAAGGTGAAGTCCTCCGCCGAACATTGCGATGGCGAGTGCTTGTAAGTAGTAATTACCGATCGATTGCGTAAACAGTACCGCGCCGTAACAGAATGAGCTGACATAAAGAATCGTCAGCACTACTCTTATCGGCGAGAATCCGCGAGATTCCTTGATTGTCGTAATAATTCCTTTTAACTTATACATTTCCCGCCTCCTCGCTGAAAAATAGCTCGGGGAGCGAATATACGCGCACGCCGTTGCCTCTGCGTTCAAGCTCAAAGGCGCGTGCATCGGTCTCGGGCGTGTCGCAGAGAACGAATATCAGAATCTCCGCGCTGTTTTCTCCCGCCTCGAGAAGCTCGTCGAGGAGCGCGGGGAAAGAACCGCCGTCCGCGGCGCGCATTGATGCCATCGTTTTGAAAATATCGAGCATGTGAGGCTCGCCGCCCGCGAGCGGGAAACGCTGGAACATCGTTCCGTCCTGCCCCTTGCAGTTGGCGTAAAAGCCTACGCTGTAACCCTCGTAAACGGCGTTTCTTATGATATGCGCCGAGTAGGAGAGCGCAAGCTCGGTAAGCTTTTCATATTCCTCGCCGTCGATTCCGCAATCACGCTCGAGGTGGTAATCCATAAATACGCAGAGACGGCGCGCGGCGCAGAAATCGCGGTCGTTGACCATAAGAGGTGTCGCGCTTCTGCGCGAGCCGAGCCAGGTTTTTGCGCTTGCCTTGAAATTGATCTGCGAAACCGAGTCGCCAAAGCGGTAATCGCGGACGCCCGATAATGAAAACGGATCGGCAAAAAGCTGTCGGAGAGCTCTCTCCTCGCCCTGCATCATACTGACCGCGGGAAGCGCGGGATCGATCTCGAATGGGCGGGGATAAACGTATATATCGGCGGGGCATTCAAAGACTTCCTCGCCGAGCTTTTTCTGCACGACCGCGCTTTGAAGCCTGTAATGCCCTCTCTTGAGGCAGGTCAGCTTATGCCTGCGGCGGATGCGCATATAGGGCCAGAGATTGAATCGGCTGATAAAATACTGCATTCCATCCCTTTTTGGCGGCTCGAAGCCCGAAAGGCGAAGCTCGTTATAGAGATACGCCTCGATATCGACGGCGATCAGCGGAAAGAATCCGTTATTGACTACCGTTTCGATAAGCTCGACCTCGTCGCCCGCATATACTCCCTTTTCTGTGAATTCACGCGAATAGGAAATATTTTTCAGATTTTTCTCGCGCAGACGGAGATATATCTTCCAAAGTATCCACAGAACAAGTGCGGTAACGAGCAGCCAGAAAACGTATGGAAAGACAGGTGACAGCAGAAACCGCGCAAAGCCTTCGATCAGCTTCGCGAGAAATCCGATGAAAACGTCAACTATATCCTTCATCAGAGACCTTCAAATACAGCTTCGGTGGGTACGCGGGTGGATTTGATAATATTATCAACGATCTCGCCGACGGCGTTCTTTCTGATTCTCGCCGCCGATTCGATCATAATTCGGTGCTCGAGTACGGGATGCGACGCACGCTGGATATCGTCGGGAAGGACGTAGGAGCGTCCCGCGATAGCGGCATATCCCTTCGCCGCCTTCATCAGCGCAAGCGCGCCGCGGGGGCTGACGCCGAGAACGACGTGGGGATAGGAGCGCGTTGCTTCAACTATGTAGGAGATGTATTCCATAAGCTCGGGGCAGATATAGACCTCGGGAAGTGCTTTTATAGCCTCGCAGAGCTCCTCCTCGCTTACTACGGCGGTCAGCTCATCAAGAGGGCTTGCCTTATCAAAGCGCGCCAGAATGCCTACGTTTTCGGCGTGAGAGGGGTACTCCATTTTGCCCTTCATCAAGAAACGGTCAAGCTGTGCTTCGGGAAGCGGGAAAGTGCCGAGGGTTTCGACGGGGTTCTGCGTCGCGATGACCATAAAGGGGTCGGAGAGGCGCATCGTCTTACCGTCGATGGTTGCCTGACGCTCCTCCATACACTCGAGCAAGCCCGACTGCGTTTTCGGAGTAGCGCGGTTGATCTCGTCGGCGAGAAGGATGTTTGTGAAAACAGGGCCGGGAACAAATTCAAATTCGGACGATTTCATATTGAAGAAATTGATGCCCGTGATATCCGAGGGAAGAAGGTCGGGGGTAAACTGGATACGCTTGAAGTCGCATCCGACGCTTGCGGCGAGGGACTTGATAAGCACCGTCTTGCCCGTGCCCGGAACGTCCTCGAGAAGAACGTGACCGCCGGCGAGGAGCGAAACGCAGATCATATCTATCGTTTCGTTCTTACCGACGATGACCTTACCTATATTTTCCTTGATTCTGTTATATACACTCGTGATAATTTCAATATTTGCCATAGCTTCCTCCGTGAGTTTTTCAAATTATATCATATTTTCACCGCAGGCGGCGAAAAGTGGGATAAAACGTATTGTTTTGGGGATAATGAATACTATTTTGTAATCTTAACCGCACCATCGAGCACTCGCGCGCTCGATTCGGCGAGTTTTCTCGCGCGTTCTTCGCCAAGAACGCCGATTACCTTTGCGATGATCTTGTCGATCCGCTTTTTTTCGTCAGATTTTAAGTTGATTTGAATTCCGATGAAGCCGGCCACTTTTGAAATAATCTTGGCGATTCGCCTGTTTTTCACTTCAAAGTTACTTCCGATTCCGATAACGTGCCCTTCGTCTATCCACGAAAGGAATTTCTTTCTGCGGCGGCGATTAGCCATACCGACAAAAGCCGACGCGTCGATGATCGCGCGGTAGCCGAACTTAAAGAGATCCTCGGCGTAGCGTTCGGTGTAGCGGTCGATATGTGCGATCAGCACCTCGATGCCGACAGCCCTTATCGTCTCAAGAGTGTCGATCAGCGAGCCATCCCATTCACCCTCCGGCATATACGCGATCAGCTTGCGTGTGCCGAGCACGGTAAGCTCGCTGATCGTTGAGATGTATTTGAGTCTTTCGTCAACGTAGACCTCGCATCCGAGATAGAGCGCGGGGCACTCCTCGGGCATATTGTAGGACAGCTTTTGAAGCACTCTTTCCCGAAAGTCAAGAAAGTCCTCTACGCTTCTTTTCGCGGGATAGTAACGCGGCGTCAGCACAGCCGCATCGACACCCGCGCTGTAAAGCTCGGAAAGTCTTTCCGAGCAAGCCTTAACGTCCTTTGCTCCGTCCGCAAATGCAGGCAAGAGATTTCCGCCGAGATCAATTAACATATTCCCTTGCCCTCTCTTTCTTAAGTGTATTATTATAATTATGAACTATTTTTTTCATTTTGTCAAGTCTTTTTGCGTAAAATACTTGTAAGTATAGAAAAAGAGTGGTATAATTATTATATTATCACTCAAAGGACATCAAAAATGAAGCATATACTCCTTATCACAACGGGCGGAACGATCGCTTCCGCCGCGGGCGCGGACGGGCTTGTTCCCACAGTTTCAGGTGAACGCTTGCTCGAGCACATCCCCGAGGTCGGTACTGTTTGCGACATCAGCGTGACCGCGCTTTTCAATCTCGACAGCACAAATATGCGCCCCGAATATTGGCTGAAGCTCGCGCTCAAGATACGCGAGGAATATCATAATTACGACGGCTTCGTCGTCACACACGGAACGGATACGATGGCTTACGCAGCGGGTATGCTGCACTTCCTCATTCAGAACAGCCAAAAGCCGATCGTTCTGACGGGCGCGCAATCTCCCATCGAAAACCGCGACACCGACGCGCGCGAGAATTTACGCGATGCTTTTATTTACGCATCCGACAAGGACGCTTGCGGAATCCACGTTGTTTTCGGCGGTAAGGTCATCTCTGCGGCGAGAGCAAGAAAGAACCGCACGAGAAGCGCAAACGCATTTTCCAGCGTTGACTATCCGGAGATTGGATTCGTTCGCGGCGGCGAGATGCGTTATTATATAAAAGAACGCTACACCGATCCCGTTAAGTTTTATGACAAGATAGATTCAAACGTCACCCTGATCAAGCTCACTCCCGGTATGAGCGCGGATATCTTCGACTACGTTGCCGAGCGCGCGCACGCTGTTATCATCGAATCCTTCGGCGTAGGCGGTCTTCCCTACTACGAGAATGACGAATTTGCAGATAAAATCGAGATGCTGATCGAAAAGGGTGTGCGAATCGTAATCACCACGCAGGTGCCGCACGAGGGCAGCGATATGTCGATCTATCAGGTCGGACTTCGCATCAAGCAGAAATACGAGCTCCCCGAGGCTTACAGCATGACGACAGAAACCGTGCTTGCCAAGGTGATGTGGGCTCTCCCGCAGTCAAAAACGGCTGAAGAGTTTGCGAAGATCATTAACACGCCTGTGGGGTGCGACATAATCTAAAAAGTAAAACCGCTTGCTAACGCAAGCGGTTTTATTTATTTACTTTTCCTCTTCCTTCTGCTTCTGCTCCTTCTTCTTATTTTTCTTATGCACCGCAATAACGATAAGAACTATCACTGCGGGGATACCGGGGAAAATAAGAAGAGTGGGAATAGCGGATACCATAAATACCGCGAAGTCCATACAGCCCTCGCCGAAGTCCTGCCAGCTTTCTACGAATGCCTCGGCAATTCGTTCGCCGAAGGTGGGCTCTTCATCCTTGATGGGTGTATATTCAACGACCTCGTCGATAGTGAGGTTGACGGTGGAATACGCGACCTGTCCGTCGTAGGATTTTAGGATCGCCTGATATTCCGCGATCTGCTGTTCGGTTTCGGAGATCTTCTTCTGGAGGGTGTACCAGAAATCGTAGTCCTTTGCCGAGTCGATCGAAGCCATCATAGCAAGCAGGCTTTCGCGCTCGGTTTCAAGAGTCTTCATTCTCGCCTCAACGCTGTAATATGCCTCACTTACGTCCTGCTGTGTAGATGCGCTCGAGGTGACGTTGAGCGCGCCGCCGATCTGCGAGATAAATGCGTCAAGGTTTTCCGCAGGGATCTTGATAACAAGATACGCCGTGCGGCTGTACGAGCCGTAATGGTTATAGCTTGCGCCGGTCACGCGCGATTCGCTGATAAATCCGTTATAAGCCGCTATCGAGGTGTTGATCTCTGCAAGCGCATCGTCATAGGTCTTGGTCTCGCCGTAAACGGTGAAGGTACGGATGATCTTGCGGTTTGAGCTGACCGCATTATCGGTGGTCAAGCTACCGTCGGGAGCGTAGGAAACGCCGCCCAAATCTTCACCCTTTTCGGGTGCCATTCCCATATCCATATCTCCCGCAAAATTCTCCGAACTTGCCGAGCAGGAAGCAAAGAGGGGAATGATGAGCAGAGCCACCAGGACGAGAGCGAATGATGTGTATCTGATTGTCTTTTTCATAATAATTCTCCTTTTCTGCTATAAATTTATTATCGGTAATTTTATTATAGCACAGCTTTGAGGAATTGTCAAGAAAAATGTGCGGTTCACCTTCCCGGCGAACCGCACTTATGAATTATTTAGTTAAGCTTTGCAAGAGCTGCTTCGATAGCCGCGAGAGTTTCCTTATAGGTCTCGAGCTTTGCTCTTTCGGCTTCAACAACGTTTGCGGGAGCCTTTGCTACAAAGCCTGCGTTCGAGAGCTTGCCGTCAAGGCGCTTGATCTCGCCCTGAGTCTTCTCGAGTTCCTTGGTAAGTCTTGCTCTTTCCTTCTCGGTGTCGATCAGCTCGGAGAGAGGCAGATATACGGTTGCCGCCTCGGTAACGATCTGAGCCGCGTTGTCAGCGGAGATCGCGCCCGCAAAATCAGCGGAAACCTCAACCTCGGATGCCGATGCAAGACGGACGAAGAAGGGGAAGGTTGCCTCGGTGAAGGAATCGGCATACTTGGTCTCAAGATATACCTTTGCCTTTCTGGAGGGAGGAACGTTCATTTCGGTACGTCTCGCGCGGATAGCCTTGATAACGGTGATGAGCTTCTCGGTGTGAGCCGCGTCGGTTTCGAAATCGAGAGCAGCATCGAACTTGGGATAGGTGGAGATCATGATGCTCTCCGCATCGCCCGCGTGAGGAAGTGCCTGATAGATCTCCTCGGTGATGAAGGGCATAAAGGGATGGAGCATCTTGAGAGTGCCTGTGAGAACGTATGCAAGAACGTTCTGCGCAACAAGTCCGCTTTCGCTTTCCTTATCTGCAAGGCGAGCCTTGGAGAGCTCGATGTACCAGTCGCAGAAGATATCCCATACGAAGTCGTAGAGGTTCGAGAGAGCGATACCGATCTCGTACTTATCAAGCGAGGACTCAACAGCCGCCGCGAGCTTATTGAAGCGGCAGAGGATCCACTTATCCTCGGGAGCGAGCTTGGATGCCTCGGGAAGCTCAACCTTGTCGATGGTAAGGTTCATTCTTACGAAACGCGATGCGTTCCAGAGCTTGTTTGCGAAGTTACGAGCCGCCTCGATCTTTTCGTCCGAGAAACGCATATCGTTTCCGGGGCTGTTACCCGTTGCAAGCGCAAAGCGGAGAGCGTCTGCGCCGTAGGTAGAAATGATTTCGAGCGGGTCGATGCCGTTGCCGAGCGACTTGGACATCTTTCTGCCCTGCGCGTCGCGAACGAGACCGTGGATAAGTACGGTGTCGAAAGGAATGGTATCGGTATATTCGAGTGCCGAGAAGATCATTCTCGATACCCAGAAGGTAATGATATCGTAACCGGTTACGAGGGTGTTGGTGGGATAGAAATACTTCAGATCCTCGGTGTTATCCGGCCAACCCATAGTCGAGAAGGGCCAGAGAGCGGAGGAGAACCAGGTGTCGAGGGTATCGGGGTCCTGGGTCATGCTGCCGCCGCACTTGGGACAAACATCGCATCCGTCTTCTGCAACAACGGTATGACCGCAGCTGTCGCAGTAGTAAGCGGGGATTCTGTGACCCCACCAGAGCTGACGGGAGATGCACCAGTCCTGAGTATTTTCCATCCAATGGAAGTAGTTCTTGTCGAATCTTTCGGGAACGAACTTGATTCTGCCGTCGCGGACTGCTTCAACAGCGGGCTTTGCGAGGGGTTCCATCTTAACGAACCACTGAAGGCTAACCATGGGCTCGATGGTGGTTCCGCAGCGGTA
>JAZTXK010000074.1:0-17695 GCA_045636385.1 Eubacteriales bacterium
CTTCCCCGGCGACGATACTCCTATCGTTCGCGGATCCGCTCGTGAGGCTCTTGAGTCTGCTAACACTGACATCAACTCTCCCGAGTACGCTCCTATCCTTGAGCTCATGAACGAAGTTGACGCTTTCATTCCTACTCCTGAGCGTCAGGCAGACCTCGACTTCCTTATGCCTGTCGAGGATGTATTCTCGATCTCCGGCCGTGGTACCGTTGCTACCGGTCGTGTAGAGCGTGGTACTGTTAAGGTTGGTGACGTTGTTGAAATCGTTGGTCTTTCTGACGAGAGCAAGAACACCACCGTTACCGGAGTTGAGATGTTCCACAAGCTTCTTCCTCAGGCAGAGGCTGGTGACAACATCGGAGCTCTTCTCCGTGGTGTTGCTAAGGACGAGATCGAGCGTGGACAGGTCCTCTGCAAGCCCGGATCCGTTAAGCCCCACACCAAGTTCAAGGGCCAGGTTTACGTTCTTACCGAGAAGGAAGGCGGCCGTAAGAAGCCCTTCGTAACCGGTTACAGACCCCAGTTCTACTTCAGAACTACCGACGTTACCGGTACCATCGAGCTTCCCGCTGACGTTGAGATGTGCCGTCCCGGCGACAACGTAACCTTCAGCGTTGAGCTCATCACTCCTATCGCATGCGAGCTCGGTCTCCGTTTCGCTATCCGTGAGGGTGGTAGAACCGTTGGTTCCGGTGTCGTATCCGAGATCGTTGAGTAATTATTAATCTAACTTAATAATTCGATTTATAAAAAGATCGGATGCACTCCGGTGCATCCGATCTTTGCATAGAATAAAATAATAATATCTTTGGGGACGGTGAAATTCCGTACCGACGGTATAGTCCGTGAACGCTGTGCTGAGCATGGCGCCGACAGGGTGAAATTCCCTGACCGACAGTAAAGTCTGGATGGGAGAAGATATCTCGGCATATTGTGCTATCATACCTTCTCTCCATTAAATTAATGGAGGATTTTTTTATGCAAAGAAAAGACAGATTCGGCATACGTAAAATGTGCTTGCTTGCAATTTTTACCGCGCTTGCTTATGCCGTTACGTTTACTTTCAGAATTAACGTATCATTTCTAACCTTTGATGCCAAGGATGCTATCGTCGGCATTGCCGCAATGATCTTTGGCCCCGCTTCGGGTGTCATTATTTCCGTGCTTGTTGCCACCATTGAACAGATCACAGTTGGCGACACGGGATTTTGGGGTTGGCTTATGGATATTGCATCGACAGCGACCTTTTCGTTCGTTGCAGGATACATATATTCCAAACGCAGAAATATTGCCGGAGTTGCGATTTCGCTCTCCTCCGCAGTTGTTGCAACGGTAACTGTAATGATGCTTTGCAACCTGCTCATTACACCCATCTACATGAAGGTAGAATTACAACAAGTGATCGATCTTCTTCCGACACTTCTTCTGCCTTTCAATCTTACTAAAGCAGTACTCAATGCGGGCGTAGTGCTCGCTCTCTATAAACCTCTGATAACCGCGCTTCGAGCCGCAAAGCTTCTTCCGAGATCCGAAAAGTCGGAAAACGGCGCAAAGCAGTCTTTCTGGAGCATCCGTTCGCTTGTGTTTATACTTATCGCGATAGTGCTTATTTCCGCTTCGATCATTTACATGATCTTCGGACTCGAAGGACATTTCGGAGAATAAATTTCAAAACAGACCGACTTGTTCGGTCTGTTTTGTTTACAAGTTAATGTTGATTTTTTCTTTGAGTTGATGTATAATAATGTCATCAATTAAAGGAAGCTTAAAAATGAAAAAGAATTTTATACTTAAAGCGATACTTTGGATCGTTCAGGGCTTCATTGTCGGTCTTGGCGCAATTCTTCCGGGTGTCAGCGGTGGAACTCTTTGCTATGCGTTTGGAATTTACGACCAACTTCTTGAGGTTCTGTCAAATCCCTTTAAGGGTATCAAAAAGCATTGGAAGATGCTCGTTTTTGTTGGAATCGGCGGCGGACTTGGTTTCGTAGGCTTTGCGGGAATAACCGAACAGCTTCTCAAATGGAATGAAGCCGTAGTGCTTTGCGTTTTTGTCGGTCTTATCGCGGGAACGCTTCCCGAGCTCTGGCGCGAAGCGGGAAAAGAGGAGAGAAATAAATTCTCCATTCTTTCCCTTGTAATCAGCTTCATTGCTATTTCCGCAGTATTCTACCTCTTCAAAAGCGTTCTTCAGCTGACCATCGAGCCGAATTTCGTCGGTTGGCTCATCTGCGGTCTGCTGTGGGGACTCAGCTTTATCGTTCCCGGCTTCAGCTCGTCGACGCTGTTGCTTTTCTTCGGTATCTACGAACAGATGTCGCACGGTATCTCGCACCTTGATTTCGGAGTTCTCATTCCTCTCGGATGTGCAATGCTTGCAACCCTATTGCTTTTCTCGAAGCTGATGAAGTTCGTGTTTGATAAGTATCACTCGATCGTGTCGCACGCTGTTATGGGCTTTGTAGTGGCTACAACGCTGATGATTCTCCCCTCGTTCAACACTACCGTTGGCAATATCTGCATTTATCTCGTCTGCATCGTTTGCGGTGCGGTAGCATCCTTTGGCTTCAATATTCTTTGCGATAAGATAAGATCGAAGGCTGACGGCGAATAAATTTTCAAAAAACTATTGACATTTAATGTCGAACGTGATATAATATATTGCTTAATAAATCAGAATAAACGTTTCTTATCAAGAGCAACCGAGGGACAGGCCCTATGACGTTGCAGCAACCTACTGTCGAGCAAGGTGCTAAATCCTGACAGATGAGTTTGAGAGGTCTCGTCTGCGCGAGGCCTCTTTTTATGAGAAAGGAAAAGAAAAATGGAAAAGAACCGCAGACTTTTTACATCCGAATCGGTTACCGAAGGACATCCCGATAAGATCTGTGATATGATCTCGGACGCTGTCCTTGACAATCTTCTCGCGCAGGATCCCATGTCTCGCGTAGCTTGCGAGGTTTGCTGCACTACCGGACTTATTGTTGTAATGGGTGAAGTTACCACCAACGGTTACGCAGATCTTCAGACGATCGCACGTGAGACCGTTCGCAAGATCGGTTACGACCGCGCTAAGTACGGCTTCGACTGCGATAGCTGTGCAGTTATCTCTTCGCTCCACGGTCAGTCTCCCGACATCGCGCTTGGCGTTGACAAGGCCCTCGAGGCAAAGAACGGCGAGATCGCCGATCAGTACGACACCGGCGCGGGCGACCAGGGACTTATGTTCGGCTACGCTTGCAACGAGACACCCGAGCTTATGCCTCTTCCCATCTCCCTTGCACACAAGATGGCAAAGAAGCTGACCGAGATTCGTAAGAACGGCACTCTCGCATACCTCCGTCCCGACGGAAAAACTCAGGTTACCGTTGAGTACGAGGACGACAAGCCTGTTCGCGTTGATACCGTTGTCGTATCCTCCCAGCACGATGCGGCTGTAACCCTCGAGCAGATCCGCGCTGATATTCTTGAATACGTAATCAAGCCTACTGTTCCCGCAGAGCTCTTTGACGAAAACACCAAGATCTACGTAAACCCCACCGGACGCTTTGTAATCGGCGGTCCTATGGGCGACAGCGGACTTACCGGACGTAAGATCATTGTTGATACCTACGGCGGATACGCACGTCACGGCGGCGGTGCTTTCTCGGGTAAGGACCCGACCAAGGTTGACCGTTCCGCTTGCTATGCTGCAAGATACCTCGCAAAGAACGTAGTTGCCGCAGGTCTTGCAGAGCGTTGCGAGATCCAGGTTGCTTACGCGATCGGCGTAGCACGTCCCGTTTCCGTTCTCGTTGATACCTTCGGTACCGCAAAAGTCGACGAGGAGAAGATCGCTGATGCACTTAACCGTCATTTCGACCTCCGTCCCGCTGCAATCATCGAGCGCTTCGGTCTCCGCAGACCTATCTACTCCCAGCTTGCTGCTTACGGCCACATGGGAAGAGAAGACATCGATGCTCCCTGGGAGCGCCGCGACCTTGCGGAAATTCTCAAGGCAGAGCTTCTTTAATCACATCATATCCGCACCCTGCGTATAATGAAATTGTATGGGGGTGCGGTATGTTGATTTTGGATATAATCGTTTCGGGATTTGCGGCCTTTGGAGTTTTCTGCGCGGCAAAATTTATGGCTGACGGATTTATAACTCCTCGCTCGGCGCGCCCGAGACCGTCCGTGCATCTCACGGGCAACGAAGCTCCGCGCGAGATCAAGGAGCTTTGCGAAAACGCAAAAAAAGCAATTATCTGCAATCGAGGCGAGGTCGTTCTGATCTTTCCCGAGAAGAATGATTATTCGGAAGAGATCAAAGCGCTCGGACTTACCGACGTGCGGATAGTTTACGAAAAAACGGAAGGAAAGGCAAATGAACAATAATAACGGATACGGCGCGGGCGGCTTTGATGCTTTTGTTGACGGCCTTTCCCTTGGGGGCGGTCGTAAAAACGAAGCTCCCGCCGCGCCGCAAAATCAGATCAGAGGAACAGTCGAGGGCATACTCTACCGCAACGAGGATAACGGTTACATAGTGGCAACGGTCATTACCGACGAGGACGAGCTCGTCAATATCGTTGGAATCTTGCCCGGAGTTGAGGAGGGCGACCGCATCACCGCCACCGGAAAATGGGAGAATAACGCGCGATACGGAAAGCAGTACCGCGTTCTCGATTATATCACCGAGCTTCCGACCGAAACCGATGATCTTGAACGTTATCTTTCATCGGGCGTGATAAAGGGCATCCGCGCGAAGACGGCGCGAAAGATAGTCGAGGAATTTGGTGCGGATACGATCGAAGTTATCGAAAATCACCCCGATTGGCTCGCGCGTCTTCCGGGTATTACACCGAAGCGCGCGCTTGAAATTTCCGAGGAGTTCAAGTCGAAGAACGATATCCGCGCGACCGTGACCTTTTTCCGCGAGTATTTCGGTCCCGCGACCACGATGAAGATATATAACTGCTTCGGAAAGCATTCGGTCAGTATCGCAAAGGACAATCCGTACAGACTTTGCGAGGAGGTGCGCGGCATCGGTTTTGATAAAGCAGATGCTATGGCACAAAGGCTCGGTCTTGCACGCGATTCGCAGGAAAGAATCGGCGCGGGGATCGTTTACATATTGTCTTTTAATGCCGCGCAGAACGGACATACCTGTCTGCCTCGCGAAAAGCTCGCAGAAGCCGCCGCAAGCCTTCTGGGTGTTTCCGCCGAAGCTGTTTCCGCCGAAATTAACAAGCTTATAACGAAGGGCAGACTCTTTTCCGAAACGGTTGGTACAGATACATATATATATGAATCTCAGCAGTATAAAAACGAACGCTATATAGCCGAAAAGCTCTGGCGTCTCAAATGCGGTTCAGCCCCCCTCGATTTCAAGGATATCGAGGCTTTTGTTCGCAAGGAGGAAGCACAGAACCGAATAGAGTACGCCGACGAGCAGAAAAAGGCGATCTTCAATGCTATGACGAGCGGCGTGCTCGTTCTCACGGGAGGTCCCGGAACGGGAAAAACGACCGTTGTTACTGCGATAATCAATATTTTTGAATGTCTTGGGCTTGAGGTCGCTCTTGCTGCGCCGACGGGGCGCGCCGCGAAGCGAATGACAGAGGCGACGGGCAGAGAAGCCAAGACGGTCCACAGACTTCTCGAGGTCGATTTCGGAGAGGGCGATTCTTCCGCAAAGCGCGATGATAGCGCACCGCTCGTTTTTCGCCGCGGAGAGAATAATTACCTCGACGAGGATGCAATAATCATAGATGAGGCGTCTATGCTCGATACCGCGCTCACGGCGTCGCTTCTCAAGGCGATAAGACCCGGTGCGCGTTTGGTCATCATCGGTGACGCAGATCAGCTTCCGTCGGTCGGCGCGGGAAACGTGCTTTGCGACGTCCTCGAGTCGGGCTCGCTTCCGTCGGTTAAGTTGTCCAAAATATTCAGACAAGCCGAGGAATCCCTTATAGTTACGAACGCACACGCGATCAATCGCGGTGAAATGCCGCGCCTTGACGTCAAGGACAAGGATTTCTTCTTTATGCCTCGCGCAACCGACGAGCAGATAGCCGCGACCGTGGCGAGCCTTTGCGCAGAGCGTTTGCCCCGCGCGTACGGCGACCCCGAGGGCATTCAGGTTATTTCCCCTACGCGACGTGGAAATTCGGGCACGGAAAAGCTCAATTCCGTTCTTCAGTCTGCGATAAATCCTGCAGGACGCGGAAAGAAGGAGTATAAATTCCGCGACGTTATTTTCCGCACGGGCGACCGAGTTATGCAGGTGCGCAACAACTACGAGATCGAATGGACGCGCTACGGCAAGCTCGGACTCGGCATCTTCAACGGCGACATCGGAAGGATCAAGGACATCAATCAGAGCGAAAAATATCTCGAGATAGATTTCGACGGCAGAGAGGTGTTCTATGAATTTACCGATCTCGAGGACCTTGAGCCCGCGTATTGCGTGACGGTGCATAAGAGTCAAGGAAGTGAATATCCCACGGTAGTTATTCCTCTCGGAAGTGTTCCGCCGATGCTATGCACAAGAAACCTGATCTATACTGCGGTCACCCGCGCGCAGAAAAGAGTTATTCTCGTAGGTTTTGAGTCAACTATCGAGGCAATGGTCGGCGGATTGCGCTCGGCTTTGCGCTATACGGGACTTTCAAGACGCATTTCGGAGGCTGCCGGAAAATGAAAATGTACCGATCAACACGCTTTTTTCTCTGGATTCGCTGTCTTGTTTCGGGAGAAAAATGCATTGCTTGCGGTGAAATGAATGCTCGCGGTGAGTCGCTTCTTTGCCCAAAATGCGAGGATGAACTGAAAAGGTCGCATCTTTTGATGTGCCCGGATTGCTCGGCATTTGCGCGAGATTGCCTCTGTCCGTCAAGGATAATGCGCGAAAATCGCGTTGAATTTTTGGTCAAATACGCTTTTTACGATGCATCTAAATCCGATGAAGCTTTGAACCGAATTATCCTCAGACTTAAACGAATTCCCGACCTTTTGGCGTTTGCTTATTTTGCGGCGGTGCTGTCGAGACCGCTTGCGTTGCTTGCCGAAGCGCGCGGATTTACAGAGGATAATACCGTGGTAACCTATATTCCGAGAAGTAAGAATATGATTTTGCGCGACGGATACGATCAGGCAAGACTTTTTGCGAAAGCCGTCGGCAGACGTTCGGGCTATCCTGTTTTGCCGCTTTTGGTCAGATTGAAGCACGGAAAACAGCAAAAATATCTGAACATTGACGAGCGAATAGAAAACGTTAAGGGGATGTTTGTACCGTCGCGGAAGTTCTCTGCCGAGGGGAAGAACGTTATAATAGTTGACGATCTCGTCACAACGGGAGCAACGGTCGGTGAAGCTGCGCGTATTCTTTACGATTCGGGCGCGAGAGAGGTTGTCTGCCTTTGTATTGCAAAATCTGAGCTGAGATACGGCAAAAATATGACAGTTGATATATAGCAAAAGGACGTGCACCGCGCACGCCCTTTTCGCATTTTTATAAAAACAACTTATGTGAAGAAAATGAAAGAAATATATAAGATTTTTTTGAAAACAGTTGCATTTTATCGTTAAATATTGTATAATTATAATGTATTATTATAAAATGGCGGCAATATGCCGTGGAGTAAATAAATGAATATATTAACGTTAAGAAAGGATATAGGAATCGATCTCGGAACAGCGAGCTGTCTTGTCTACGTCAAGGGCAAGGGCATTGTGCTTTCCGAGCCTTCTGTCGTGGCTGTCGATGTCGAAACCGATGAGGTTATCGAAATAGGCAGAGAAGCGCAGACTATGATCGGACGAACTCCGAAAAACATCAAAACTATCCGTCCTCTGCGAGACGGAGTTATCAGTCATTATGACAGAACACTTGATATGCTGCAGTATTTTCTCCGTAAATCCTGCGGTCCTTTGATCATCCCGCCGAGAGTGGTTATCTGCGTTCCCTCCGGAATCACGGAAGTCGAGGAGCGCGCGGTTGAGGATGCTGTAAGAAATGCGGGCGCACGCTCGGCGTATCTCATCGAGGAGCCCGTTGCCGCCGCGATCGGCGCGGGAATTGATATTTCTGCTCCGAACGGAAATATGATAGTTGATATCGGAGGCGGAACGACGGATATTGCTGTCATCTCTCTTGACGGCGTTGTCGTTTCCGAATCCATAAAGGTTGCGGGCGACAAATTCGATGAGGCGATAATCAGATACGTGCGGAATAAATACAATATACTGATCGGAGAAAGAACGGCAGAAGCGATCAAGATCCGCATCGGAACGGTTTTCAAGCCCTCGCGCGTTGAGCAAATGGAGGTCAAGGGAAGATGCGTTTCCACGGGACTTCCCAAAAACGTGGTGCTGAGCAATCTCGAAATGCTTGAAGCCTTGTTCGTTCCGATAACCGCGATAGTGGATGCAATATGCAGCGTGATCGAGCGCACACCGCCCGAGCTTGTGGCAGATATAATCAAATACGGCATCGTAATGACCGGAGGAGGTTCACTTTTGCGCGGATTTGACAATCTGATTACGGATCTCACGGGAATTCATACTTACGTGGCAAAGGATGCGATATCTTGCGTTGCTATAGGAACCGGAAAGGCTCTCGATCATATAAACATTCTGAATGAGGGTTCACTCTCGTTCGGTAAAACTCAGAAACGCAATAATCGCTGAATAATGGAGAAAATAAATGGATAACAGAAATAATTACAAGAACGGTCGCCGCCCCATCAAGCGTGAGGGCGATGCAGTGCGCGAGGTTGCCGAGGGTATCGTATACGGCAGAAATCAGGTCCGCGAGCTTCTTAAGAGTGACCGCGCCGTTGATAAGATCTATCTCCGCAAGGGCGACCGAGAGGGCTCGGTGCTCCAGATAATCGCTATGGCGTCCGAGAAGGGAATACCGATCGTGGACGTTGAGCGCGAAAAGCTTGATCAGCTCTGCGGTGGCGGAAACCACCAGGGCGTTGCGGCAATGGCGGCGGAAAAGGAATACTGCGAGATCGCGGATATTCTCAAGATCGCCGAGGAAAGAGGAGAAAAGCCTTTCATTGTAATCCTCGACGGTGTTGAGGATCCTTACAATCTCGGCGCGGTAGTCCGTTGCGCCGAATGTGCGGGTGCGCACGGCGTAATAATTCCCAAAAGACGCGCTGCAGGACTTACTCCCGCCGCGGCAAAATCCTCCGCAGGTGCGCTTGAGCACATGGCGGTAGCAAAGGTGGTAAACATCGCAGCCGCTATCGATGAGCTCCAGGAGGCGGGCGTGTGGGTATACGCCGCAGAGGCAGACGGAGATGATCTTTACGGCGTCGATATGGATCGCGCAGCCGCTTTCGTATTCGGAAGCGAGGGCCGCGGCGTATCCAGACTCGTATGCGAAAAGAGCGATTATAAGGTCTCAATCCCGATGTACGGTAAGGTTAACTCTATGAACGTTTCTACTGCCGCAGCCGTGGTGCTTACCGAGGCTGCAAGACAGAGACATTCGGTAAAATAAAGGTGGAAAAAAGTATGGCAGAAGATAAAAAGAAGAACGCTTTGTTTAGCAAGCTTCTGAAGAAAAAGCTTTCTGACGATAAAATTGTCGAGTCCGAGGAACAATTCCCCGACGATAATGATACGGAGCTGAACGAGGACGTTGAAAATAGCGAAGCTGAAGACAATTCCACGCTTGAATGGTTATCAGACGTTATGACCGAAAGCCCTGAGGTTCCTGAGGAGGATATCTCGGAGACTCTTGCAGAGCTTTTCGGCGATAATAAAGCTGAGGAGAGCGAAGAAATCGCAGATTTTGCCGTTCCCGGATTAGAGGAGCTTACTGCCGATGGCGTGGCGAGTTATGATCCGAATGATACCGAGATAAGCGAAGAGGATGCCGAAAATGCAAACGCAGAGGAACTGCAGTATCCCGAATTTGCAGATGAGGTTGATTATGCAGCGGACGATAAAGAAGCAATCGGTGAAGAAGTCATCGATGACGCCCCCGATGCGACCGAGGACGAGCCTTCTATGATCGATAACTTTGATGAGGAAGAAACGGACGAGCCCTCCGAGGAGGAGCAGTCTTCGAATTCCATTGATGAGGATACCGCAATCCTTCTTGCCGCGCTTGGCTATTCGGATGCCAATCCGGCGTCAAAGGTAAAGCCCGCGGTCAAGGAAAATACGGGTAAATATGCATCGGATCTCACGCTTGCATTTGGCTATGATGGCAAGGAATACACCGCGCGCTCCCAAACCGCGGCTATAAAGTCCAAATACGCTCAGGACAAAATGAAATCGATCGTCAGACTTGGAGCAACCGCATTGTTCGCGATCCTTCTCTGCGTCTACGATGTGTTTGGTAATAAGTTCGGCGGAGCTCTTGATCCTACCGTTTATCCCGTTGTAAACATTATGATCTCGTTACAGCTTTTGCTGATCGTTGCGGCTTTTTCTATAAAGAGACTAATCGTCGGTGCCAATGATATTTTGAAGGGCAACCTTACCCTCCATTCGATGAGCGTAATTGCGGTATTGATTTCCGTTATTTACGATATCGTATTGGCTATCACGGCTCCCGAATCGTTTACGCTATGTAATTTCCCTGCGGCAAACTGCCTTCTTTTCTGCGCTTTGCACGACTTTTTCACGATCGAGCGCGAGATATCCGTGTTTGACAGACTTTCTTCGTGGCAGAGCGTCGTAACGCTTGAGCGTGTTGACTCGACTGTACTTTCTGCCGAACTCGGAGAGGGAGAGGCTGACGGTATTGATACCGTTGGTCAGGCATTCCGCATTCGTAAGGGCAATTTTGCAGAAAACTATTTCAAGCACGTAAATCGTCGTCATCCCGTATCAAAGATGCTTGCATTCTTTGTAACTCCATCTTTGGCGATCGCGTTGATCATATTCTTTATCTCGCTCGCGTTCGATAAAACCTTCGCTCAGGCGGTCAATGCTTTTGCGGGTGTATCCCTCTTCAGCCTGCCGGCGTTTATGTTTGTTTCGATGAGCTATCCGTTCTATAAACTTATCACTAAGAATCTCAGCTCAGACGCGGTGATCTTGAACGAGTCGGCTGTGAACGAGAACAGAAGGGTAGATACCGTCGTTTTCGAAGAGGCTGATCTTTTTGACGAAACCTCTCTGACGATCAACCGCATTTCGGTCTGTGATAAGAATCAGATGCACGATGTCTTTGATATTATGTGCGCAGTTTCTGCTATGTATAATAAGATCGGCGGCAGAATCGCCGGCGCTTTCAGAGCATCTACCGCAGACGGCGATACACCCGAAGACGTTACGATTCTTGGAGTTGATGACGGAGGCTTTGAGGGTATTGCTGACGGCAGACTTTATAGCGTAGGCTCGGATGCTTATCTGGCTTCCAAGGGAATTGCGGTTACAAGATATTACGATGACAAATATATCGTTTCCAATCCCGGCGGAGTGGTCCTTCATATCGCAGTTGACGGCACAGAGGTGTTTAAGCTTTATCTTACTTATAATATCTCGAGAAACACTCTCTCGCTCATCAATGATTTTGCTGACTTAAAGACAAGAATCGTTTTGAGAACGATCGATCCGAACGTTAATCTCGAGCTGATATTGAGAATACTCTCGAGCTCGTTTGACGGCAATCTCACTCTGATCCGCAAGCCCTTCAGCGCGGGCTCTGCAGAAGCGGACGGTAAGGATGAGGCGTTGATAGACGGCGGCATTATCATTAACGGCGAAGCTCCCGAGGCGGTGCTTGACACCGTTCACGCTTGCAGATTCTTCAGCGCGTTCACAAAGTTTAATTTTGCGGCAGGAATCGTTGTATTTGCTATCGGTGCATTGCTGGCGTTTGTTCTGGGAATTATTGGAGCGATCGTTAATATGTCCTCGATATACATCTTCATTTTCCAGTTGCTTTCGATACTGCCCTGCATCTTCTTCTCAAGCGTTTACTTAAATAAATAAGGAATTAAAAATGTACGATTCATCACTTTTGCGTTCTGTTCAGAAGCCCGGAAGATATTCGGGCGGCGAATACGGACAGATAATTAAAGATAAGGAAAAGGTCAAGGCGCGCTTTGCCTTCTGTTTCCCCGATTCCTATGAGATAGGAATGTCAAACCTCGGTATGAGAATTCTTTACGGCGTTCTTAACCAAAGCGACGACGTTTGGTGCGAGCGCGTATTCGCGCCTTGGCAGGATATGACCGCCAAGCTTCGCGAGAAAAACATTCTTCTGACCGCGCACGAAAGCGGCGACAACGTCCGCGATTTCGATTTCCTTGGTTTCACTCTCCAGTACGAGATGTGCTATACCAATATCCTCAACGTTCTCGAGCTTTCGGGCATCCCGCTCCTCGCGTCGGAGAGAGGGGAAGAGTTCCCAATCGTCATCGGCGGCGGACCTTGCTCGGTCAATCCCGAGCCCATCGCGGATTTCTTTGATCTCTTCAATATCGGAGAGGGCGAAGAAATGCTCCCCGAGATCGTTGCTCTCTACGTCAAGATGAAGGCCACGGGCGCAACCAAGAAGGAATTCCTCCTTGAAGCCGCGCGCACTATTTCGGGCGTTTACGTTCCGTCTCTTTATGACGTTGAGTATAACGAGGACGGTACCGTTAAGTCCTATACTCCCAATGCAGAGGGAGTTCCCGAAAGCGTCAAGAAGCGCATTGTCGAAAATCTTGATACTATGTATTTCCCCGAGGCAGTTGTTATGCCTTATCTTGAAACTGTTCAGGATAGAATTATGCTTGAGGTCTTCCGCGGATGCATTCGCGGATGCCGCTTCTGTCAGGCGGGAATGATCTACCGTCCCGTCCGCGAAAAATCTCCCGAGACTCTGCTCCGTCAGGCAAAATGCATCTATGAAGCAACGGGTTACGAGGAGATCTCGCTCACTTCGCTTTCAATTTCCGACTATACAAAGCTCCCCGAGCTTACAGATGGACTTATCGAGTGGACGAATGAGAAAAAGGTTAATCTCTCGCTCCCCTCGCTTCGAATCGACTCCTTTACCAAGGAGCTGATGGAAAAGGTCGCATCGGTCAGAGCTTCCTCGATTACCTTTGCGCCCGAAGCGGGCACACAGAGAATGCGTGACGTTATCAACAAGAACGTTACAGAGGAGGACCTTATGCGCTCGGCTTCGATCGCATTCGGATCGGGCAAGGAGCAGGTCAAGCTCTACTTTATGAACGGACTTCCCACCGAGACCGATGAGGATATCGAGGGAATCGCAAAGCTCGCGAAGGCGACCATCGAGCAGTTCTATGCAACTCCCGGTCACAGCCGCCGCGCGCCTACGGTTACCGTCAGCGTTTCCTGCTTCGTTCCGAAGCCCTTCACTCCCTTCCAGTGGGAGGCACAGGATACGGTTGATGAGCTTGTTCGCAAGCAGCAGCATCTTCGCACCTGCATCACCGACCGCAAGATCAAGTACCACCACCACGATGCCCGCGTTTCTCATATCGAGGCGGTTCTCGCACTCGGCGACCGCAGACTCTCAAAGTCGCTCCTTCTCGCACACGAGCGCGGATTCGGCTTTGACGCGTGGGATGAATATTTCGACGCAGAGGCTTGGATGAAGGTCTTTGCCGATTCGGGCATCGATACCGCATTTTATGCTAACCGCCGCCGCGCGGACGATGAAGTTCTCCCGTGGGATATCATCGACGTCGGCGTGACAAAGGAATTCCTCCTTCGCGAAAAGAAGAAGGCTTATGAAGAAAAGACCACGCCCTCCTGCCGTGAGCAATGCTCCGGCTGCGGCGCAAACTGTTTGGGAGGTAAGGATACATGCTGTCCGAATTCAAAAAAATAAGCGAATATCCGATCCTTGAAACTCCCGTAACTATCCGCCTCGGATTTTACAAAAAGGGCGCGCTTCAGTATATTTCGCACCTCGATCTTCAGCGAACCTTCCAGCGCATTCTCAGCCGTGCCGAGCTTCCGCTTTGGTACACTCAGGGATTTAACCCCCACCCCAAGCTCGTTTTCGGACTTCCGCTTCCGATAGGATGCGAGAGCGTTTGCGAGATGGCGGATATCAAGCTCACTCGCGATATGCCCGCCGAGGACATCCTTGCGCGTCTGCATAAGGCAACGGTCGACGATCTCGATTTTTTTGCTTGCTATCCCGCAGAGCGCAAGTTTGCCGACATAGACGGCGCGCTTTATGAATATAATATCGATTGCGAAGTCGATGATGAAATGATCGAAAAGATCGATCGGGTTCTTTCGAATTCGCCTCTCACTGTGCTTAAGCACACCAAATCGGGCGATAAGGAAGTTGATATCTTCCCGCTTATCAAGTCCTTCAAGCTCGAAAAGCGCGAGGGTGGACTCAAGATCACCGCGCTCCTTGCCGCAGGAAGCGTGCAGAATCTCAGCCCCGAATATTTGCTTGACGCACTTCGCAAGCGCCTCATCTTCCTCCGCGAGGAAGAGAATTATTCGATCAAGCGCCTTTCCATTCACGACGCGAAGGGAAACATCTTTAAATAAAAACGAAAGGAGAACGGTATGGATATCACAGAGATCAGGCAGAATATTGCCGTCAATATTTCGGCAATGCGAAACGCCGCGGGACTTACGCAGGCGCAGTTTGCCGAGAGGCTCAACTATACCGATAAGGCGATCTCAAAATGGGAACGCGGTGAGTCGGTGCCCGATATAGCCGTTCTTTGGCAGATAGCCGATATGTTCGGCGTAACGGTCGATTGGCTTATCAGCGATCACGGTGAGTCGGAGTCGACACCCGATGCCGAAGCCGTCAGAGCGGGGCAGAGAAACCGACTGCTCATTTCGCTCCTTTCGTCGGTTGGCGTGTGGTTTATTGCAACGATAGTTTTTATCGTTATGCAAAGCCTTGGAGCCGATCACGTTTGGATGCCCTTTATGTGGGCGGTCCCCGCAACATGTATCGATCTGCTCGTTTTCAACGCAATTTGGGGTAAATATAAGCTCAATTTCCTCTTTATCTCGCTGATAATTTGGACGATCATCGGAGCGACCTATATCACTATCGCAAATTGGTCGCTGTGGTATATATTCCTTTTCGGTGCACCGCTTCAGGTCGCAACGATCTTCTGGTCGCAGATAAAGATCATAATCAATCCTAAAAAGAAAACTGAAAATACCGCCGAAAATGCGGAATAAAACAATGCCGCAAGTTTTTTACTTGCGGCAAAAATTTTGGAGGAATCAAAATGAAAAAGTATCTTCTGCCCGAATCGGGTAATTTCTACAAGGCAAATCTTCACTGTCACACCGTACTGTCGGACGGCTGTCTGACTCCCGAGGAGGTCAAAGAACTCTATAAAAATGCGGGATATTCGGTAGTTGCCTACACCGATCACGACATTCTCATCCCCCACCACGCCGAGCTTTCCGATGATGAATTCCTCGCCCTCAACGGCTGGGAGATCACGTTTACCGAGCCCGAGATCGATCCGATCCGCAAAGTAAAGCGCGTTTGCCATATGTGCTTTATCGCAAAGGATCCCGACAATACAAAGCAGGTCTGCTGGTTCCACCGCAAGCATTTCAATAAGAATGAGGACAAGGCAAACCTCGCTGACGAGCCCGAGTTCAAGCCCGAATACACGCCCGAGTCGATCAACGAGGCGATTGCGCGAGTAAAGGCGGCGGGATTCTTTGTTACATATAACCATCCCACCTGGTCGCAGGAGGACTACACCCGCTATACACAGTATCACGGTATGGATGCTATGGAAATCTGCAACTACGGCTGCGTAGTTATCGGCCATCCCGAGCAGAACGACCGCGTATACGACGATATGCTTCTCGCGGGCGACCGTATCGGATGCCTTGGCACCGATGATAACCACAACAAGCATCCGGGCGAGATCACTTGGGATTCCTTCGGCGCGTGGACTTGCATCAAGGCTGATAAGCTTGATTATAAGGCAATCACAAATGCACTTGCAAACGGCGATTACTACGCTTCGCAGGGCCCCGATTTTACCGAGATCAGCTATGAGGACGGCAAGGTGACCGTTAAGACCTCCCCTGTCGCTACTATCGCGTTCAGCACCGGTTCGAGACACGCGGGCTATTTCGGCAATGCCGACGGCACTCCCATCACAGAAGCGACCTTCGAACTTAAAGAAACCGATAACTACGTACGCGTAACCATCCGCGACGAAAAGGGCAAGCCCGCACATTCGAGAGCATATTTCCTTGACGAACTGAAATAATGAAAGTTTTGGTCAACCTTTTTCAAAAGGTTGCGGTTTCTTAAGGCAGAGCCTTAAGTCGCCCTCCGCAGAGGGCGAAATACTCCTTATTGCGCTTCAAACCGGCGGCGCCCCGCCGACGGTTTGAACAATAATATAGCCTCGCGCCGAAGCGC
Source organism: Eubacteriales bacterium (assembly GCA_045636385.1). GTDB lineage: Bacteria > Bacillota > Clostridia > Oscillospirales > CAG-272 > CAG-390. The sequence continues at coordinate 16,361 of JAZTXK010000074.1, forward strand.
GAGGCTATATTATTGTTACTTCACATAAATCATAATATCTATTGCAAAAAAATCGCTTTTGTGATATAATTAACGAAAATAATCTCTAAAGGATAACCATCAATGAACTACAAACGCACAAAACTCGCTTGCTATTCCGCATACGTCACGATGGCATCTGCTTTTGCACTCCCGCCTCTGCTTTTCGTGACGTTTCACGATATGTACGAGGTTTCGTACACACTTCTCGGAACGCTCGTGCTTATCAATTTTTGCACCCAGCTTACGGTCGACCTGATCCTTTCGTTTTTCTCGAAATACTTTAATACAAAGCTGCTCGTCAGAGTTATGCCGATCATAACTTCAACCGGACTTGTTGTCTACGCGCTCGCTCCCGTGATATTCCCGAACGCGGTCTATCTCGGTTTCTTGATCGGCACCGTTATATTCTCGATCTCTGCGGGACTTTCCGAGGTGCTTGTAAGCCCCGTTGTCGCGGCTATACCGTCCGATAACCCGGGGCGCGATATGAGCTTTTTGCACTCCCTCTACGGCGTTGGAGTAACCGTAGTCATCGTGATAAGTACGGTCTTCTTCAAGGTCTTCGGAAGCGAAAATTGGAGCTTCCTGACGCTCCTTTTTGCCGTATTGCCAATATTCACCGCCGTACTCTTTATGACCTCCCCAATGCCCGATATGACTCCCTCGGAGACAGCAAAGGGTGGCGAGAGATCAAAGAGGTACGTTATCGGACTCGCCCTCTGCGTGGCTTGCATCTTCTTTGGAAGCTGTGCCGAGAACACTATGTCAAACTGGGCGTCAAGCTTTATGGAAAACGCCCTCGGTATCGATAAGGCTCTCGGTGATATTCTCGGTACCGCTATGTTCGCCGTCCTTCTCGCGCTGACGAGAATGGGTTATGCTAAATTCGGAAAGAGTATAACGCCCGTCCTCTTTGTAGGAATGATCGGCGCTGTTGGCTGCTATCTGCTTGCGGGACTTTCAACCAACGCCGCAGTCGCCCTCATCGCCTGTGTGCTGACGGGTATGTTCACCTCAATGCTCTGGCCCGGCGCGCTGATATTTATGGAAGAGAAGATCCCCGGCGCGGGAGTTGCGGCTTATGCCCTTATGGCATCGGGCGGCGACCTCGGAGCTTCGGTCGCGCCTCAGCTTATGGGTATCGTGGTTGATAAGGTGAGCATATCCTCGTTTGCCGCCGACCTCGCACTTACCACAGGACTCACCGCCGAACAGATCGGAATGAAAGCGGGTATGCTTGTTACTGCTGTTTTCCCGATGATAGGTATCGCGGTGCTGATCGTTACTTTCAGATATTTTAAAAAGAATAAAGTA
>JAZTXK010000075.1:0-5819 GCA_045636385.1 Eubacteriales bacterium
TAAGACCGCTTGGCCTCCGACTTTTTCCGAGGTAGTTTCCTCCAACGGCTCGACCTCTCAGGCATCCGTTTGCGGTTCCACCCTCGCACTTATGGACGCAGGCGTTCCGATCAAGGCTCCCGTTGCAGGTATCTCCTGCGGTCTTATCACCGAGGGTGAGAGATGGATGACCATGATCGACATCCAGGGCGTTGAGGACTTCTACGGCGATATGGACTTCAAGGTTGCAGGTACTCACAAGGGTATCACCTCCATCCAGATGGACCTCAAGATCGACGGTCTTACCCCCGCGATCATCAAGGAAGCTCTCGAGTCCACTCACGCAGGCCGTGACTACATCATCGACGAGGTAATTCTCAAGGCTATCGAAGCTCCCAGAGCTGAGGTTAACGAGTACGCTCCCAAGATGATGACCGTTAAGATCAATCCCGATAAGATCCGCGAGGTTATCGGTAAGGGTGGCTCCGTAATCCAGAAGATCACCGCTGATACCGGCGCGAAGATCGACATCGAGGACGACGGCACCGTATATATCGCAGCTGTTAACCGCGCATCCGCTGATGCGGCTAAGGCTATCATCGACGCTATCTGCTTCGAGCCCGAGGTAGGCGCGATCTATCCCGCAACCGTAGTTAAGATTCTTGCAAGCAAGGATAAGCCCAACGAGGACGTAGGATGCTTCGTTGAGTACGCTCCCGGCAAGGAAGCTATGGTTCACATCTCCAAGATCTGCGAGCGCAGAATCAACAAGGTTGAGGATGCAGGCATCAAGGTTGGAGACGCTGTAAAGGTTAAGTACATCGGCCTTGACAAGAAGGGCAGAATGGACTTCTCCATCAGAGACGCAAAATAATTAAATTTTAACCCTAACCCAAATTAATATTCACTTCGAGAGAAGGGGAATGAGTCTTTGCAATCGATAAATGAAATTTTTCGGGAGCACCCCGGGACCGCACCCCTTCTCTCCGTCTATATCAGGCAAATTCTCTGAAAGGAGACCGCAATGAACAACGGAAAGAAATCAGATACCCAAAAGTACAATTACGCGCACAGAAAGAACAGAGGAAGACACGGTGGACCGAGCAAGATGGTGTTCATCATTCTGCTCTCGCTTCTCATCCTTGCGCTTATCGCCGCAATCGCCTTCGTAGTTGTCGATCTCATCGGTACGATGGGAGAAACCACTACAGAGCCCTCCTCCGAGGGTACGAAAGAGCCTTCGATCGACGGCGAGCATTCGCTTTCCCACGCCATCGACGGAAATTCCGAAAGCTATATGCTCTCCTTTGCGAATCAGACCGCGGGCTCCTATTTCAGCTGTGAGTTTGACGCCGTAGCCGACGTCGGAGAGGTTATCGTGGCGTCTACAAATCCCGATTACTATATCCGCGGCTGTGAGGTACAGCTTCTTTCGGGCGGTGATTGGATAACGATCGGTATATTCGGTTCTGCTGCTGCGGAAAAGACCTACACCGTCGGCTCGGTCACCCTCAACGCCACCGCGGTAAGAATTCTGCTGACCTCGGATCACGATTCGCTCTGGGCACTCAACGAGCTGACCGTAACCGATAAGAACGGCAATCCCGTTCATCTCAAGGCGCCCTTCTCGGGAACCAACGGCAACGATGTGCCCGTCGATACCACCACGCCTCCCGACGTAACGACCGAGCAGAAGGTCGAGGTCACCGAGCCCCCCGTGACCGAGCCTCCCGCGCTCGGCTACACCACCATAGAGATGAGCAACGCCAACCTCTATACCGGCTCGCTGATTCTCGTTAATTCGCAGTACGCGTACCATTTCCCGCCCTCCGAGGCAAGCCTGCTCACCGTTTATAACGAGTACGTTACCAACGACTACCGCTGCAACTACTTCGACGATACCGCGATGCAGCTTGATGCTACCGCGACCCGCAATATTCTCGCGCTTGCAAACGCGCTTTATAGCGAAACGGGATTCAACTGGCTCAAGCTTGGCACAGGCTACCGCAGCTACGAGGTTCAGCAGGGTCTTGCAGACCGTTATCCCGCGTCTGCCGCGCTTCCCGGATACAGCGAGCACCACACCGGTCTCGGCGTTGACCTCCAGATATGGGACAGAGAAAAGGGCGTAACCTATAATTTCGACGAGCCCAATCAGAATTGTCAGACGATCTACTCCTGGATCTCGGCAAACGCATATAAGTACGGCTACGTTCGCCGCTTTGCTCCCGATAAGGATAACGTCACCTATATCACTACCGACCGCTGGCATTACAGATACGTCGGTGCTCCTCACGCATACTATATGACTGCAAATAACCTCTGCCTTGAGGAATATCTCGCTTGGCTTGAGACTTGCACCTATGAGGGCAATCATCTCTTTATAAACGGCGTTGACGGCAAGAACTACGAGGTCTACTTTGTTGCCGCAGAGGATGGAACCTCGACCACCCTTCCCGTACCCACCGATCCCACCGCATACACCGTTTCGGGTAACAATTACAGCGGATTTATCGTCACCGTTACCCTTAACTAACGCAAACCACCTTTATTCAAATGAAATTTAAAGCCTTAATTCCGTCCGCCGTCAGATGTGCCGCGTTGCTTGCTTTATTGTCGGCTTTGCTCGGCACTCTGTCGGGGTGCGGGTTTATAATCATCAATACTCCGTCGGGCGCTCCGTCGGATGCGACTACGGCACCACCCGTTACGCAAGCTCCCGAGACCACGGCAGATGAGCCGGACGTGACCGAACCTCCTGTCGAAGAAACTACAGAAGTGCCGGAGACCGCCCGCCCCATCGATCCGATCGTTTTCCCCGATCGCTCGGGCGAGGCGCAGGCAAGGCTTGACGCGCTTGAGGATCCCGTCGGCGTTTCGAGCTTTGACCTTATAATTGCCTCCGCGGGAGATACTGCGGGCGTCATCTTTTGTGATGAGGAAATTCCACTCTACGCCGCGCGCTCAAAGCGCAACGCGATGCTTTACGAAAAGTTTGAGGTGGATATCAAAACGATCTATGAAAGCGTTGACAGCGATAAGCTGTACGAGGATCTCTTGCTTGCGCTTAAGGCGGGAGTGGATGCCGAGATCTATCTTGATCTGATCGTTATTCCCGCAAACCAAGTCGGCAGATTTCTTTCCAAAGGGCTTATCAAGGATATGAGATCTCTGCCGTTTTACGACCTGAACAGCGGCTCTGGCAGCGGCGGCATAGGTGCGTCGCGCTACGCTGATCTCGGTGAGGGCACCGACGCTCCCGAATATCTTTACGCTCTCTATTTCAACCGCACGATGCTCGGAAAGGACGGCACGGCAAAGCTCTACGCCGCCGCTGATGCAGGTACTCTCACTTGGGAAAGCATAGCCGCGATCGCAAAGGAGATATCTCCCCGCGTCTCGGATATCGGCATTCAGAACGCTTCCGCCATCCTCGGCGACCTCGCCGTAAAGCTGTCCGGCATTGACTATATCAAAAAGGATGCCTCGGGAGTTCCGAAGCTTGAGGTTTCGGACGGCGATCTGCAGAAGATCGATTCTCTTATCGAAAGCATGGCGAATTTAACGGTGTATCAGCCCACCGAGGGCGCGGCATCGACGCACGATCGTTTCAAGAGCGGTGAGCTCCCGTTCTATCTCGGCACTCTGTCGGATATTTTCAATCTTTATGATGAAAAGACCGAATGGGGACTTCTGCCCCTGCCGTCCGAGCAGAATCTCGGAGCAATCAGAGCTGACCGCCCCGCAATATGCCTGCCCGTCACGGGCACTCGCTTGGAGCAGACCAGCATCTGGCTCAGCGGCTTTAATGCCGCTTCGGGCGAATGGATAAGAGACGAGCTTCTTCGCGTATCGATTGAAAATTACCTTCGCGACAATTCCTCCTGCCTTTCTATGGCAAAAATACTTGAACAAAAAGCAGAAATCGGATTCGAACGTGTGTTTGCGGGCTATTACGACGGTCTTGCGGCTGCAACCTATGAGGGTGCGGTCGAAGCCGCGCTCGGTAATGTCAGATATTCCGATGTTTACGCAAATAAACTTTCCGCGATCAATAAAAAGCTTAGTAAAATTCCGTGACGTTAACGGGATAATATAAAATAATATTAAGCATTGAAAGGAACAAAGCTATGACTAAAAGAATCCTGTCGCTCATCCTTGCAGTTATGATGCTGCTCCCCATGATAGTTTCTTGCGCCGAAACACAGGACGTCGAGGAAACCACCGCCCCCGGCGTATCGACCGAAGCACCTGCCGACGTGGTTGACACCACTCCCGTCGATACCGAGCTCCACAGCGCAACCCTTCCCGAGGGTCTTAACTTCGGCGGAGAGACCGTGACCTTCATCAGCCGTGACAACACCTTCGTCGATGACGAGATCTCTGTCGACGATCAGAACGGCGCGATGGTAAACGATGCCATCTATAAAAGAAACGAAAAGGTAATGCAGGATCTCGGCGTTAAGATCGAAAACATCAAGCTCCCCGGCGATGCCTACGTTGTTTCGACCGAGTTCCGAAACGCCGCTAACAACGGCGAGGCGTACTTTGACGTTATCGCAAACAGTACTTATTCTACGATCTTGTATACCGGTGAGAATGTTTTCCTTGATCTTACCGAGTGTGAATATCTTGATCTTGACGCCATTTATTGGTCGCAGGGCTACAACGAGAGCGCGTCGATAGGCGATTCGCAGTATCTTGCAACGGGTGCTCTTTCGCTTTCGCTTTACCGCTTGATGTTCATCACCTTCTACAATAAGAATCTGCTTGAGTCCGCGCAGTACGAAAGCCTTTATGACGTCGTTGACGATGGAAGATGGACGCTTGACTATCAGATCCAGCTTTCCAAGGATCTCTTTAAGGATGCCGACGGCTCGGGTACCGTTTCCGAGGGCGACACAGTAGGCTTCGCATCCTCCACTCTCAGCTACATCGACCCCTATTGGTCGAGCTGCGATATGACCATCCTCGGCAAGGACGCGGATAACCTTCTCGTTTTAAGCCTTGACGTTGAGAAAATGAGCAATGTTGTCGATAAGCTGATCGTGCTTTTCCACGATTCCAACGCTTGGTTTGACGATTCCTCGGGAGACGACGGTAAGCAGACCACTATGTCCAATCTCTTTGCATCGGGTAACGTCGGTACCGTAACTCTTCGTCTCGGCTCGGTTGAGACCGAACAGTTCATCTCGATGCAGGACGAATACGGCATCATTCCCATGCCGAAGTATGATGAGAATCAGGATAAGTACTATACCTTCCTCCACGACCAGTTCACCTCCTTCGGTATCACCTCCGTTCTTGCAAGAGATCCTGAAAGAGTGCAGATGGTTGGTGCAGTTCTTGAGGCAATGGCTCTCGAGAGCTACAAGAGCGTAGTTCCCACCTACTACGAGGTCGCTCTCAAGGGCAGATATCTCGAGGACAGCGACTCCTGGAGAATGCTCGATATGATCTATGAGAACGTCAAGGTTGACGCAGGCGTGCTTTACACCAAAAATATCGAATCGGTACATCAGACTCCCAGAGATATGATAAAGAACGGCAGAAATACCGTTGCTTCCATGATGAAGAAGATCACGGTAAGAGTCGAGAGAGTTCTGCTTCCCCAGCTTCTCGAGGACCTTCTCGCGCTTGAAAAATAATTGAAATATATCGCTTCCGCCGCTCTCCCGAAGAGCGGCGGAAATTTTGTTACATTTTAGTAAAACGCAGATATTATTGGTATAATATAATATAGGAAGTGAATCCAATTGTAAAACTTCGTTTTACAATTGATGCGCGCACTTATCGCCGCCCGTCAAAATCAAGGATTTTGACGGCTCCCCTCGGCGCGC
>JAZTXK010000076.1:0-8352 GCA_045636385.1 Eubacteriales bacterium
ACTTCTCTCGCACTCATTTTTCTCATTGGACTATCCCTTGCCGCCATTTTCGGTAAGCTTAAATTACCGAGGCTTGTCGGTATGCTGCTGACGGGTATTTTGCTTGGGCCTTTCGTTTTTGATCTGCTTGATCCGCAGATACTTGGAATCTCATCCGAGCTTCGCAGAATGGCTCTTGTTATTATTCTGATAAAGGCAGGTCTTTCGCTGAATTTCTCCGACCTCAAAAAAGTCGGCAGACCTGCGCTTTTAATGTCATTTCTACCTGCCACACTTGAGATCGCGGCATATCTCATATTCGCGCCGATACTGCTCGGTATTTCCAGAACGGAAGCGCTACTTATGGGATCGGTGCTTGCAGCCGTATCTCCTGCGGTAGTCGTACCGAGAATGGTCGCTCTGATAGACGAGGGACGAGGAACGAACAAGAAGATTCCACAACTCATTCTTGCAGGTACTTCGCTTGACGATATTTTCGTGATCGTTCTGTTCACGGCTTTCCTTGGTATCAACACAGGTGACGGGGTGGGTGCCTTGACATTCCTTATCATTCCTGTTTCAATCTCGCTTGGGATACTTCTCGGAGTACTCGTCGGATTTGCCGTCACATGTCTGTTTGAATTATTTCATAATAAAGGGTGGACTATCAGAAACACGCTTAAAACAGTCATTTTGCTTGGCATTTCGTTCCTGCTGCTTGCTATTGAGACGTGGCTTGATGGCATTGTTGCCGTGTCGGGACTTCTTGCCATTATGAGTATGGCAATGATCTATGCGATGCGGACGAAGGCGGAGGTTGTGAATCGTTTGAAAGATAAATACGGAAAGCTGTGGCTTGCCGCAGAGGTGCTTTTATTCGTGCTTGTTGGCGCGGCTGTGGATATTCAATACACCTTGTCGGCGGGACTTGGTGCGGTAGCGATGATCTTTGTCGGCCTTGCCTTCCGTTCGGTCGGTGTCTTCCTCTGCCTGCTTGGCACAAATCTCAATAAAAAAGAACGGCTCTATACCGTCTTTTCCTACCTGCCCAAAGCAACAGTGCAAGCCGCCATCGGAGCCGTTCCGCTTTCTATGGGACTGCCGTGTGGAAATATCATTCTGTCGGTTGCCGTTCTCGCCATTCTCATCACCGCCCCTCTCGGCGCGATATTGATGGACTCGACGAAAAATCATTTTCTTCATTAATTAAAATTGCCGATGAGGTTTCTTTCGATTCCCCATCGGCGTTTTTTATTTCACGGCAATTGCTTGATTAGCAACGCCGCTTATATTTTTGGGATCAGCGTCTCAGCTCTGTTTACTCCACAGTTATAACACGCGTCAGAATTGTTTTTAACTTTTTATCCGACTTGCCCGATTGATCCGGATAATAGAAATCGGAATATGCTATGATGGCTTGGTTCGGGCCGATCGGTTTCAGATCCACGTTGCAGCAAGAGCCTGCCCACTGATGGAAATTCGGACGCTCGGGGGGATTATTCATAAGATGACTTCTATCGTCCGGTGTCATGATCTCGATCGGGGCTTCCCATTCTATGCCCGATGAATCTTCGGTCGCGCGCAGATAAATACCGGGTCTGCCGTACGCCGCCAGCGTGACGCCGCAATCAAGCTTCACTAAATTTGGCAGTACACCGCATTTATCAAATTCTTCGGGCTCCGAGAACGTCTTGCCGCCGTCCGTGGAGCGAGCAAAATACATAGTATTCCACTCCGGACCACCAAGGAATACACTTGTTGCCCTGATGAGCACGATCATAGAACCGTCATCCATAATTTCCAAAGCGGTTTCCGAGAAGCCGTCACACATGTACGCTGTCGGATGTTTGGTGGTATTTGGGATATACGGAATGTATCCCGCAAGCTCAAAGGTATGTCCGTTATCGGATGATTTATAGAGGAGGGACGCACTGCACACGTCAACCCCGCCGTTGTAAGGATTCAGGTGCGCGCCGGTATAAGATGTGATCCAAATGTTTCCTTCTTTATCCGTACGGAATCCGCGCCCGTAAGGGCAGAACGGTGCCATAACAAAGTCCTCTTTTCTAAGGACACCGCGCACCGACATATGAGGATGAATGACTTTGACCTTTTCTTCCGTGCTTTGAGACTCTCCCGCTTTCGTTCGGTAGCCGATCCATTCTTTCTTCGAATATTCATCGGGAAGAGTTTCCATATCGTAAATATAATTCGATTGGCCAAAAATGTCTATATACATAAACTGCGGATACGGCCAGCTTCCGTCGGCTTCTTTTGTGATTTTATCGCTTGGAAGTCTTTGCGTTACGATCCTTGCAGGTTTAAGCTCGGAAATCTTGCAGGAAAGTCCCGTTCTCAGCGGGAAATGAAGTTTGTCACCGTTCGGAAGGAGGTGACCCACCTCGGTTTCGCGCATATCTATCTTTCTTTCCCAGGTCACTCCGTTATCTTTCGAAACACACCAAACGTCTTTATTCCGTCCAAACTCTGCCCAATTATCATCGGCATCGTGGGTCTTGATCGCTAAGGATTCGTCTGTGCATTTAAAGATCTCGGGGAATTGCACCTGACCCCAATAGCTGTCCTCGTATGCAGGACCTTGATAGACAACGCTTTCCTTGCTGATACTTATCTTCATTTTGATTTTCCTTTCAACAGCTCACCGCAACCTTAATAACTCCATCGCGTTTGTTTTCAAACAGATCATACGCCTCGTCGATCTTTGAGAGCGGATAGGTATGCGTGATGAGTGGCACGGTATTGAGTTTACCCTCGGCGATGAGTTTGAGGGTTTCCTCGCAATCGCAGCCGTCGACGCCGCCGGTTTTGAAGGTTAGATTTTTGCCGTACATATCAGGGAGGGGAAGTGGTTGTGCTTTATCGTAGAGCGCAACCACCGTGACGATGGCGTTCGGGCGCGCGCACTTCCATGCAAGGTCGAAGGTATTTTCGGCGCCTGCCACCTCAAGCACCACGTCCGCGCCGCCGTGATCGCTGTTCTTACGAACGAAATCAAGGCACTCCTCGGGCGTGACCGTCAGCACGTCGGGATAGTGCTCATTCACAAACTTGATGCGGTTCTCGTCCTTCTCGCACATGATGATGCGCTTTGGATTTTTCATCATCACACACAGGAGCGTGCAGATTCCGGTGGGACCTGCGCCGATGATGAGGACGGTATCGTCCTCGGTGATTTCCGAGATTTTAGCCGCCCAATAGCCCGTGGCAAGAACGTCGCCAACAAGCAGAGCCTGTCTATCGGTCACGGTGTCGGGAATCTTATTCAGTCCCTGATCCGCAACCGGCACGCGAACGTACTCCGCCTGACCGCCGTCGATGCGGCAGCCGAGAGCCCAACCGCCGTTTTTATCGGTGCAGTTGTTGGCGAATCCCTTCTTGCAGAAGAAGCACTCTCCGCAGAAGGTCTCCACGTTGACCGTGACTCTGTCGCCTGGCTTTACGTGGGTGACTGCCGAGCCGACTTGCTCCACGATGCCGACCATCTCGTGACCGACCGTGATTCCTTCCACCGCCCTCGGCACGCTGCCGTGTTTGATATGCAGATCACTCGAACAGATACTCGCAAGCGTGACCTTGACGATTGCATCTCTTGCGTGTTGTATCGTAGGTTCGGGCTTCTCAACCAAGCCAAATTTTCCTTTTGATATGTATGTGTAGGTTAGCATAACACTCTCGCCCCTTTTCTTTGTCTTCTGCGGTTTGAATTTTGAGCAGTAAAACCGTTTTTACGCTTACTGCAATCTTGCAGCCTTCCCGAAGCCGCGTTTAAATGTCGTATAGCTTTGCGGTTTCCTTGTTTCTGTATTCGTGTTTTTCGTAATAACCAATGAGTGCGCCGTCCGCGTCGCGGAGCGCGACCATATAAACGTCCTTGTTTTCCTCGTTGTTTCGATAGGTGTAGACGATATTGTTCTCGCGGCTTTTCGCGAACCACTCGAGAACGCGGTCGATCTTTTCGTTTGCATAGGCAGGGTGGCAATCCCTCAGGCTTTTGCCCGTCAGATCTCTCTTATATCGCGCCACTGCGGAGGGATTCATATAAACGACCACCGACCTCATATCGCAAACAACGATCGGTGCGCGGTCTTGATCTAAAATACTTTTGAATAGCTGTTCCATACCTTTTGACCTCTGATCGTCCGCGCTCAAAACTCAATTACCACGGGGGCTGCGCTGAAGGAGGAGATGGTTGCGGTTGCGTTTTTCATATAGAAGACCTGCGTGTTGCCGTCGTTTTCATCGTACATTCCGCGGAGGTTTGGGTAAGCGTCCAGCATGGACTTTTTTGCTTCAAAACGGTCGTCCTCGATGAGCTCGCACGCCACGCGGATCCATGCGCCTTCTGTAAATGCGCAGATCTCTGCCTTGGGATTTGCCGCAAGCTGATGGCTTGTGGGCTTGATCTTACCCGTCTGTATGTAGAGCTTGCCCTCAAATTCGTTCACAGTTCCGAATGGGCGCACTCTCGGCTGATCGCCCTCCACCGTTGCAAGGTAATATACTCCTGCCTTTTTCAAAAAATCGTGTACTCTTTTCATTTTTATTCTCCTTGTTATATAATATCTTTTACCGATTAATATACATCGTTTACTGTAACTCAAAAATCATTATTCTCTCGCGCGGGTTGTTGCCGTCGAATAGATCGCCGCATTCGATCTCGTCGTAGAATTCGAGCTCGTCGAGGGTCATAAGATAGCACATAAATTCGTCCGAGGGGTAGTAGAAGAACAAGAGTATTTCGCGCGGATCGGCGTAGTATGACTCGATGATTCGCGCAATCACCTTTTGAAGTATCTCGAGGGAAAAGGGATTGAAGAAATAGCATCGAGTTACCTCGGCGGGCACCTCGTATTCCTCCGCGCAGGTCAGAACGAAGTCTGATTTCGCCCTCGGCGCGGCTGTTTTTTGGTTTTGGAGCGCACTTTTATATATCCGCTCGTCGTATTCGATTCCGATCGACCGCGTGCCCGTTTTATAAGATAGGAAGAATCCGACCCTGCCCTTGCCGCAGCCGTAATCGAGCAGAGTGTCGTCGCGCCCGAATAGCTCGGTTTCTGCAAGGCGTTCGAGGACGCTGTAGGGCGTGGGCTCGTAAGGGTATCGGTATTCGTCTGAATTCGTATCGTCGCGTCCGACGGTCTGTATCTGCAGGAGCTTGTCCCACGATCTTTCTTTATTTTTCATTTTGTTTTTTTCTTCTTATAAATAATAACTGCGATGATTGCAGCGGCTGCCGCGACCGTAACTGCTGCCGTAACGATCGGGATAATATATCCGCTCGGCTCGTGGGGAGCCTTTTCGGCGTTGCAGGCGATACATCGGGAGTCGCTGTAATCGTGCTCCTCCTCGGCATAATAGCCGCAAAGTGCGCAGGTTTTGAAGTGCGAGAGCTCGGTTTTCGCGGAATAATCGAAGGAATGAGCCTCTGTGACGGTATAGGAGCAGATTTTGCAAACCGCCGAGTGTGACAGATCGCCGGAGATATATTCAAGATCGTGTACCGTGTTAATGTTGTTATTCAGGGAGATCTCAAATTCCGCCGCGACGGCATCGCTCTTGTCCTTCAGAGTATTCTGATTTTTAGCCTTGAAATATGCGTCGAGCGTGGCGATCTCTGCATCGTTCAGCGTTCTTTCGAAGATGACGATATCTCCGACTTCTCCGCTGTAATAATAGTTGGTCGAGCTTTGGATGCCAAGACCGATGTAGGCATAGTCGTGGGTCGCTGTTATCGACTTGCCGGGGGTTCCCATCTGATACAAGGATGCTTTATCCGCGGTTCTGTCGTAGATCATATCCGAGCCGAGGTAGAGCTTTTCGGAGGCTCCGTTCTTGATAGCAGAGACGGTTGACCATCCCTCGATATTTCGGGCGGTGTAATAAATACCTCTGTTATTGTTTGCTCCCGAGCCGAAGCGGCAGACGATGCCGTTTTTGAACGCGGTGAAGTAAACGCTGCCCCACGATCCTGATTCGGGATAATGGATCAAGGTATATCTCGCCGAATTGTTGATCTTGTAGTCACTCATATAATCGGTCGATTTTTTATCGGTCTTGGCGTTGATGATGATCGAGATATTGCCCTTGTCCGAAAGGCTGTGATTGTATATCATATTGTCACCATTGCCGTCAAAGCGTACAGAGCCATCTTGATAGATAGGTGCCGTTTTACTTTCTGCTGTCGCTGGGATGGAGCTTACGCTGTCATACCATTCGAGTACCTCGCCACCCTCACCGAGAACCATTTCGCCGAGCGAATCGAACCAGACCGCCGTGCCTGACATATCAAGGTCGAGGACGATGACGGTTGCGTATACCGTCTGACAGTTGATTTTGAGTATTCCGGGAACGGTAAAGCGTGTGAGATTTTCGGAATAGCATTCCGCGGGAACAGGTGACCAAATTACATCCGAATTATAAGTAAAACCGAATTCGTTGACTACCGAAACCTGAGAGGGAAGGACAGGGGCGACTTCGGGTCTTGTAAAGATCGAAATACTCGCAATACGTGAAATCTCTCCTTCCATCGGATCGGCGCAGGTCAGCTTTGAAGCCGAAACGAAGCCATCTCCCGTGTTTTCGGCACAAACGTAGACGTCGCATACGCGGAGATCGGGTATCTGCAATTCTGCGGCGACGCTAGCGGTCTGATTTCCGATCTGAAAAAGATCGAATTTTGCGATGATTTCGCCCGTGGGCGAATCTTTTCTTATAACAAGCTCACCTTTGCCCGAAGAACCCGTTATGTTTGCAACGAGGCTGTTTCCGTCCGCGCTGCCGAAATCGACGTTTTTGAAGGAAATATAATCTCCGTTAAAGAGCTTTACAGACGGCGCGTTTATAGCAATCGTGTAGTTTATACCTTCATGCTTGTAATCCGAAAAATAGAGAAGATCGAGCCCCTTGCCGATATCTCTTGTCGGTGTTGAATAGTTGGCATAGATATAATCTGCAAGATCTGCGGCGTTATTGGTCTGAATTATATTGTAACCGAGGGAGAGCACCGCCGCCCAGCCTGTGGAATTCTCCTTATGCTTTGCGCCGTGAGTGCCGCCGATAGATTCGTAAAGAACGTTCGTAAAGGTGCGGGTGTATTGCTTAATCTTCGCGATCACGGCGGGGTTGCTTTGCGCTTGAGTGTAATCGGAGAATCCGGCTTCAACGGCAAACGCGGTCTTGGCATCGTGATGCGCTTTGATCTCTTTTACCCAACTCTCTGCATTTCTGTTGCTGTTCATAGTGCAGAAATTCGGCATTGTCGCATCTTTTCCGTATTTTTTCATAATCTCCGCGTGCCAACCGAGAATCTGTTGGCTGTCATATCCACCCTTGAACATTACGATATCGAGGCAGTCATTTTTTCTGACAAGCTCGTAAAGCTCCATTCGGTTGCTCCATTGACTCGTGAACTTATCGAGATTGATCATTATCTTGCCTTTGCAAAGCTTGAGGGCATCCTCAAAGGTGGGCATTACGAGCGTGTTGCCGTTTTCGTCGCGGTAAACGTCACGCGAGCCGCCGGTATATTGGAGAAGCGGATATTGGCAGATCTCCTCGTATGTCATATCAGATACGTTGAGCGAGCCGGTATAAGTCGTGGTGCGCTTGATGCTGCTGTCGTGGCAAAGAACGTAAACGCCGTCCTTTGTGCGCGCAATGTCAAGCTCGACGATATCGACCTTGTGGTCGATGGAATCCTGAATTGCAACGAGCGAATTTTCGGGGATCGGGTTGCCGATGTAGGTGATAGCTCTGTGAGCGCAGGACATCGGGCGTCCGTTAGGATTATAATAGGAAGAAATTATTTCTTCAAAAGAACCCATTTCGGGTGTTTTATCGCCTTCGGCAGAGAGCGGTACGGAAGAAATCAAAATGCTTATGCAAATCAGAATCGAAATAACAGAATGTATTTTTTTCATATCGGTAAGCTCCATAAGGTTTTATACTAAAATTTTATCATATCCGCCACTCGCTGTCAACATAAAGCGAAGAATTTATTCCTATATAATTAAAAAGACTTCGCCTGCCGGGCGCAATCATGAGGTTTATATCTTCTTTTCGCTATTGAGAGCGACCGCTCGAGCTTGAAGCAAGTATCGCTCACCCGTCATGGCATAAAGTACTTTTGTGGAAATTAAAATTAATTTTTACAGAAAGAACTTTCATCAAAAGCGGGAATATAGAGATTTTATCCGTATTATACTATAAAATAAGGGGAAATTTGCGATTTTGGTCGATTTCATACGTCAATTTGCACAAAAGCCGAGACTGTGACTTGTGCAAGATGCAACCAAACATACAAACTGCAAAAAAACGAAAAAAAGTTTGAAAAAGGGGTTGACAAAAGGGACT
>JAZTXK010000077.1:0-60585 GCA_045636385.1 Eubacteriales bacterium
GGTCGTAGCCATGTCGTTCTGTGAGCCAAGGAGTTGGCCAAGGGAGTTGTCTTCCTAAGACCGCTTGGCCTCCGACTTGGCAACCTTGTCAAGAGAACTCTCGATATGCAGAAGAAGTATTTCGATAAGAAGATCGAAGCTCCCGCCGCTCCCGAAGCACTTGACGACGAGTTCAAGTCCGTCTGTGCAGAGGCTGTAAAGAGCTATTACGAGGCTATGGACAGCTACCATATCGCCGATGCTATCGACGCGATCCTCTCGCTCCTCCGCCGCGCAAACAAGTATATCGACGAGACCCAGCCTTGGGTTCTCGCGAAGAACGAGGAGACCAGCGCGCGTCTTGCAACCGTTCTTTATAACCTTCTCGAATCCATCCGTTGGGGTGCAGTAATGCTTGCTCCTATGGTTCCCGCGACCGCAGAGACTATCTTCGCACAGCTCGGAACCTCCAACACCACCTTTGAGAGCATCGGTGGCGAGTTTAACGGTACCGTCGCAGGTGCTTCCGTCAACGATTCCGCAGTTCTCTTTGCAAGAATTGACGAGCAGAAGACTCTTGAGGCTATCTACGCCGAGATCGAAGCTGCAAGAAAGGCTGCAGAGGCTCCCAAGATCGAAAAGCCCGAGGGATGCGCTATCATCGGCTTTGAGGACTTTATGAAGGTCGAGCTCCGCACCGCGCAGATCATCGAGTGTGAGCCCGTGCCGAAGGCAAAGAAGCTTCTCAAGCTCAAGGTTGACCTCGGATATGAGACCCGTCAGGTCGTTTCGGGTATTGCTAAATTCTACAAGCCCGAGGATCTTATCGGCAAGAAGATCGTTCTCGTTGCTAACCTCGCGCCCGCAAAGCTTTGCGGCGTTGAGTCCGAGGGTATGCTTCTCGCTTCGGGTGAAGAGGAAGTAAGGGTTATCTTCCTTGATCCCGCAACTCCTCTCGGAGAGCGTGTTCGCTGATGAGCGGCATTTTTGATACACACGCCCACTATACTGACAAAAGATTTGAAAACGAATTTGAGGGCGGCGCTTCGGCGCTGCTCTCTGCCGTTTTCGCGAACGGTGTTGATAAAATTTTAAACGTGGGCACCAACACCGCAAACTCCCTCGAAGTCGTTAAAATGGCATTCCAATACGAAGGAATGTACGCCGCAGTCGGTATCCATCCCTCCGACGTTGACGAGGAAGAGTCGCTCGAGGACGCTATCGCAAAGCTCCGCGCTTTGCTTGACAAGAGAGAAGAGTACAAGATCGTCGCTCTCGGCGAGATCGGACTCGACTATCATTGGCGTCAGGATAATAAGGAAAAACAGGCGGAATATCTTGAAGCACAGCTTCTCCTTGCCGAGGAATACGATATCCCCGTCATAATCCACGACCGCGAAGCGCACGGCGACGTCTTCGAAGCTGTGGTACTGCGCCACCCGAAGGTGCGCGGTGTTTTCCATTGTTATTCGGGAAGTGCCGAAATGGCAAAGGATCTCGTTCGTCGCGGATGGTATATCTCCTTTACGGGAGTGATCACCTACAAGAACGCTCCTATCGTTCAGGCGTGTGCAAAGGTAGTGCCTCTTGACCGTATGCTCGTCGAGACCGACGCACCCTATCTCGCGCCGATCCCCTACCGTAGTAAGACTAACAGAAGCGATTATATCGAGTATACAATACGCACAATTTCCCAGCTTGTCGATGTTTCCGAGGACGAAATTCGTACTCGTACACACGATAATGCATGTAAATTATTCTCTATATAATAAAAAAATCATAAAAAATTCAAATTTTTATGAAAAAATCGTCAAAAATCACGAAAAAGTACTTGAAATTATGATCGATTTGTTGTATAATAAACATCGTGATGTGTTTTTAACGCTCACGTAAATATGTAAATATTAAAAAACATAAATGCCCCGTCCGCGGATGGGGCGAGGAAGGAACCCCTTATGGCAACAATCGATACCAAATCCATTAGAAACGTAGCTCTGCTCGGACACGGCGGCTGCGGCAAGACCTCCATCGCTGAGGCTATGCTCTATCTCACCGGCGGAACCGATCGTCTCGGTAAGACCGCTGACGGCAACACTGTATGTGACTATGATCCCGAAGAGGTAAAGAGAGGCTTCTCTATTTCCGCATCTCTTGCTCCCATTTCGTGGAAGAATATGAAGATAAACGTTTTCGATACCCCCGGTTACCTCGACTTCGTAGGCGAAGTTCATCAGTCTCTCCGTGCTGCTGACAGCGCACTCATTTGCGTTGACGCAAAGTCGGGTGTTGAAGTAGGAACCGAGCTTGCTTGGGACTATGCTACCGCTGCAGGTCTCCCCAAGGCATTCTTCGTAAATAAGTGCGAGGATAACGATGCTGATTTCGAAAAGGTCTTCAACGAGCTTCACGATACCTTCGGCAACACCCTCTGTCCTGTATTCGTTCCCGTAAGATCCGGCGATAAGGTTACTATGATCGACCTCGTCGAGATGAAGGCGTTTGCATATGATGCAAAGGGCAAGAGAAGCGAAGCTCCCATGACCGACGATCTCAAGGATATCGCTTCTAACTATAAGGAAGCCTTCAACGAGGCAGTTGCAGGTACCTCCGACGAGCTTATGATGAAGTACTTCGACGGCGAAGAGATCACCAAGGAAGAGGCTGCAATGGCTCTCCACCAGGGTATCTTCGAGGGCACCATCACTCCCGTATACTGCGGTTCCGCAGTTAATATGTGGGGTATCATCGCTATCCTCGACGCTATCGTTGAGTCCTTCCCCAGACATACCGCTAAGAAGGTTGAAAAGTCCACCGAAGGCGCAGACGTTGAGATCGATCCCGCAGGCAAGACCAGCATCTTCGTATTCAAGACCGTCGCTGACCCGTTCGTAGGTAAGATGTCCTTCTTCAAGGTTATGAACGGTACTCTCAAGAAGGATATGACTCTCAAGAACCTCACCAACGGTACTTCCGAGAAGATGGCTCATATCTATACCATCAAGGGCAAGACCCAGACCGAGGTTGACGAGCTCGCATGCGGCGATATCGGTATGATCGCAAAGCTTGCTAACACCAACACCAACGATACTCTTTCCGACGGTGCCGATGTAGCATACGCTAAGATCACATATCCCACTCCTTACATGAGCCAGGCTATGGTTCCCGCAACCGCTAAGGACGAGAGCAAGATTTCCCAGTCCATGGCTCGTATGCTCGAGGAAGACCTTACCCTCAAGTACGTTACCGATCCCGAGACCCATCAGATGGTTCTCTCCGGTATCGGCGATATGCACCTTGCAGTTCTCTCTGCAAAGCTCAAGGCTCGTTATGGCGTAACCATCAACCTTGAAACTCCCAAGATTCCTTACCGTGAGAAGATCACCAAGACCGTTGATATCCACGCTCGTCATAAGAAGCAGAACGGTGGTTCCGGTCAGTTCGGTGACGTTTGGATCAAGTTCGGTCCCGGCGAAGAGCCCGGCCTTACCTTCACCGTTTCCGTTGTCGGCGGCGTAGTTCCCAAGAACTTCAACCCCGCAGTTGAAAAGGGTCTTCTTGAGGCTATGGTTAAGGGCGTTGCAGGATTCCCGATGACCTACCTCGCAGCAGATCTCCACGACGGTTCTTACCACCCCGTTGACTCTGATGAAATGTCCTTCAAGACCGCTGCTATCATGGCGTATAAGCAGTGCCTCGAGCAGGCAGCTCCCGTTCTTATGGAGCCTGTCGGCGATCTCGATATCACTGTTCCCGAGGATCTCGTTGGTGACGTTATGGGCGACCTCAACAAGCGCCGCGGAAGCATTATGGGTATGGATCCCGCTGCAAAGAAGGGTTATACCGTAGTTCACGCTACCGCTCCCAAGTCCGAGCTCGTTGACTACCCGATCGCACTCCGCGCTATGTCTCAGGGCCGCGGCTCCTTCGAGTTCAACGTAACCGACTACGCTGTAGTACCCGGCAACATCTCCGCTAAGATCGTTGAAGAGTACAAGAAGTCTCTCGCATAATTAACTTATAATAACATCGGGGCTGTTTCTGACAGCCCCGATATGATTTGAGGATCGTATGAAAATCTTTGCTTTTACCAAAACGGGATTGATAAGAATTGTCGCAACCTCGCTGATGCTGTCTGTTTATATAAGTGCAATAATACTGAATTTCGCTTCGCAGGGGTATACTGCCGGCAACTTCTTTGCAACGGTTGTTTTCTGCCTTACTCTTACGCTGTTTTGTATTTTTGCAAAATTGAAAAACCACCCTCCGCTCCTGTGGGGAGCAAGAGGATGGCTGATCGCATCATCGATTGTGTTTTTTCTCGGAATTGTTTTTTCACTGGCGGACGTCACTCTTTCGGGATTTTTCGGTAGTTTGATCGGATATCTTTTTATTATGATATCACCGTATTTCGGAATCTATTATATTATTGATATAGATTGGATTTACGCAGACGTCCTGCTCGGAATAATCGGAATAATTACGTCAGTACTGATCTGGTTTATTCCCGTGTGGGTACAAAAGGCGGTTGACCGACATAAGCTTATCAAAAAGTACCGTTAAAGTACGAAAAGCTTGATCGATTTGACAGCAAGACCGTTTTCATACTCGCGGACCTCGCCGAGAGCGAAAAATCCGCCTTTAGAGTCAAGCACTCTGAGCCTCGTTGCGACGGGGTACTCGGGGAGCTTGGCTTTTTTTAGATATATCTCGCAACCGGAGCGGAAGAGCTTCTCATAAAATGCGGGAAGCATTACGGCTTCAAGCTCGTTAAAGATTTCTTCAACGGGGCGGAGAAGTGCAAGTCTTTCTTCAATCGAAAGTTGTTCTATCTCCTCAAGCGTGTGTGCCTCGCTTATCGGAAATCCGCAAGCCGCGCTTCTTTCGAGGGTTGCCATAGCGCCGCCGCAACCGAGTGCCTTTCCGATATCCGCGCAAAGTGTGCGGATATAAGTTCCGGCGGAGCATTCGACCTCAAGTCGGTAATCGTTGCCCTCGATATGCTCGGCGGAGATTGAATACACCTCGATCTCCCTCGCCTCGCGCTCGACGGTACCTCCCTCGCGTGCTATATCGCAAAGCTTCTTACCGCCGACCTTAAGCGCACTGTACATGGGAGGAATCTGTTTTATCTTACCTCTGAAAGCCGACAGAACTTCCTTGACGTCGTTTTCAGTCACGTTTACGGGATATTCGGTAATAACGTTACCCGTCGTATCCTCGGTATCCGTTTCAATTCCGAGACGTAGCGTTGCGGTATAAATCTTTCTGTCCGAAAGCGAATACTCGCAAGCCTTCGCCGCGCGGCCGATAAGAACTACGAGAACTCCCGTCGCCATAGGATCAAGTGTTCCCGTATGACCAACCTTTTTGGTGGAATACAAACGGCGAACCTTGTTTACGATATCGTGTGACGTCGGACCTTGCGGTTTGTTGACGATAAGTACACCGCAGGGTTCGTTTATCATATCTGCCATTATTCCGCGTCCTTTACGGGAAACTTAACGTGAGCCGAGAATATTTTCTGACCCAGGTCGGTGAATCTCTTTTCGTACTCAGTGACGATGTTTGTTGCTGCAAGCTCGCTTGAGTGAAGATCGCGGGTATAGAAAATGATCTCAAGTCCGTACTCCTTGAACTGCTCGATCGACCAGTCAAAGAGATCCTCGTTATCCGTCTTGAAATGAAGCTCTCCACCGGGAACGAGAAGCTTTTCATATCTCGCGAGGAATCCGGGAGCAGTAAGTCTGCGCTTGTGCTGACCCTTCTTAGGCCACGGGTCGGAGAAGTTTGCATAGATGCAGTCAAAGGTGCCGGGCGCAAACCAATCGGTAAGGTACTCGGCGTTGCCGATAATAAATTTGACGTTGTCGGGACGCTCGTCAAGAGTAGCCTTTGCCTTCTCGAGCGCGAACATGGCTACGTCAGGAACTCGCTCGAGCGCAATAATACCGTGCTCGGGATGCATTTTACTAAGTCCGCGGGCAAAGTCACCCTTGCCGCAGCCGATCTCGAGGAGCATCGGACACTTCTTTCCGAAAATCTCTTCCTCTTTTCCGAAGCATTCAATGGGATTTTTAAGCAAAAGTTCGGCACATGCTTCAATTCTTTCTGCCGAATGCTTCTTTTTTCTCATTCTCATCTTGAAATCTCTCTTAAAATCTGCTATAATATAATATAAGTATGCGCAAAATCGTTTTTTGCCGTTTGCACGCATATATTATATCACATAATTTTGAATTTTTCACCTCTTTTTTACAAAAACTGAAAAATTTTTGAAAGAAACGAAAAGTATTTGAAGATTCGGAGATCAATATGAAGAAAGAAGAATTTTTGAAGTTGCTCCACGCAAGACTTATCGAACGAGGTATTGATAAGGAAACCGCGGAAAAGGAAACTTCACACGTACGTACTTACCTGACAGAGTCGGGTACGGAGGAAATCAATGTCTCCCTCGACGAGATGGTTGACGGTATTATCTCTATGCTCGAATCGGGCAAGGACAAGAAAATGCCCGAAAAGAAGCCCGCGACACCTGCCAAGCCAAAGCCTGCAGCGCCTAAAGCGAAAGTAAAGGACGAAGATCAAAAGAAGCCAAAGGCGAAGCAATCCGAAGAAAAGCCAAAAGCGGCAGAGGAAAAAGAAGAACCATCCGAAGAAAAACGCAGTCTGCTTTACAGAATGATGGCTAAGGTTGACAAGGTCATTAAGCATCTGCAGAAGGCGAAAGCTGAAAAGGCGGCTGAAAAAGAAAAAAAGAAAGCCGAAAAAGAAGATCGCGCAGACGATTTGGATATTATTGAATACATTCCTCCAAGACAGAAGGAAAAAATCCAATATGCAGAAAACGGTAAGATGAGGAATGAGTGGGTCTACGTCGCCATTCTCGTCGTAGCGATCCCGATAGCCGTCGCGCTGATACTGTTGTCCGTAATTTTGTATCTTGGATTTTGGATAGCACTCGCGCTTCTGATGATTGCGTGTGTATGCGTTCTCGTTGTATTCATTACGGCAGGAGCATTTGTTTCCATCGTCGGAATAGTATACGGCGTAGTTGAATTGATAACCGGAAATACCCCCGTAGCGCTCTTTGAGATCGGACTTGGGATTATCGTCGGCTCTATCGTTATGTTTATCGGTATTCTCATTTACAATTTTGCGGTAAGATTTATCCCGTTCGGTATGAAGCTTCTCGCAAAGCTGTTCAAACTCGGTTTCCGTGCCCTCAGATCGGGCTATAATATGTTGAAAGGAGCAGTATCAGAGTTATGAAGCCAACCTCAGTTATATTTTTGATAGTTTCTGTTTTGCTTGCCTGCCTTGGCGTCATACTGTGTATGACTGCAACCTCATTGGCAAATGAGCAGGGAGTAGGTCTGTTTACTCAGGTAGGAGACGGAGACGATAATTACGTTTACTCCGAAACTTTTTCGGAAGAAGAATTGAAAAAGATCGTTCTTAAGGTAAGCGACGTTAAAGTTAACGTCATTGGCAACGCTGAGGAAAGCAGAATCGAGCTTGTGAATTTCCCCAACAACGCATATCAGATCCAAGCGGGACGCTCAACACTTCAGATCTCTGACAATGCCGGTATTTCCGGAATTATCGACGTTGAAAACCTAAAAATCAATTTCAACGGATTCCGCGATTACCTTCGTTATGTATTTGATGACAGCGTAAAAGAAAAATCGCTTAATCTCTATCTTACTGAAAATGCAGATCTCGTCAATTTGAATATTACTACCACAACGGGAGATATTTCTGTATCAAATTTCAATACAGATTGCGACTTTAAGATTGTAATTTCTGATGGAGTAGTAGATTTCAAGGACGTGGCCACCGAGTCCTCGGTACAGATCGAAGCGACCGAAAGTGCGAATATAAATATCGACAACGTGACCGCTGATGAGATTAGAATTATGTCTCCTAACAGCGAATGCTTTGTTGATATTACGGATACTACATTTACTCGTGCTATGTATATCGAGGTTAAGTCCGGTGACGTTTACTACGATAGAGTTGAATCGGATTTTGCGGGCATTGACGTAAAGCTCGAGGCACCCGGAAATACTATCAGCGTATACGGCGATAACTATTCGGATTCTTACGTTGAGTTTAACGCTCCCGTTAAGGGTGACCAGAACACCAGCCAGCCTTCTGTAACTCCCACCCCCGATGAAACCACATCGGCAGATGAGCAAACTACCGCACCGGATACACAACCCAACGGTGATGAAGAAACAACAGCCGCTGAAGAAACCACATCCGAGCCCGAAAATATCGGCGATATTGAAGAAGAGGAAGAAAACAATTCTTCCGTCTCCATACCCGCTAATTCGCTTACCGTTATTATCGGTGAAGGAAGCATTGAAATCAAATAATTCAAAAAAATTAACCGGAGCGGTGTAAAACCGCTCCGGTTTAGTATTTTGCAGCAGATTATACGTTGAAACGGAAGAGTGTAACGTCGCCGTCCTTCATAACATATTCCTTGCCTTCGCTTCTGACAAGTCCGGCTTCCTTAGCCGCAGTCATACTGCCGAGGCGCATAAGATCGTCGAATGCAACGATCTCGGCGCGGATGAAGCCGCGCTCGAAGTCGCTATGGATCTTGCCAGCAGCGCCGGGAGCCTTCGTACCCTTGCGGATAGTCCATGCGCGTACTTCCTTAGGACCTGCGGTCAGGAAGCTGATAAGACCGAGAAGATCGTATCCCGCGCGGATAAGGCGGTTGAGTCCCGATTCGGAAAGTCCCATATCCTCGAGGAACATCTGCTTTTCCTCACCCTCAAGCTCTGCAAGCTCTGCCTCAAGACCGCCGCAGATGGATACGATGCCCGAATTCTCGCTCGCCGCGAACTCCTTGAGTGCGGCGTAGTGAGGATTGTGAACGGGATCCTCGTCAAGGCTGTTTTCATCAACGTTAGCAACGTAGATGATGGGCTTTGCGGAGAGGAGAGGCATATCGGCAAGCATCACCTGCTCGTCCTCGTTCATCTCAATGCCTCTTGCCGATTTGCCCTCGCCGAGATGCTCGATAAGTCTCTCTAGGAATGCCGCCTCGGGCGCGAGAGATTTGTCCGCCTTCATCGCCTTGCGAGTACGGTCGAGTCTGCGCTCGGCAACCTCGATGTCGGAAAGGATAAGCTCGTAGTTGATCGTTTCAACGTCAGAGATAGGATTTACTCTTCCGTCAACGTGAATGATGTTTTCGTTATCAAAGCAGCGAACAACGTGAAGGATAGCGTCGCATTCGCGGATGTGGGAAAGGAATTTGTTTCCGAGACCTTCACCCTGAGATGCACCCTTTACAAGACCTGCAATGTCAAAAAATTCAACAACAGCGGGAGTGTACTTTTCGGGAGTGTACATTTCTGCCAGCGCGTCAAGTCTTGAGTCGGGAACGGCAACGACACCTACGTTGGGTTCTATTGTGCAGAAAGGATAGTTAGCCGAGTCTGCTCCGCCGCCGCAAAGAGCGTTAAAGAGCGTACTTTTGCCCACGTTGGGCAGTCCTACAATACCAAGTTTCATTTTTTACTCCGATGTAAATATATTACTTTTTTGTTTTTCTCATATATTATATAATAAATTTGTGAAGAATTCAAGCAAAACTTAAAAAATCGATGATTTTTTATAAAAAAATATGAACATTTTTTCAAAAAACTCTTTGCAAAACCAAAATTATGTGATATAATATAAGGGAAATTATAAAAATGTCGCAGTGTGCCCCTGTGCGGGTATCTCGACAAGTCCCAAATCAATACACAGGAGGAAAAAATGTATACCAAAATTCTTGTAGTCGATGACGACAGTTATATTTGCGACCTGCTGAAAACCTCTCTCGAAAAGGAAGGCTACGAGGTTCGCACAGCTCCCGACGGTTACCAGGCGATCGACGTATTCAAAAAATACGAGCCCGATCTTGTACTCCTCGATATCATGCTCCCCGGTAAGAACGGTAAGGACGTTTGCACCGAACTCCGTAAGTTTACCAACAAGCCTATCATTATGATCACCGCAAAGGGTGAGGTTGTCGATAAGGTAGTTTGTCTCGAGCTCGGCGCTGACGATTTCGTTGTCAAGCCCTTCGATATGAGCGAGCTTTTTGCGCGCATCAAGGCTGTACTCCGCCGTTGCAACACTCACGATGATCCCGATGACGATGAGGTTATCAAGTTCGAGAATATCGAGATCAGCAAGCAGAAGTACGAGCTCAAGCTCAACGGCAAGAGCGTTGATATTCCCCCAAAGGAGCTCGAGCTTCTTTATTTCCTGGCTTCCAATTACAACCGCGTGTTCACCAGAGACCAGCTCCTCGATAAGGTATGGGGCTTCGACTATCTCGGTGACTCCCGTACGGTTGACGTACATGTTAAGCGTCTCCGCGAAAAGCTTGAAGGCGTATCCGACAAATGGGTGCTCAAGACAGTTTGGGGCGTAGGCTATAAGTTTGAACTGACAGGTAATTGATCCCCGAAAGATACGCCAGGAATTTAGCCGGGCGTATCTTTTTAGACAAAAAGAAAGGAGAAGGATATGTTCAAAAGCATATATGTTAAATATATCGTGACCTTTATGGTAATAATAGGAACGAGTATGATCCTTCTTCTTACCATTATCGGTACCCTGGTTGACGACTATTCGGAAAAGTCGAAAAACGAGGCAGTATCTGCCGCAGCAAGCACGCTCGGCGAGGGCATACAGATCAAGCTTCAAAAATACGGAACGAGCGGTAGCTTTTCATCCTTCTGCGATTATTATGAATCGGATATCATTTCGCAGATCAACGCCGTCAAGGCTGTTGCAAATTTCCCCGTAACGGTGTTTATAGCCGACAGCGAAGGTGTAATACTTATCGCGCGTCCGGATGAAAGCTGCAACTATCAGAATGGCTCGCAGATTCCGCGTTCCTTTATGAACGAGATCAACAACGGCATTGAGCTTTCGGTCTTCAATAACCTCGAGGGCATCCTTGACACGCCGCACGTTATATCCGCAACGCCCGTATATCTCCGCAACAACTATGTATGCGGAACGGTAATCGTTTGCTGTGACGTCGGTTCGATCAGCGATTTTGCCGAGGTGCTTATCAAAACGGTAGCTATCTCCAGCCTTTGGGTAATGCTTGCTGCACTGATCGCCATCTTCTTTATCAGCGAAAGAATTATCAGCCCCTTGCGCCTGATGAGCCAGGCGGCTAAATCCTTCGCGAAGGGTGAGTTCAGTGTCCGCGTCCCCGTTGTTGGAAACGACGAGGTCGCACAGCTCGCCTCTGCATTCAACAATATGGCGCAAAACCTCGAGAATCTCGACGAGATGCGAAATAACTTTATGTCAAGCGTTTCTCACGATATGAGAACACCTATGACCACGATCTCCGGATTTATCGATTGCATTTTAAGCGGAGCGATACCGCCCGAAAAGCACGAGTATTATCTCAAGATCATCCGCGACGAGGTGCTCCGCCTCTCGCGACTCGTTGCCAGCCTTCTTGATATTTCAAGAATTCAGGCGGGCGACCGCAAATTCGTTATGGAGCCGTTCGATATTTGTGAGATGGGACGTCAGGTGCTTATCTCCTTTGAGCAGAAGATCGACAAGAAGCGTCTTGAGGTTGAATTCAACTGTGACGCCGACAATATGTTTGTAACTGGCGACCATGACGCAATTTATCAGATATTCTATAACATTACCGATAATGCCGTTAAATTTGCCAACGAGGGCGGACTTCTCAAGCTCTCGCTGACCGTGATCGAGAACAAGAAGGTCAAGGTCTCGGTCTATAACGAAGGCGACGGCATCCCCTACGACGACCAGCCTTATATATTTGAGAGATTCTATAAGAGTGACCGCAGCCGCGGTAAGGATAAGACGGGCGTCGGACTCGGAATGTTTATCGCAAAAACTATTATTGAAGCGCACAAGGAGGTCATCGCTCTTGAAAGCGAGCCGGGAAAATATTGTGAATTCTATTTCACTCTGCCGATAACTCCCGAGGATAAAAGACCTCAGAAAACGCGCGAATGAGGATAACTAATGGACGAACTTAATGAAAAAATAACCCACGAAGTCCCCGAAGAGGAAAACACCACAACTCCCGAACCCACTTCCGAGCCCGAGACAGCTCCCGAAGCTGTTCCCGCGCCCGAGGAAGGCAGCGCGAAATTCAACCCCGATGAGCTTCCCGAGCCGATTGTGACCGAAGCTCCCGCGGAAGAGGGCGCGCCCGATCTCGGACCTCTCCCCGAAGAAGAGCCGAAGGTGGTATGGAGCTTTTCCGAGCAGGCAAAGAAGGATCGCGAGGCTGCCCGCAAGTCGGAAAAAAAAGGCGCGCTCGTTTACGCAATCGTAATGACGGGTCTGTTTGCAATTTGCTTTGCTGTTCTCGCTGTTCTTCTTATCACGGGATTTGGTTCGGATACTAATAAAACCGTTGTCGTAGGTTCCGATGCTTCTATCGCAGATCTCGTTGACAGCGTCAAGGATTCCGTCGTAACCATCACGGTTGCAACCGAAAACGGAAGCGGCTTCGGAAGCGGATTTGTCTATACAGACGACGGATATATCATCACGAATTATCACGTTATAGATAACGCAAAGAGCATTTACGTCGTTTGCTCCGACGGCCGCGAGCTCCCCGCAGAGCTTATCGACGGCGACGAGCTTTCCGACGTTGCGGTTGTTAAGGTCAAGAATCTCGGTCTGCCGAAGCTTGCGGTAGGAAATTCCGATAATCTCCGCGTCGGTGAATACGTCGTTGCTATCGGTACACCGGTCGATACCGAATACGCGGGAAGCGTGACTCTGGGTATCATTTCGGGTCTCAAGAGAACCGTCAGAGTATACGAATCATCGGGACTTCTCGAGAAGTCTATGGAAATGATACAGACCGATACCTCTCTCAACCCCGGTAACTCGGGCGGACCGCTTTTCAATATGGCGGGCGAGGTCATCGGTATCAATACGATGAAGCACGTAAGCTCCTCGAACGGAGATGTCAGCTACGAAAGTCTCGGTTTTGCAATTCAGATCAATGATGCCGTTGAAATCGCAGATGATATTATTGAGGACGGCAAATATTCGGGCAACAAGGGAAGCGCAACGCAGGGCGTTCAGCTCGGAATCACTTGCGGTACCGTATATAAGGGAATCGAGATCGAGGTTGCTCCCGGAGTCAAGATCACTCCCGAGACCGACGGCGTAGTAGTTACAGGTGTCAACGAAGGCTACCCCTGCTACGGCAAGCTTGAACTTTACGACGTTATCTTCTCCTTCGACGGAGTAAAAACCCCCACGATCGAAAAGATGCGCGCCGAACTCTTCAAGCATAAGGTTGGCGATACCGTCATCATCGAGGTATGGCGCAACGGCGAGCTTGTCAAGGTTGAAGTTACCTTATAATAAATTATCCGCAGAGGCTTTGCCTCTGCGGATGTTCTTTATTTATTGATTTTTTTCATAATCGACTCGCGTGAGAGTCCGTACTTGTGAGCGATATCGCGAGCGTAGCTCTTGCCGTCGGGCTTTGCGCGGTAGATTTTAAAGGAACGCTTGCCCTCGGCGATTCCTGCGACGAGAGTATCGATCGGCGCGCCGCCCTCAGCCGCGCACTTTTCGTTGATCTCGTCAAGCATTGCGGAAAGCTCGTGAAGGTGCGTGGAGAAGAGCGTGCGGCACTTCACAGCCGAGAAGCCCGCAAGTATCTCTGCGGCAATGTAGGATGCCTCGTAGGAACCCGTGGACGAGAGGGATTCGTCAAGCAGAACGAGCGAGTGCGAGGTAACGCTGTCAAAGATCTCGCCGAGACGTGCGCATTCCTCTCCGAGTCGTCCTTTGTCGATGGTATCGTCCGCGCCGGTGGGGAAGTGCGTGTAGATCGCGTCAACAGGCGAGATTTTAACGCTCTTGGCAGGAACGAACAGACCGAGCTGCATCATTACCTGAGCCATACCGAGCGCGCAGGTGATAACGGACTTACCGCCTCGGTTGGGACCCGAGAGAATATAAATAGTAGCCTTATCGTCAAAGATAAGATCGTTGGTTACGATTTCGTCGTCGATCTTAAGCGCAACAGCAGGGTTGTAAAGACCGATCGCACTGAATGCACGCTCGTCAACGGAAACGATCTCGGGTACGCAAAGGTCGCATCCCTTATCGCGCAGACGGCTCATGAGACGGGTGCCCTTGATAAGAAATTCAATCTCGGGCATAAGGTTCAGGAGAAAATCGGTGTTTTCGAGAACGTACTGCTGAACGATCTTCTTCCAGGAACGGAGCGAGGACTTGTAGACCTCGTTGATCGCGGTATTGAAAGCAAGAGAAAGCGCTGTTTTCTGGCTCTCCGATTGCTTCTTTCCAAAGGGAACGAGATTAGCAATGCAGGTGTATTCATCGTCCTTGAAATTCAGACGGAGAATCTTTTCGAGCACCTCACCCGAACGGAAGGACTCGGAATTGATCGAAAGCACACCCGCAGAAGACGGACGAAGCTGTGCGTCAAGGTTGACACCCATCGTAACGCTCTTGATCTCGCGTACGCGCTTCGTAAGCTCGCAGAGCTTCTCATTGAGCTGTGCGTAGTAATCGCTCTCCGCAAGCTCGCTGATGCGGTCACAAAGCGTTCTGAACGCGACACCCTTAAGGTTGTCCTTAACGGAATTAAGACCGTCATCAAGCGTATCAATGCAGGAGATATAAAGCTCGATCTCGGTGATGCTTGAGAGATAATCGTTGGGGTCACCGCTGTCTGCCTCAAGACGTCGGAGCTCCATAATGTCCGAAAGAATCGGGAGCAGATCGTTGAAGGTCTTGATAAGCGCGGGGTTGTTAAGCATATCGCCGAAGGTCTCGCGGCGGTAATTTATAACTGCTTCATCAGATGTAAAATACTCGGAAAGGGAAGAGTTCTTCAGGTCGAAGATCTGCGAAAATCCCATCTCGTCGAGCGTAAAATCCGAAATATCAGGGCGGCATCCGCCGGTAACGTGCGCTGTGATGCTCTCCGCATTCGGATATAATAACGAAAAATTAGTAAGATCCAAAATCGGTTGTTCCTTTCATTTGGTTGTATCAATTATAATATTATACCATACTTTTTCGTAAAAGTATATAATAAAATGTAAATATCTTGAATTTATTCCTTATTGGGCTTTAACGTACCGATATGGATCGTTTCTTCGGTTACATCGGCAGGAACGTCTTCGGGCGAAAGCGTTGAAAGCGGATTCTTCGCCATAGCAGCTTCAACCTCGTCATTTGAAACGTGAGTGTATATCTGGGTAGTATTGAGCTGCTCGTGCCCGAGTATTTCTTGAAGCACACGAACGTCAACGTGCCCGCGGGAATACATCAGAGTTGCCGCAGTATGACGGAGCTTGTGAACCGAAAGCCCGCGGTTGCCGAGCCCCGAAAGCTCAAGGTATTTTTCGACCATCATCTGAACCATACGGTTGTCGATTCGCTTGCCACGGCGAGAGATAAAGAGCGCGTTTTCATTTTCGGTCGCTGTTTTCTGACCCTCCCGCAAAGGAATGTATTCCTCGAGTGCCGCGCGGCAAGCAGTGTTGAAGTAAATTATTCTCTCTTTATTTCCCTTACCGATGATGCGCACCGAGCGTAGAAAACGGTCGATGTCGCTCATATTGATGCTTACAAGCTCGGAAAGACGCATTCCGCAGTTTAGGAAGAGTGTGACGATGCAGTAATTCCGTATCCGCAGAAAATCGGTTTGCGACGTATCGTTTCTGACGGTTGCGATAAAGCCGACCGCTTCCTCGTAATTCATGTGCTTGGGGAGAGACTTTTGTTTTTTTGGCGTTTCGATGATCTCGGCGGGATTTTTCTCGAGCATCATTTTAGTTTTCGTGTAGAATTTATAAAGTCCCTTTATCGCGGAAAGCTTCCGCGCGCGCGCGTTCGGAGCATTTTTGAGAACGCTGTCGCAGAAGAAAAGAAATTCGTATATCTCGGACGTTTCAACCGATCGAATAAAATTGATATCAATTCCTTTTAGATCTATCTTCTCGTATTCGGGCGTACCGTAAGCGATCCCCGTTCTGTTTGCTATGATAAATCTAAAAAACGTGCGCAGGTCGAGCATATATTCGTTGACCGTTCTCGGCGAGCAACCGGCTATAGATTGCTTGTAACTCGCAAAGTCGCGCAGGGCGAGAGAATACTCCCTCGGATTGTATTGGGTTGCCATAAGCTCACCTCACTTTGAGTATATATAATATTATACAACATTTCGAAAGATTTTAGTGGATAAAATGTAAATTTTCAGCTTTTTGTGTTGAATATTATTAGATATCAGTATATAATTTATACGCTTGCGTTGATTTTGACGCAAAACAGCTACCTTTTTCATTTTTCGGAGGACAAATCACCGTGCGTGAATTTATGCAAAAACATTCGTACAGCGCAGTTCGCCTGTTCGTAAATCAAATAGCAATATCGATTTTCGGTCTCGTGCTCGCAATCGCTTGCGGCAAGGTTGAGAATGATACCCTTAAGGTCTGCGCGAGCGTCGGAGCAATCCTTTTCTATCTTTTCCTGCTCTACGCCGCAATGTGGGAGGCGGGCTCAAAGGATAAGCTCTCTTGCTCCAAAACGATCCCACTAACGGGACTTTATATAGGTCTCGTTGCAAACAGCCTCAATATTTTGCTCGCAATAATCATCACCGTCAGCAGCTTCGCTTCTGAGGGCGGCACACTCCACGCAGTCGGCGCAATCTCGAGTGTTATCGCTCTCTTCATAGAAGGAATGTATACAGGACTCCTTTCGGTCGATCTCAACGGCATCCCGCTCAATGACTATTGGCTGTCCTATTTCATCATTGTCATCCCCGCGATTGCCGTATCCGCCGTAGCGTATTGGTTCGGCGTTAAGGAATACCACTTCTCGAAGCTCCTCATTCCCGAAAACCCCGAGGATGCAGAAATTAAAAGAGAAAAGAAAAAAACAAGGAAATAAAAAGAATGAATTACAAGCATCTTATCTACGATTTTGACGGAACTCTTTCGGATACTTATCCTTGCTTTGCTGAGACCGTGCTTCAAATGCTCAGAAGCCGCGGTGTTGAAGCGGATTATAAGACCGTCTACGATAACCTTAAGGTCTCTGTCGGTCACGCGCTCAAAAACGCCGACTTTGAAGAAGACTATTCCGTTCTCAGAAAAGAATTCCACGTTGTTCACGACGAGCTTGCGCTCAAGATCCAGAAGCCCTATCCCGAGGCTGAGGAGATCCTTCGCTATGCTATGGCTCAGGGACATAAGAACTATCTCTACACCCATTCGGGAACGATTGTAAAGATCCTTCTCGAAAAGTGGGGCATTGCTGATTGCTTTGAGGATATCATTGACTCGACCATGCAGTTTCCCACCAAGCCCGCCCCGAACGCGCTCAATTGGCTCTGCGAAAAGCACGGTCTTGACAAGAGCGAGTGTATTATGATCGGTGACCGAGATATCGACACCGATTGCGGACGCAACGCGGGAATGAAGGGATGCCTTTTCGATCCCGAGCATTACTATGATGATTCCGACGTTGATTACCGTATCGAAAATCTTCTACAACTGAAAAACATTATCTGATTATAATTTTGAAAGGACAAATAAAATGTCACAGAACATTGCAGAACTGAAGCAGGAATTTGCGGCAAAGCTTGCAGCCGCAGACTCTATGCAGACGCTCGAGGAGATCCGTGTTGATTTTCTCGGTAAGAAGGGAAGCGTGACAGAGCTTCTCAAGTCCATGAAAGACCTCAGCCCCGAAGAGAAGAAGACCTTCGGCCAGGAGGTAAACGTGCTCAAGAACGAGCTCGCACAGGCTATCACACAGAAGGGCGAAGAGCTTCGCCGTGCAGAGCTTGAGCGCGAGGTTTCGTCTATGCCCGAGTTTGACGTTTCGATGCCCGCGGTGCTCGATCGCGGCTCCTTCCACCCCATCACTCTCGTTCAGCGCGAGTGCGAGACTATCTTTAAGTCTATGGGCTTCCACGTTGAGGATTACGCCGAGATCGTAAGCGACTACGAATGCTTCGAGGCTCTCAATATCCCCAAGCACCATCCCGCACGCGATATGCAGGATACCTACTACCTCACCAACGGTCAGCTTCTCAAGACACACACCAGTGCCGCACAGAATGCTATCTATAAGAAGTACCGCGACGACCTCGTGAATAACGGCGTTCCGATCAAGGCAATCTTCCCCGGACGCTGCTTCAGAAACGAGGCAACCGACGCTTGCCACGAAAACACCTTCTTCCAGATGGAAGGCGTTATGGTTGATAAGAACATTTCTATCTCCAACCTCATCTTCTTCATGAAGACAATGCTCTCCGAGGTATTCAAGCGCGACGTAAAGGTACGTCTCCGTCCCGGATTCTTCCCCTTCGTCGAGCCCGGTTTTGAGCTTGACATCTCCTGCGCCATCTGCGGCGGAGAGGGCTGCCCCTCCTGTAAGCACTCCGGCTGGCTCGAGCTTTGCCCCTGCGGTATGATCCACCCCGAGGTACTTAAGGCGGGCGGAATCGATGCCGAGGAATACACCGGCTCTGCGTTCGGTCTCGGACTTACCAGACTTGCAATGATGCGCTACGGCGTTAAGGATATCAGAGACCTCAACAGCGGAAGCCTTAAGGTTCTTTCGCAGTTCACCGAGGATAAATAAGAAAGGACGGAAAGAAATATGTTATTATCTATGAATTGGATATGCGATTACGTTGACCTTTCCGGTCTTGACAAGCTCTCGCTCATCCACAGATTCTCTCTCTCTACCGCAGAGGTAGAAAACGAAATATTTATGAAGGGAAGCGACCTCCACGGCATCGTTGTCGCAGAGATCAAATCGGTCGAGGAGCATCCCGAATCGAAGAAGCTTCATCT
Source organism: Eubacteriales bacterium (assembly GCA_045636385.1). GTDB lineage: Bacteria > Bacillota > Clostridia > Oscillospirales > CAG-272 > CAG-390. The sequence continues at coordinate 18,870 of JAZTXK010000077.1, forward strand.
TCTCAAGGTCGATATCGGCGAGGCTGAACTCGTTGATGTCGTTTGCGGCGCTCCCAACGTAGCAGTTGGACTCAAAGTGCCCTTCGCAAAGCTCGGCGCGCAGATCGGTGACATCACCATCGCTCCCCGTAAGCTCGCAGGCTTCACCTCCAACGGTATGTGCTGCTCCGAAAAGGAACTCGGCATTAGCGATAACAACGACGGTCTTATGATCCTCGATCCTGCTTTCGCAGTCGGTACCGATATCAAGACCCTCTTTGACATCGACGATATCATCTTCGAGGTTGACAACAAGTCCCTTACCAACCGCCCCGACCTTTGGGGTCATTACGGCATCGCGCGGGAGTTCGCCGCTATCGCAGGCAGAGAACTCAAGCCCCTCGATTGTGCAGATCTTACCAAATATGCAGGTCTTCCCTCTGTTGATATGAAGATCGAGGACAGCCTCTGCCAGAGATATTCCTGCCTCCAGGTTGAGAACATCACCCGCAGAGTAAGCCCCGTAAATATGCGTATCCGCCTTTACTACTGCGGTATGCGTGCTATCAACTTCCTCACCGACCTTACCAACTACATCATGCTCGAGATGGGTCAGCCCATGCACGCATTCGACTCGCGCAAGGTTGAAAAGCTCCGCATCAAGAGATACGATCACAAGTTCACCTTCAAAACCCTCGACGGCGTTGAGCGTAACATCGACGAGGATATGCTCATGATCTGCAACGGCGACATTCCCGTTTGCATCGCGGGCGTTATGGGCGGACTTGATTCCGAGATCGTTGAGGACACCACCAAGCTCACTCTCGAGTGCGCTACCTTCGATGCTGTTTCGGTTCGTAAGACCACCGTTCGTCTCGCGCACAGAACCGACGCTTCCCAGCGTTACGAGAAGTGCCTCGATCCCGAGATGACCACCACCGCTGTCGCTCGTTTCGTAAAGCTTATGCAGGACGCTGATCCCGAGGCAAAGGTCGTTTCCGCACTCACCGACGAGCAGGCATATAAGTATCCCACCATCACCTTCTCCTTCGACAGATCCTTCGTTAACCGCTATACCGGCATCGAGATCTCGGACGAGCACATCCTTACCACTCTCTCCGCGCTCGGCTTCGGCATTTCTCTTGAAGGCACTACCTTTACCGTAACCGTTCCTTCCTGGAGATGCACCAAGGACGTAACCATGAAGGCTGACATCATCGAGGAGATCACCCGTATCTACGGCTACGATAACTTCGATATCAACACCGTTTACGCTCCCTCTTACCCCATCCGTGCGGATATCAAGAAGAGCGTAGAGGAGCAGATCAAGGATCTTCTCGTAAAGAGATTCTCCTGCCACGAGCTTCATTCCTATATCTGGACCTACAACGATGAGTATAAGGAGCTCGGCATCGAGGTTGAGGATAACGTCAAGATCGCAGGCGCGGCAAACCCCAACATCGAGACCCTTCGCAAGACCATCATCCCCACCCAGCTCTGCCAGGTCAAGTATAACACCGCTTATGCACCCGAGTTCGGAGTATTCGAGATCGGATGCGTAGTTGACGGTATCCGTGAAGACGGACTTTGCAACGAGCAGAAGAAGCTCGCTATCACCCTTTATTCGAAGACCGAGAGCATGGAAGCTGTCTACGGCAAGCTCTGCAATATGATCGCAGTTCTCGCTGACGATATCAAACACGCTCCCGTCAAGTTCGTAAAGAAGGAAGCAACTCATTCCTATCAGCATCCCAGAAACCTCAACGCAGTATTCTGCGGCGAGACCGAGATCGGTGAGATCGGTATCGTTTACCCCACCGTATCCAAGAAGATCGACAAGAAGGCTTCCATCGTTTACGCCGAGATCGACGTTGCGGCATTCGCAAATTGCGACAAGCTCGCTCTCGTTTACGACGAGCCCTCCAAGTACCCCGAGATGGATATCGACCTTACCTTCATGACCGATATCTACGCTCCCGTAGGCGAGGCTATCACGGCACACGGCGGCGCACTCGTTAAGAATATCAAGGTCACAGACAGATATGTAGACGAAGCAGGCAAGTCCATCACCGTCCGCGTAACCTTTGCAGACAAGACCAGAACTCTCACCCGTGATGAGGTTATGGTAATTGCCAACAAGGTAATTGCAGAACTCGCAGGCAAGGGTATCGCGCTTAAGGCGTAATTGAATTATAATAGCCGGATAATCATTATTTGAACTGCCCCAATTCTGCGGACGTTACAAAAGAAGCCAATTGTGGTAGAAAATAATAAAAATTAATTAACGAACTGACATCGCTTTTCGAGTGGTGTCAGTTTTGTTTTAAGTTGTAAATTCAAATTTAGTTGAAGTGTTTGTAAATTTTCTCGAAATCTATTGAATTATATTAGAAAATGTGGTACAATAATACTATCTTTGATATTATTAATATCTTAAAGTACTTGTTTGAATTATGATTCAAGTAAATCGCGGAGATCAAAATATGGATAATAAAAATAACAATGATTATTACACAATAGATTTGTTACAGGTCATGAAAGCCATGATTCAAAAGATCTGGCTTATTGTAATTTGCGCGCTGTTAGCTGCAGTCATTGGTTTTTCCCTTGCTGCTTTTATTGTTGTACCTACTTATTCCTCTTCAATTTTATTATACGTAAATAACAACTCTATTTCACTCGGTAATGTTAATTTCAGCTTGAGCTCGTCTGATATTACTGCTTCAAGAAGCCTCGTTGATACGTATACCGAGCTGTTGATGAACAGAACTACGCTTGAAAGAGTCATTGACAAGACGGATGCTCCTTATACTTATCAGGAGCTTTACGAAATGATCGTAGCGGCTCCTTCAAACGAAACCGAAATCATGAAAATTACCGTCACCTCCACCGACCCTTATGAGGCGGCAAAGATCGCTAACGGTATTGCTGAAGTTCTTCCCGAAAGAGTTTCGGAAATTATTGACGGCGCGGCGATGGAGGTAGTCGATAGCGCTATACCCGTTCTTGAAAAGGTTGACCCCAGCATCACAAAATTTACTGTGGTCGGACTTATTCTCGGCACACTCCTTTCTGCGGGAGTAATTGTAGTCGGAGCTTTAATGGATGACACGATTCACGATGAGGAGTACGTTCTTCAACATTTTGAGTGTCCGATCTTGGCTAAGGTACCAAATTTGCTGGATGCCGGTAATAAGAAATACAGCTACAGGAGATATGGTTACTATTATAAATCGATAGACAACTCCGGTTCCAATGTTAAGGGAAGTAAATAAATGGCATTTTTTAAAAATTTGAAGCTCAAAGAAAAGAAACCGCCTGCTCCGTTTGCCGGTGAGGTTAATCAAATAACTTTACATAAAAACCTTGAGTTTACCGCTACTGAACAATATAAGCTGTTAAGAACCAATCTTGATTTTACTGTTCCCGAGGGGATCAAGTGCCCCGTTATCGGACTTACGAGCTCTATGAGCGGCGAAGGCAAAAGCACGACTGCCGTAAATCTTTCTTATGTTTTAGCCGAGAAGGGAAACAAGGTCTTGCTTATTGACGGAGATTTGCGTATTCCTTCGGTTGCCAAAAAGATGAACATTCCGAGTTCTCCCGGCTTGACTGACGTCCTGATGGGAAAAAACACCCATTCGATAAAGGAATTCAAGTCTTCGATTCTTGATACGTGGTATATTATGCCTTCGGGAGATATTCCTCCGAATCCCTCGGAATTACTCGGCTCGAAAAGAATGGCAACTGCCCTTGAGCAGCTTAAGGAAGCTTTTGATTACATTATTATCGACCTTCCCCCTGTCAATATCGTTTCGGATGCTCTCTCTATTGCTAATCTGATTACGGGTATGATTATTGTTATCAGAGAAGAATATACCGAAAAGAAGGAGCTTGAAAGATGCTTCAGACAGCTCAAGCTTTCTAACGTTAACGTTTTGGGTTGTGTTATGAACGAGGCTAAGTCCGGTGGTGGCACATACGGTAAATACAGACATAAGAAGCATAATTACCGTACCTATTACCAGGATGAATATAAAGCACCTTCTAAGGAAAAGCAAGAATGATTGATTGGCACAGTCATATTCTTCCCGGAATGGATGACGGAAGCCGAAGCGTTGAGGAAAGCCTCGCGATGCTCGAAATGATGAGCGGACAAGGCGTATCCTGCGTGGCTGCTACGCCGCATTTCTATGCAAACGCTGAGACCTGCGATCATTTTTTGAGCAGAAGGCGTTCGTCCTTTGAAGCCTTATCGGGGCATTTAACTAAAACTCATCCAAGAGTGCTCTGCGGTGCGGAGGTAAGGTATTATCCCGGGATCGCAAAATTCAATGATCTCGCGTCTTTGGCAATTGAGGGAACTCAGGGAACTCGAATTCTTTTGTTGGAAATGCCGATGATGCATTGGACTGAATATACGGTCAATGAATTGATCGAATTATCGGTCACCAGAGGGCTTACCGTTGTATTAGCCCACATAGAGAGATATTTGCCAATGCAAAGCATACAGATTTTTAATCGCTTGCGCGAAAACGGTATATTGATGCAGGTTAATGCAAGCTATTTCAAAAGAATCTCAAGCAGACGCAAAGCTCTCTCACTTCTTGATGCCGGATTGATCCACTTTCTTGGTTCTGATACTCATAATATGACGGACAGAAATCCTAATTTAGGATTTGCCTATAAGATCATAGAAAAGAAATTCGGCAATTATTTTGTAGTTCAAATGAACGAGTTTGGCAATAGACATCTCGGACATTTTAATTGAAAATTTATTTAACATAAGGAGATTGTTAAAATGAAAAAACTCATCGCACTTTGCTTGTCCTTCATTATCATGGCAAGCGCTACCGTTACTGTATTTGCTGCTCCCGCTAATTTTTGGGGTAGCCCCTCGGGTAAGCCCTCTCCTGAAATTATCAGCTTCAAGTCCAGCGATCCCAATTGTACAGCACAGTTGATTCTCACCCCCTACGGCGACAGAAAGGATATGTCGGATTGGCAGATATCTTTGATTGAACAGGCATATAACTCTATCGTTAATGCTAAATCGCTCACCGAACTCAACGCTGATCTTGCTGCAATTGTAGCAAAGCTCGGTGTCGACAGCAAGTATCTTGCTATCACTAACCTTTTTGACATTCATTACGTAGGCTGTGATTATCATTCCGAACATAAGGACTTTGATATCACTCTCTCTGTTGACGAGCTTGACAACTTCGTAGGACTCCTTCATATGAACAAGGATGGCGTCTGGGAGCTTGTTTCCGATGCAAACGTTCAGCAGAACGGAGATCATCTCGTATTCTCTGTTGATAATTTCTCTCCCTTTGCTATTGTGGTTGACACCACGGGTGAGGCTCCTCAGACCGGTGACAGCGTAATGATCATCAGCACCATCGTGCTTGCTGTATCTGTCGTTGCACTCGCAGCTATTACCTTCAAGCGTAAGAAGCAGATCGCACAGTAATTTAACATATTTTCAAAGGCGGATATGATAATGAATAACAGCATCGACTACTTAAAGATCATTTCGATTGTGCTTGTAATTGTTATTATCATATCCGCCGGTGTGATTTTACTCAGACTCTGGGAGAATAATAACAATTATTTTCAAGGAGCGGTTGTAAAGGACGATATCGTCAAATATCAAGGAATTGAATACGAGCTTAACGATGATGTTGAATCCTATCTTTTGATCGGTCTTGATAAATATACCGGGGCAGATAAGGCGGATTCACACGAAAGCGGTATTCAAGCAGATTTCCTTATCGTCTTGGTGTTTGATAACGAATCCAAACAATGCACCGCTCTCCAGATAAACCGTGATACTGTGACGAAAGTGAATATGCTTTCGATAGGCGGAACTGCGGTAGTAGCATCATATAATACGCAAATAGCTCTCTCTTATGCCTACGTAGAAGATGACAACGCCAAGATCCGATGCGGAAATACCAAGGATTCCGTTCAATATTTGTTAAACGGTGTCCAAATTGATCATTATTTTGCCATTACGATGGACGGAGTTATCGCATTGAATGATCTTCTTGGCGGTGTTGAAGTTCTCGTTCTTGATGATTTTTCCGGCATTGACGATACTTTGGTACAAGGTGAAAATATTACTTTGCGGGGTGAACAAGCACTTCGCTATGTTCGCGCGCGCAAAGGTATGGAAGACAGCTCCAATATTGCAAGAATGGAGCGTCAAAAGCAGTATATGCGCGCTTTGTACGAAAAGCTTGAAATTTGCATGGAAGAAAACGAAATGTTCGCCGTAAAGCTTGTGGAACAAATGTCAGAGCATACCGTCTATGATATTTCCGAGCAGAAAATTCAGAGACTTTCCGAAAAGTACTCTGACTATGAATTTTTAGGCATCAAAACCTTCGAAGGCGAATCAAAGGTCGTTAATGGTTTTATGGAATTTCATCCGAATGCAGATTCGGTATGGGAGACCGTTCTTTCTCTTTTTTATAAGCCGAAAGCCAATTAGCGCACATCGTTGATTATAATATATTGAGGATCCCGAGATTATCGTCTCGGGCTTCAGTATTGTTGTAAATCGATCGTATAAGATGAGTACTGTACTTGGTATAACAGGGAATTATCGGAGAAACTCTAAATGAAGACAAATAACTATAAAGAATCTGATACTGCTCAATTGAAAAACAAATATAATACGTCTTTTTCACGCTTGAAGCCTTTTCGTCTGATAGACGTTATACTTATTGCGTATGATATTTGCACAGTATCTGTTGCATATTTTTTCGCGCTTTGGTTCAGATTTGATTGCAGATTTTCGGAGATACCGGATTATTATTTGATGACTTGGTTGAAATTTGCTCCGATCTATGCAATTGTATGCGTTTTGGTATTTAATATCTTTCATCTGTATAAGAGCATATGGAAATTTGCCAGCTACGTTGAGCTGAAGCGTACCGTGTATGCTTCATTGATTCTCGCTTTCATTCATACTGCGGGAATAACCGTTATTTTCAGGCGAATGCCTATCTCGTATTATGTAATCGGTGCGGGAATTCAATTTCTGCTGATCACGTTTATACGTTTTTCATACCGTTTTGTTTTGCTCGAGCGGAGCAAGAGGGCTATGCTTCAGCAGAAGCTGAACGCAAGCCGAGTGATGCTTATCGGCGCGGGCACTGCGGGACGTATGGTGCTCAGAGATATGCTCACTTCTGATGAGTTGAACGAGCGGGTTTGCTGCATAATTGACGATGATAAAGAAAAGCAAGGACGCTATCTTGAAGGCGTACCGGTAGTCGGCGGCAGAGAAGAGATTTTGCTCAACGTTGAAAAATTCAAGATCGATAAAATTTATCTGACTATGCCGAGCGCGTCGGCTAAAGATCGCAGGGACATTCTGAATATTTGCAAGGAAACGAGCTGTCAACTCAAGAGCTTGCCCGGCATAACGGAAATAGTAACGGGAATTGTAAAAGTAGATTCCATGAGAGAAGTTGCCGTTGAAGATCTTCTTGGCAGAGAACCCGTAAACGTAAATATGGACGAGATATACAGCTTTATTGCGGGTAAGGTCATTCTTGTTACGGGTGGCGGAGGCTCCATAGGAAGTGAACTTTGCAGACAGATCGCAAAACATAATCCCAAACAGCTTATTGTATTCGATATTTACGAGAATAATGCGCACAACATAGGTCTTGAGTTGAGGGATAAATATCCCGCTCTGAAGTTGGAAATTCTTATAGGCTCTGTGCGCGACAGTAAGCGAATTAATCAGGTTTTTGCTAAATATAAGCCCGACGTAGTTTATCACGCTGCTGCACATAAGCACGTTCCTCTGATGGAGGATAGCCCTTGCGAATCGATAAAGAATAATGCGATAGGCACATATAAGACTGCGTTTGCCGCCATGAATCACGGATGCAAGCGATTCGTGCTTATTTCAACAGATAAAGCGGTTAATCCCACTAACATTATGGGTGCCTCAAAGCGCATTTGCGAAATGATAATTCAATCATTTGATAGAAAGATCAGAGAAGGCAAGGCTCATGAAATCATTCCCTTGCACGTTCATTCGGAGGATTCTGACGAAACTATAACCGATATTCAAAAGAGCGTTGTTACTCCGAGTACTGATTTTGTAGCAGTAAGATTTGGCAACGTTCTCGGAAGCAACGGCTCGGTCGTTCCAAGGTTTATAGAACAAATATCCAAGGGCGGCCCCGTAACGGTTACGCACCCCGATATTATCCGTTATTTTATGACGATTCCCGAAGCGGCATCTCTTGTTTTACAAGCAGGTACTTATGCAAAGGGCGGTGAAATATTCGTTCTTGATATGGGCGATCCCGTAAAGATCGATACGCTCGCCAGAAACCTTATTCGCCTTTCCGGCTTGACCCCCGATGTGGATATAAAAATATCCTACACAGGTCTTCGCGCAGGTGAAAAGCTGTATGAAGAGAAGCTGATGTCAGAAGAAGGTCTCCAGACCACTGCCAATAAATTAATACATATCGGTTTTCCCATCCCCTTTGATACAGATGCGTTTTTCGATAACCTTCAGGAATTGATGACGGCGTCATATAACGGGGAAGACGAGCGTATCCGCGATTTGGTAGCCCAAACGGTTGGAACTTATCATCCGATTGATTGATTGATTTTTAAGCATAAATATCAGAGATACATACTAGCGAATTTCTATGGTTCGCCGGTATGTATCTTTTTATTAGCATATAAAAATGTTTTGCAATTTCATTTTTGAGTTAAACCGAATAAAGAAGGGAAGATTATGCTGTAGGTCAAAGCAAAAATTACATTTATATAAAATTTTCTTATTTTTTCTATTGAAATATTTCTATATATGTGATAAAATATTATATATATTATCTTTTTACGGAGATTAACATGTTGGAAAAAATTATCGAATATTGGAACGTTTTTATAGATCTTGTAAACAGATACGTTATCGGTGTTGTTGCCGATATGAAAATCGTTGATGTCGTTGATATCGTAATTCTTTCTATAATACTGTTTTATGTGTATAAGTTTATTCGCCAGCGTCGCGCGGTACGTCTTGCGCGTGGTGTACTTATAGTTCTTGCTACGCTTCTTGTCAGCGTGATTTTCAATATGAAAGCGCTTAATTTCATCATTGAGAATTTCGTTCAGGTTGGAATGATTGCCATTATCGTAATATTTCAATCCGACCTTCGCGCAGGTCTTGAACGCTTCGGATCTACAAATATCAAAACCTTCAAGGGCATGAACGAGACTGATGCTAAGCTTATCGCAAACATTTCCGAAATCATAGCGGATGCTGCCGTTACTCTGGCAGATACAAAAACAGGTGCTTTGATTGCTATTGAGCGCTCCACAAAGCTTGGCGAACATCTTTCTCACGGCGTTATTCTGAACGCAGATATGTCTACGCTTTTGATCAGAAACATATTTTTCAATAAAGCTCCTATGCACGACGGTGCAATGATTATCCGTGATCGCCGCGTTTATGCCGCAGGATGTTATCTTCCTTTGTCAAACGCGGACGTTAATAAAGATCTCGGAACGCGCCATAGAGCTGCTCTCGGTCTTTCTGAGGTCAGCGACGCACTTGTGGTCGTTATTTCCGAGGAGACGGGAACGATTTCTGTTGCAATTGATGGCGAGCTTCGAAGAGGCTACACCAAAACGTCTCTTAAAAAAGAAATTATGAAGAGTCTGCTTCCCCCCGAAGCAATGAAGAGACCTCTTGTGGATAATAACCTGAAGAATAAATTCTCCCGCAAGAACAAGAAAAACGAGACCGAAGGAGGTGCCGATAATGAATAACGATAATAAGAGCTTTTACCCCGAAAACGATAACGCACCTTCCGAAAAGCTTTTGATACCGAAGCAGTGGTTCTTTTCCAGAATACTTTGTCTGATCGTAGCCTTCGCTATTTGGATCTACGTTGTCAACGTAAAGACACAGGATTACGAAAAGACCTTTAACCTGATCGACATTTCTGTTGAAGGCTGGGAAGAGCTTTTGGATGACACGAATTTGTCGGTAGTAAATCTTGAAGAAAGCAAGATCAGCGTTACTGTCAAGGGACTCAGAGGCGATATTTCAAAGCTTACTCCGAGCGATTTCAACGCTTATATCGACGTCAGCAAGCTGACTGAAGGCGGTAAGCATAACCTTGAGGTATCGGTCGATCTTCCTTCTACCGTGTCTCTCGTCTCCAAATACCCCGAATCGGTTACGATTTCGATCGACGAAAATATTGAGCGCGAAATCGACGTCGAGATTGACGTTACTGAATACAGTATGGACACTATCTACGAGATGGGAATTCCCGAATGTGATATTACTACCGTAAAGGTAACGGGTCCTTCGGAGGTTCTTGACCGCGTTAAGAGCGCCAAGGCATTTATCAATCTCGGAACCGTTATGACCAGCACTGTTATCAGAACCGAGATCGTTCTCATAGATAAGGCAGGTAATTCGATAGACACGACTTACATTACGCTTGATAACACCAGCGTAACGGTCACCGTGCCGGTTAAAATGGAGAAGACGATCAATCTTGTTTGTACGTATCTTCCCGGTGTTTCACCTTCGGCTTATTCTTCGGTAGTGCTTACTCCGAGCACGATAAAGGTCAAGGGAGATCCGAAGATACTCAATGAGCTTGATTCGATAAACGTTTTGGCATTGGACGGATCCGGAGACGTAGCTATTGCGGTTGCATTTTCCGAGCTTCTTATTCCCGGCGGCGTGGAAGTAATCAACCCTCCGAGCATCGTCAAAATTGCTGCTGAACGCGTTGAAGAGACTACGGAAGCCACGGAACCGCCGCAAACCGAAGTAACCACCCCGGAAACCAATATAAGTCCCGATGAGGAGCGTGCCGCTTCCAATGAATAATAACAAAACAAGAATAGTATCCGAGGCTATTTCTCTTCCTTTTACCGCTGACTCGAACGAAGCGATTGAAATATCCAAAAGAAAATTGAAAAAAGCAATCGGCAATATAAGCGATTATTCCTTTTCAATTTTCAGACGCTCTGTTGATGCCAGAAAAAAGGATGATATCAGATTCGTATACACCGTAATGGCTCAGGCAGAGAAGGTGCTTACAGAACGCGAATGCGGCTCACTTGAACGCGGCGGATTCAGAGTTTGCCCCGATCAAAGCATAGATTACATCTTCGGCACCGAGAAGTCCGAATACAGACCGATCGTTGTCGGAAGCGGTCCTGCCGGAATGTTCTGCGCTTTGATGCTTGCGGAGCAGGGATACAAGCCCATTCTGATCGAGCGAGGCGAATGCATCGAAAGAAGGTTTTCCACCGTTAACTCGTTTTTCAGCGGCAAGGATTTAGACGTAGAGTCAAACGTTATGTTTGGTGCGGGTGGAGCAGGCACGTTTTCCGACGGCAAGCTCGTTACCAGAATCAACGATCCTCTCTGCGGATACGTGTTCTCGCGCCTTTGTGACTTCGGTGCGCCTCAGGAGATAACCGTGCAGGCAAAGCCCCATATCGGAACCGATCTCCTTATGACCGTTGTTTCGCGCCTCTTGGAGCGCATAGAAGAATGCGGCGGAAACGTGATTTATAATTGCCGCCTTGATTCGGTCAGTGAGATATCAGACGGTATCAAAGCATACACTTCTATGGGTGGTATACCGGGTAGCTGCTTGGTTCTCGCCATCGGTCATAGCGCAAGAGATACTTATAAATATCTCAATGATAACGGATATTCACTTATAGCCAAACCTTTTTCCGTAGGCGTGAGAATAGAACATCTGCGTTCTGATATTGAATACGCCTTGTACGGAAAGTTCGCAGGCGATCCGAGACTCGGTGTTGCGGAATATGCATTATCAGATACCAAGAGCGGCAGAGGCGTATATACATTCTGTATGTGCCCCGGCGGAGAAGTTATAGCCGCTTCATCAGAAAGAGGAGGCTTGGTCGTAAACGGTATGAGCAGGCACGCGCGAGACGGCGTAAATTCTAATGCCGCAGTAGCTGTCAGCGTTGCCCCGACCGATTATGACGGAACACCTCTCGGCGCAATAGAATTTCAACGCAATCTCGAAAGAAAAGCTTTTGCTCTCGGCGGAGAAAATTATACTGCGCCCATTGAGCTTTTAGGTGATTTTCTTTCAGGCAAGAAGAATAATCTTTCTTCACCCGATAGGATCAAGCCGAGCTATACTCGACAAATGACAAAGGTATCTGACCTTTCAGATATTTTCCCCGATTTTATCAATGACGAGCTCAAACGAGGATTTGTCTCGTTTGGAAAGAAGCTGAAAGGCTTTGATGCTCCCGATGCGGTGATGACTGCGGTTGAAAGCCGAACCTCGGCTCCCGTCAGAATACTCCGGAACGAATCGCGTGAAGCTTGCGACCGCAGACGAATCTATCCTTGCGGCGAGGGAGCGGGATATGCGGGAGGAATAACCAGCGCTGCCATTGACGGAATTAAAACAGCGCTTGAAATTATGAAGAAATTTGCGCCGTAACGGCGGAGGAACGATATGAAAAAACAAGGCGTTATAGTAGCAAAAGACGGAAATCTCGCAACTGTAGAAATTTATAATAATAAAAATTGTCTGAGCTGCAGTCAAAGAAAATTGACGAATGCTTGCCATTCCTGCCCTGATTTTGACGAGAATTATCCGCTCCGCGTAATTGCCGCAAATGATTGCGGTGCCGAAATCGGTGACCGCGTTTGCGTAAAACCGGGCAACGGACAGAAGTTTGTCTTAGCTTTTGTTTCCTTCATAATTCCGGTTGCTTGCGCTATTATTGCGTATATGTGTATGTCGCTGTTTACTGATGATGAGCCTTTGAGATCTCGGGTTGCTCTTATTTCCGCACTTGCCGCTGTGGCTGTTGCGGGTGCGTATTCTTACAAGGTTTCAAAGAATATCTGCGACCATAAAATTATTTCAATAGAAGACGAAGTATAATAGATTTATGAATTCCAATAGAATTAAAAAGCAGTGGTCTCTGCGCGGTACGGATGTCGATCCAAGTGTAGTTGACTTTGCAATAGAGAAATACGAACTTTCGCGCGTCGTAGCCTCTCTTGTTTGCGACAGAGCGGGAAATACCGAGCAAGCAGTCTCTGATTTTATCTGCTGTGACACTTGCGAGCCGGTCGATCCTATGAAGCTCAAGGATATGGATAAGGCTGTCGCGCGTATTATGAAAGCGATAGAAAGCGGAGACGAAGTGGTTGCGATTTATGGCGATTACGACGTCGATGGAGTTACGTCTGTTTCGATGATGTATCTTTATCTGACTTCGCTTGGCTTGCGTGCCGGTTATTATATTCCCAGCAGAAATGACGAGGGATACGGAGTGAATCGTGAAGCGATACGAAAGCTTCATTCAAAAGGCGTTACGCTGATCATCACGGTTGATACCGGAATAACCGCGATCGAAGAGATCGAATACGCTAAAAGACTTGGTATAGATGTAATCGTTACCGACCACCACGAATGTCGCCCCGTTTTGCCGGAAGCGGTTGCCGTAGTAGATCCCCATAGGCCTGATTGTCACTTTCCTTTCAAGGAATTGGCAGGCGTTGGAGTTGCTTATAAGCTGATTTGTGCAGTTGAAGTAGCAAGATGTGCCGTTACCGGCAAAACCGAATACGAGGCTCAGCGCGACGTTTTACTGAAATACGGCGATCTTGTTGCGATAGGTACAGTTGCGGACGTTATGCCGATCATCGGTGAGAACAGAACTATCGTTTCGATGGGATTGAAGATTATTGACGCTCGTCCAAGAATCGGTATTGAGGCGCTGATAGACGCTGCTTCGGGAAAATCCGCATATCGAACGCAGAAGAAGGAAATCACCGCAACATACATAGGTTTCACAATCGCTCCTCGTCTTAATGCTGCAGGAAGAATGGGTAACGCGGCGGTCGCAGTAGAGCTTTTGCTTGCTGATAATAAAGAAACTGCCGCCAATATTGCCGCAGAGCTTTGCGAGACTAACCGCCTCAGACAAACGGAAGAAAACAAAATCGTTGACTCCGCTCTCGAAAAGATAGAAGAAGAGTGGGACGTTCATTTGAAAAATAACGGCGTAATCGTTCTTGACGGTGAGGATTGGCAGCACGGTGTCATAGGCATCGTTGCTTCGAGAGTTACCGAACGATACACCTTGCCTTCGATCCTCATATCCTTTGAGGGAAGTGTCCCTCACCTGTCAGATCCCTCTCCCGTTGACCTCGGTAAAGGATCGGGCAGAAGTATTAAGGGCTTCAACCTTGTCGCGGCACTTTCAGAATGCTCCGAACTGCTTGAAAAATATGGCGGGCACGAGCTTGCCGCGGGACTTTCCTTAAGACGAGGAAATCTTGAGGCTTTCCGAACAAGAATAAACGAATACGCTAAGCCCATTCTTGATAACCTCGAGAGAATTCAGGTGATCGAAGCCGATATGGAAGTAAATGCCGATGATCTTAATCTCGGATTTGCTAAAGAGGTAATTCAGATAATCGAGCCTTGCGGTCCGATGAATTCTACGCCTTCCTTTATAATGAAGGACGTAACCGTCAATTCCATTCGTGGTATCGGCGCAGGAAAACATATCAAGTTGACCTTTGAAAGCGGTAAGCGCAAGTTTACCGGATTGTGGTTCGGCGTTTCCGAAGCCGAGACGTGCTTTAAGATGGGAGATATCGTCGATATCCTGTTTACGGTAGGAGTCAATACCTTTAACGGTAATACCGAGCTCCAGCTGATTATCACCGATATGCGCTATGCAGAGAACGTGTATCAGCGTAGAATAAGCGAAAGAGAAAAATTGCGATCTGTTCTTGAAGGCGCGTCGTTTTCGGTAAACGATAATGTGCTTCCTGAAAGAGCTGATTTTGTCGCTTTATATAAGCTTTTTATAAACCATGTGAAAAACGGCAGATATTCGGTTTCCGATTCTTCTGCTGAAAAAATGCTTGCGGCGTCGCTTCCCTCCGATGTCATTCCGAATTTCGTTAAATACCGTCTTATGCTCGAGGTTTTCAACGAGCTTGACATTTTTAAGGTGGAGTATTTACCGCTTGTTTCTGATGAAAACGGTGACAGATGGCAACTCCCCGAGGATATATGCGTTATCACGTGCGGCGGTGCAGAGAAGGTGAATCTTGAGGATTCAGAGCTTCTTTCCAAGCTTCGTTCGCGTTTGATAGATTAATTTTAGGAGAATTTTATGGATAAAAGAACTGAAATTATCCAACCCGGCGTGGGTATAGAGAGGTTGCTCGGTATTTTAGCAGGCACGGGCAAAAATTACAATATTGAAAAGATCCAGCGGGCGTTCGCTTACGCATCGGCTTTGCACGAGGGTCAGTTCAGAGCCAGCGGAGAACCCTATATCTCCCACCCGTTGGCGGTAGCGGAAATCGTTGCGGGTCTTGAGCTTGACAGCGATTCGATCTGCGCGGCACTTCTTCACGATACCGTTGAGGATTGCGCCGATAAGACTGATCTTGTTGAAATAGAAAAACAGTTCGGTTCCTCTGTTGCCATCATCGTCGACGGTCTTACCAAGATGGTAACTCTTGAGATTCAGGACAAGGAGGAAGCTCATATCGAGAACCTTCGCAAGATGCTTCTTGCTATGTCTAAGGATATTCGAGTTATCTTCATCAAGCTTTGCGACAGACTTCACAATATGCGAACTCTTAATGCAAAGCCCGAAAATAAGCAGAGAATAACTGCCCTTGAGACGATGCAGGTCTTCGCGCCTCTCGCGCACCGTCTCGGTATGCAGAGAGTAAAGCAGGAGCTTGAAAATCTCGGCCTTTATTACCTCGACCCGATAGGTTACGAGGAGGTCAAGAGTGATATCGAGCGTAAGTACGGTCAGAATCAGGATTTCATTGGCAATATCAGATCCCTCGTCGCTGAAAAGCTTCAAGAGTACAACATTGACTACCGACTTGAAGGCAGAATCAAAACGGTATACAGTATCTATAAGAAAATGTATACCCAGAACAAGAGCTTTGATGAGATATACGACTTTTATGCGCTCAGAATCATCGTAAACACCGAGCTTGAGTGTTATACCGTCCTTGGTATCATTCACGAGAAATTCAACTCGATGCCCGGCAGATTTAAGGACTATATTTCAACGCCCAAGCCCAATATGTACCGCTCGCTTCATACCACCGTTATCGGTAGAGACGGTATTCCTTTTGAGGTTCAGATCAGAACCCGCGAAATGCACCAGATTGCCGAATACGGTGTCGCGGCGCATTGGAAATACAAGAGCGGCGAGAAGTCGGCAATGGATCTTGACAAAAAGCTCGAGTGGATCGCTCGTCTCATCGAAACTGAGGATGAAGCACGCGACCCTGACGAGTTTATGCAGGCTCTCAAGACCGACGTTTTCCACGATGAAACTTATGTATTTACGCCCAAGGGTGACGTAATCGCGCTTCCTTACGGCTCGACGGTCATTGACTTTGCATATGCCATCCACTCCGCCGTTGGTAATAAGATGGTTGGCGCAAAGATAAACGGAATGATCGTGCCCATAGACAGAGTGCCGCAAAACGGCGAGATCGTTGAGATCATCACGTCTTCCGCTTCAAAAGGTCCGAGCCGCGACTGGCTTAAGATCGTTAAGACGAGCGAAGCGCGCACGAAGATCCGTGCGTGGTTCAAGAAGGAAAAGCGCGCTGATAATATCGTTATGGGCCGCGCTATACTTGATGCGGAATTCAAGCACTTCGGCAGAAGCTATACCGAAGCACAGTTCGTAGAGATTTGTACTGCGGTCGGTTCGCGTACGGGCTTTATGAATATTGAAGATCTCTATAATACCTTGGGTTACGGAGGTCTTGCCATTTCTAAGATCGCGCTCAAGCTCCGAGACGAGTTCGACAGAGTGGTCAAGCCCGAGGAGACCGCAACGGCACCTATCGACGTAGCCGACGTTCCGATAGCGAAGAAGGCGAAGAACTTAAAGAGCAACGGCGGTGTTGTCGTAGACGGAGAAAGCGGCTGTACGGTTAAATTCGCAAAATGCTGTAACCCGCTCCCCGGAGACGATATTATCGGATTTATTACTAAAGGATACGGTATTTCAGTCCATAAGAGAGATTGTCCGAATGTTAAAGAAGGAATGCGAGATATTGAGCATGCCAACAGATGGGTTACGGTTACGTGGGAGAATAATCCCGTGTCCGGTGGCGACGGAAGCGTTTATGAGGCTTTGATAAGAATAATCGCAGATAATACCATATCTTTGATTGCTAATATTACAAGTACGCTTGCGGATATGCGAGTATCAATTCTTCAGATCAATTCAATGACTCGTTCGGATAATACGATCATTATCGACGTTAAGGTTGGATGTAAAAATATCGATCATTACAATTCCATCGTATCCCGTTTGAATTCGTTGAAGGATATTAAAAATGTTTCGAGAGGATTTTCATAAATGATAGCAGTAATACAAAGGGTTACTGGCGCCGAGGTAAAGGTAGACGGTGAGTCTGTCGGCAAGTGCGGAAAAGGCTTGCTCGTTCTTCTTGGTGTTGCCGAGGGTGACACGAAAGAGGACGCCGACGCGATAGTAAAAAAGATCCCGTCTCTTCGAATCTTTTGTAACGAAGATGACAAAATGAATCTTTCCCTTAACGATATAGGCGGTGAAATTCTTGCAATTTCAAATTTCACGCTCCTTGGCAATTGCCGCCGCGGTAACCGTCCTGATTTTACAGGCGCGGAAAAGCCCGCTGCAGCAAACGAAATGTATGAGTATTTCGTTTCAAAGCTGAGGGAATCCGTTCCGCACGTTGCAACGGGTGTCTTCGGAGCGGATATGAAGGTTGATATGCTCAATGACGGACCCGTTACGATCATACTTGACAGTAAAGCACTGCGCGCGCCGCGCTCGGGAGGTTCGGTATGATATTGCATATTAACGGTGATATTAACAGATATTACGTACAGACATTATGTATGATATTTTTCCCCGGCGCAAGCTTTCCCGATGACGAGGAGCCCAGCGAGGATATTCCGGAGCTCTACCTTACTCTTACCAAAATCGAAAACGGATATAGTGCCAACACCTTCGTAAAATTAGGTAATAATACCGCCGAGTACGCAAGAGAATCCTTGATCCGTCCCGATCTTTCTGACGAAAGATGCAAGAAACTTGCAGTTGGCGCATCGGTAGCGGGAGCATTGGGTAAGCTGCTCGAATACAGACCTACTTGGGGCATTCTCACAGGCGTCAGACCTACCAAGGTGGCGACAGAGATGCTCGCAACGGGTATGAGCAAGACGAGAGTCAAGCGTCAGCTTATGAGCGATTATATGCTCTATGCAAAGAAGGCAAACCTCGCAACAGAGGTTGCGCTTAACGAGCAGAAGATCATTGGAACGCCGTCTGCGCGCGATTGCAGCGTTTACGTTTCCATTCCATTTTGCCCTACGCGTTGCCAGTATTGTTCTTTCGTTTGCTATACTTCGAATAAGCTTTTATCGCTTATTCCCGAATATATCAATAAATTGGCAACCGATATCAAGGAGCTTTTTGAAGCGATCGACCGCAACGGCTTGAACGTCAAGACTGTTTACATAGGCGGCGGTACTCCCTCCATCCTTGAGCCTGATCAGCTTAGATTTCTTCTCGATGCCATAGCTTCGGGGCTTGCCGGACGTGAGATTGAGGAGTTTACCTGCGAATCGGGCAGACCTGATACGATTACCAAAGAGAAGATGCAGGTTCTGAAGGAATACGGCGTTGGCAGAATCAGCGTAAATCCGCAGACCTTATCAGAGGACGTTCTTCGCGGTATCGGCAGATCACACACGGTTGACGATTTTTATAAAGCGTATAATATTGCGCGAGAGGTTGGTATAAGAGAGATAAATACCGATCTTATCGTTGGCTTGCCCGGCGACACCTTCCAGCAGTTTGCGGCTTCAATGGATGGTATCATGGCCCTTGAGCCTGAGAATATTACCGTACATACCTTCTGCGTCAAGCGTTCTGCTACCTTGCGACAGAGCAACGTGTACTCGCTTCGCGGAGGCGATGCGGGCAAATGCGTCGACTACTCGCAGATCAAGTCCAGAGAAGCGGGCTATATTCCTTATTATATGTATAGACAAAAGAATACGGTCGGCAATTATGAGAACGTAGGCTTTTCCATGCCGGGCTTTGAAGGCAGATATAACATCTATATGATGGAAGAGGTTCATTCGATCCTTTCTGCCGGCGCGGGTGCTGTGACCAAGCTTGTCAACCTTTCTTCAGGTCCGAGCAAGAAGACCGTGATCAAGCGAATTTTCAATCCTAAATATCCTTATGAATATTTGAGTCGTGATGAAGGTTCAAATATTATCTCAGGAATAGATCAATTCTTTATTGAGAATCCTATTACCGATTAATTTCGTAGGAGGACACAATGATACACGTTCAGCGTTATTTGACAGAAGAAGAGGCTCAAGCTAAGGTTAAAGAGGGCGATGCCGCGTTTGATGCCGAGCTTGAGAGAATATACGGAGATCTTCTCATATCTCACGGAAGATTTCACGGTAAAGCCGTAAAAGCCATAGCTCTTTGCGGACCTACTTGTGCAGGCAAAACTACAACTGCCAAGAAGATCGCGCAGTATCTTGAAAGAGACGGTAAAAGAGTCCACGTAATATCCATCGATGACTTTTATTACGACAGAGAAGTGCTGAAGGCTCGTTCCAAAGACGGCGAGATAGATTTTGATTCTCCCGGAACGATAGACGTTAAAGAGCTTGAGCTGACGATTCGTGAGATTTTTGACGATGACGAGGATATCGTTGAAGTTCCGACTTATGATTTTATGTCGGGAAAGCGCGTTGAACCCCGCTTTATACCTATGGACGATAGGGATATATTTATTTTCGAGGGCATACAGGTGTTTTATCCTGAGGTATATTCGCTCCTTAAATCTTATCCTATAACTACCGTTTATATAAACGCGGAGAGAAATATTCAAAGCGGTGGACTCACCTTCCATTGTGTTGATATCAGACTTATGAGACGTATCGTCAGGGACTACCATAGGAGAAGTGCTTCGCCCGAGCTGACGTTTAAGCTTTGGACCACCGTAAGACAAAATGAGAATGATAACATATTCCCGTATGCTGTAAATGCACGACTCAAGATCAATTCTACGCTGTGTTACGAGATCGGTATGTTAAAGCCCTACCTTGAAGAGATATTGCCGCTTGTTTCTGAGACGAGCGAGTATTACGACCGTGCGCAAGAAATACTCGAAAAGATCGCGGATTTTTCGCCTATCGATAAAAAGTATCTTTCAGAAGATTCTCTGTATCACGAATTCGTTTGATTGTTATCATATTTGACATTGAGTCGAATATATTCATATTGAAGTAATTCAATCTATTAGCACAGTGGAGGATCGCATTGCTTATCAATAACAGCAGATGTGAAAATACGGTAAACAACCGCGGCCGAAAATTCGTCAGCGGAGTAATTCTGCTTTCTGTTTCGACACTCGTTTGCAAGTTAATTGGACTCTTTTTTAAAATACCGATCATCAATATTGTCGGTATAGAGGGAATGGCGTTCTTTTCGGCGGCTTATAACGTATATATGCTGCTAAACTCGATAGCAGCTGCCGGCTTGCCGGTTGCTCTTTCGATCATAGTGTCGAAAAATCTTACCGAGGGTAAGCTATTAAACTTAAAAAAGGCTTTCAGAGTCGCTTTGCTTCTCTTTGGTTCGATAGGATTATTCGGTACGGTATTCCTTTATTTGGGGGCAGATATCTATTCGGAGTCCGTTGGACTTGCGGGAGCCGCGCGATCTGTCCAAACCATAGCACCGACGATTTTCCTTATTACTGTTTCGGGTGGCTTGAGGGGCTATTTTCAAGGGCACGAGATAATGGTGCCTACTGCGATCTCACAAATGATCGAATCTCTCGGTAAGCTGATTTTTGGCATAAGTCTGGCTCTTCTTGCGATCAAGCAAGGATTGCAATTGCCGTATATTGCGGCGGCAGCGATTTCAGGAATTTCGCTCGGAGTGCTTTTGTCTGTGCTTTATCTTTTGATCACTTATGCCTTTTTCAGAAAAAAGCGTAGTGTAAAGGAAAATACCTCTGCAGATAAAGCTACGGAGAGCGTGCATAGAATCGTCTCCAATTTGTTTTGGATCGCATTGCCGATCACTCTTTCGTCTTGTTTAACGAGCATAACCGGCCTTGCTGATACGGCACTTATCACAAACGGACTTATCGCGTCCGGCTTTGCTGAAAATACCGCCGTTGCTTTGTATAGCAGTTATACTAACTTGGCTATTCCGTTGTTCAATCTGATTCCGGCTTTGGTTACTCCGCTTGCGGTTTCGCTGATCCCGACTATCACAGCCGCAATAACGCGTAAAGACGATAGAGAAGCTAATATCATATTTTCGTCATCCGTACGCTTGTGTCTCGCTTTTTCCATTCCTTCTGCCGCCGGAATAGCAGTATTCTCAAAGCAGATTCTCGATCTTATATATACAAACGAACCCGAGGCGTGTTCTTTTGCCGCTCCGCTGTTGTCGATGCTTTCGCTCGCAATAGTATTTTCATGCGTGACTACCGTACTCAACGCGGTATTGCAGGCTCATATGAAGACAGCTTTTCCTATCGTTTCAATGGCGGCGGGCGCAACCGTTAAGATAATTCTTGAATATATTTTGGTTCGCACAGATGCAGGAATTTTCGGCGCACCCATAAGCACTGTTATCGGTTGTTTTGTTATAATGCTGTTGAACATCGTTTTTGTTACAATCATGACGCCACATAGGATAGAGATTGTGTGTATGTTCAAAGCTCTTGCGGCTACTGCCGTGTGTATTTCCTTGGCAGTAATCACTTATTGCCTGACTTCAAGAGCACATGTTGCTGAACAATTGGCATTGATCTTTGCTATATTGGTTGCAGGGATCTCTTATGCCGTCGCGGCTGTGAAATTTGGAGTCATCGGATCTTATGAAATAGAACATTTACCCTTTGGAAATCGAATGTTGCCGCTATTTCGCAGATTGAAATTGTTGAAATAAAACAAAAAAGAAAGAATAAAAGAAATGAATGAATTTGAATATCTTGCAACCAAAAAGAATAAATACGATTTTCAGGATTTGTGTTTGCTCGCTGATCTTCTCAGAAGAGAGGGCGGTTGTCCTTGGGACAGAGAACAGACTCACAAGTCTATCCGCAAGGATATAATCGAGGAAACCTACGAGGTCATTGAAGCGATCGACAACGGCGATCCTGAGCTGATGAAAGAGGAGCTCGGCGACCTTTTGTGGCAGGTAGTATTTCACGCTCAGCTTGAACGCGAGGAGGGCAGAGCAGATATGGGCGATATCATTCACGATATTTGCTCCAAGCTCGTTCACCGCCATCCTCACGTATTTGGAAACGTAGTAGCGGAAACGTCAGACGTAGTTCTCAGTAATTGGGAGCAGATCAAGACTGAAGAAAAGCACCGCGACACCGTGACTTCTAAGCTTAAAGCCGTACCTCCCGCTCTCCCTGCACTTATGAGAGCGCAAAAGGTCGGAAAGCGAGCACCTTTCTTTGATTTTGCTAACGCAGAAGAAGTGTTCACAAAGCTCGACGAAGAGGTTCACGAGCTGAAAGAAGCTGTTGATTCAGGCGATAAGGAAGCGATCGGCGAAGAATTCGGAGATGTCCTCTTTACTGCTGTCAGCCTTGCAAGAAAGCTCGGAGTAGATGCGGAAGAAGCTCTTACTTTTGCAACAGAAAAATTTATCGCGCGATTCTCGCGCCTTGAGGATGCGGTTATCGCCGAGGGCAAGGACGTCACGACTCTTTCTATGAAAGAGCTCGATGAGATTTGGGACAAGATCAAACACGGTCACAATTAATAATTATTGACTTTTTCAATTTTATAATGTATAATTTATAAGGTTAAGCTATGAGATTAGATAAATATTTAAAGGTCACAAGAATAATCAAACGAAGAACTGTTGCGAACGACGCTTGCGACGGTGCACTCGTCACCGTTAACGGCAAAGCCGCCAAGGCGTCCTACGACGTAAAGATCGGAGATCTTATTACCGTTAAGTTCGGCCAGCGTTCGCTTACCGTAAGAGTTAAGGAAATCAGAGAAACGGTCGGCAAGGATTCTGCATCCGAGCTCTACGAGGTAATTGACTGACATATTTGTGCCTCTTTTGCATATTATTTAGTAAAGAGAGGTGCTTGATATGAATTCTAATATCGACAGAGAATGCGCAGAGCATACTCTGACTTTGGTCTCCAGAAAAGAGCTGAAGATCACGGGAGTCAGACAGATACTTAATTTTGACGATGCAACAGTAGCCTTTATTACGTCATCAGGAGAGCTCGAGATCGACGGTGAGTCTCTTAATATTGACGTTTTGGATCTGAATCGCGGAGTTGCTTCTGTGACCGGTAATATTACTGGAATGAACTATATTGGAGATCAACCGAACAAAAAACGGAAATTCCGGAGTTGGTTATGATAATCGCGACGCGTACCGCTTACAGTCTGACTCGGTTACTTTTGAATTCTCTTGCAGCGGGCTCGGCTCTATACCTTTTGTATTTACTTTTGGTTTTATTCCCGGCGATACTTAAGTGCGCGAATACTGTGAACAATGGATTTACTGCTTTCCGTCAAAGCATCGCGGCTTATAAAAGCAATAAGACGTTGTCCGTGCTTTGCGATTTTACGATTTGCACAATTGCGGCGTGTACCGCATGTGTTTTGCTTTTTCTCGACAACAACGGTCAGTTCAGACTCATCGCGGTTGCAGCTTCGGGCTTGGGTTTTTATTGTAGCAAGTCAGTGCTTTCAAGGCCGTTGAGTTTCTTAACCGCGATCATCGCGTTTGTTTTGCTCAAGATACTATTCATAGTAAGCTTTCCTGCGGTTTGGCTGATAAGGCTTCAGGGAGAAGCGATAAGACGTATCTTGAAAAAAGCACGAAATATGCACAGACTTTCATTGATGAGAAAATATACAAAAGAAAAATTCGACAAGCTTGACGCACTTACTGAATTGGGTTTGCTCGATAACGGATATAAGGAGTTAATTAAATGAACGGACTGTTTAACGCAAGAAAAAAGGAATTTCTGAAGGATAGCCCGATGTCCAAGGCATGGAGCATTTTGAAGATCGCTTTGATATTGATTATAATTACAATTCTTATAATTACAGCCGCGTCTCTTATGGAGTATAGTGAAATCTTGAACCAAACCGAAAGCACTGAGAAGGAGATAAGCGCGGCGCAGGATAGAGTCGACGAGCTGCAGTATCTTATTGATATGCCGAAGAACGATAGAAGCTTTATTATAAGAATAGCACGCGAAAAGCTCGGACTTGTTTTGCCCGAGGAAATCATTTATTATTCCGATAACCAAAAATAAAAAATCAGGAAGGCACGAGCCTTCCTGATTTTATTTTTTAAAGAGACATTTCCTTAAGTGCCGTTGCAAGCTGATCGGGGCAGGAGGTGGGGCGAGGACCGCACTTGATGCCCTCAAGACGGGAGATCGCTTCGGCTACACTCATTCCTTTAACAAGTGCTGCAACGCCCTGAGTGTTTCCGCTGCATCCGCCGATGAATTTAACCGATTCGATAATGGAATCGTCGTTTACTGTGATCTCGATTGCGCGGGAGCAGGTTCCCTTGGTGGTATAAGTATACTGTTTCATTTGTATTTTTCCTTTCGTGGATATAATTAAATCATATTAAGAAGCTTGTAGCTGTCTGCAAGGAAGGACTTGAGCTCATCCGCAGAGGGCTTTTTGTAAGCAAGAAGTGCGAGCTTGTAGATGTACGAAGCGAGAATTTCAGCCTTGTCGCTGTCGCTGTCAAGCATAGCACAAAGCTTGGGGTAAAGCGGGGAGGAGGTGTTGAGAGTGAAGGTATAATCAAGCGGGAAGGATTCTGCCGCATTTCCGCCGAGAGCGTAAAGCTGCATCATATCCTCGAATCTTCTCGATTCTTCGCTGACACTGAGGATCGCAGGAATTTCGACGTTCTTCAACGCTTCTTTCAAAACCGTGAGCTTTTCGTTACCGGATGTTTTGCGGAAGATTTCAACAACTGATTCGGGAAGTGAACTTTCATCCTCGGGGAAGGCTTCCTTGATGATATCGGTTACGCCGGAATCGACTCGTACGAATTTGATGCCCTCGCGGTAATGCTCCAACGCTGCAAGGAATTGCGAGTCCATAACGAGATCAAAAATTGCAACCTCGACTCCCTCGTCGGTAAAGAGGGCAATGTTCTGCGACTGCTGTGAAATATCGTTCGTGTAGTAGACAACTCCCTCGTGCTTATCCTTGGCATTTTCAAGGTATTCGTCAAGCGTTACGGTCTTTCCGCCCACCAGACGGAGCATGATGCTGTCCTTGATACGGTCGTAGAATTTCTTTTCCTTGAGGCAAGCATATTCAATGAATACGCGGATGTCTTCATAGATCTTCTCATAGGTCTCTCGATCGGTATTAAGGAGCGCGTTGAGCTTGTCTGCAACTTTTTTTACGATGTGCTGTCCTACCTTGCGGACGTATGCGTTGTCCTGCAGATAGCTTCTCGATACGTTAAGCGGAAGCTCGGGGCAATCAAGCGCACCGCGGAGCATAAGAAGATAGTCGGGAAGGACCTCTTTGATGTTGTCGGCAACGAATACCTGATTGTAGTAAAGCTTGATTTCACCCTCGAGCGATTGAGACTCGTTGCGGATCTTGGGGAAGTAGAGAATACCCTTGAAATTAAGCGGGAAGTCTGCATTGATATGAATGCTGAAAAGCGGATCGTCGAAGTCGTTAAATATCTTATGATAGAAGGAATTATATTCCTCGGTAGATATCTCGCTCGCGGGCTTGCTCCAGAGAGGGAGCTTTTCGTTGATGGGAGAATCGGAGCATTCCTCGCAATCGCAGCTTTCGTCGTGATTATGCTCGCATTCGGACTCACCGACTTCGGAGAAATAAATATCAATGGGCATAAACGCGCAATACTTATTAAGGATAGCCTTGAGCTTGTCCGCATTCAGATATTCCTTTTCAGCCTCGGAAATATGCATAATGACAGAGGTTCCGCGTTCGGTTCTTTCGGACGGAGTAAGCTCGTATTCGCCGTTTTCATTGCAAGTGAAGTGAACGGGCTCCGCATCGGTGTAAGATTTGGTATCAACTTCAACAATGTCGCTGACCATAAACGCGGAATAGAATCCGAGACCGAAGTGACCGATAATACCACCCGATTGATCTCCGCCCTCGTATTTTTCAATAAAATCGAGCGCACCGGAGAGAGCGATGGAACAAATATATTTTTGTACCTCTTCCAAGGTCATTCCGATACCGTTATCGGTTACCGTGATAGTAGATTCCTCTTTGTCGAGCACGACGGAAATCTTGATTTCGTCGCCTTCGGGAATAGTAAACTGACCGAGCGAGTGCAGACGCTTCAGCTTGACAGAAGCATCCGATGCGTTGGATACGATTTCGCGAAGAAAAATATCTTTATCGGAATATAACCATTTTTTGATTATGGGGAAAATATGCTGTGTTTCTACGGAAATTCCACCGCGGAAAACACCACCGTTGGTTTCTGACATAAAAGTGCCTCCGTGTTAAATTGATTTAATATTAATTATACATTATCTATACGCTTTTGTCAAGCCAATTAAAGAATCATTATATTTAATAATATATTAAATATCAAAAAAATTGCATAATTAATTAAAAAACACTTGAAAAATTCCCGACTTTATGATATCATTTATATAACTGTGGAGGCTGATATTATGTTGAAAATCAAAGCTAACGCCAAGATAAATTTGTTTCTTGAAATTACGGGAAAATTACAGAACGGTTACCATACCGTTGATACCGTAATGCAATCGGTTTCGCTTTCCGATTCACTTGAATTGGAACTGATCCCTCGATGTGAGGGCATAAAGCTTTCGTGCGACCTGCCCGGTATTCCCGCGGATGAGCGCAATATAGCTTTTAAGACAGCAAAGGCATATCTCGAAGCAACGAACGCCGATTGCGGAGTAAGAATAAAAATAAATAAATCAATTCCTTCCGAAGCGGGAATGGGCGGAGGAAGTGCGGACGGAGCCGCAGTGCTTATTGGTTTAAATGAGCTTTGCGGAAAACCGCTTGAGGAAGACGCACTTGAGAAAATAGCATCAAAGTTCGGCGCGGATATTCCTTTTTTCATAAGAGGCGGAACCAAGCGATTATTGGGCATTGGAACCGAAACGGTGGAGAAATATACTTCTCCGAACCTGCCCCTGGTGATCGCTAAACCCCAAGCCGGTGTTTCGACACCTCAGGCTTACCGCTTGCTCGACATGATCTTTGCTGACTTTGCCGATCACAAACCTATGAGTCCTGAAGGTCTGATAGATTTTATATGCGGCAAGCCCGGTGGCTGTTCCGGCGTGCTTTTCAATCGCTTTGAGAGTATTCTCGGCGAAATGTGCCCTGAGTCAAAGGCTTTGATAGATTTTTTGCGGGATCGCTCTCACGGCAGTCTGCTTTGCGGCAGCGGCGCGGCGGTTTTTGCCGTTGCAGACAGTATGAATCACGCAAAGGCGCTTGCGAACCAAGTTAAAAACGAATACTCTGATTGCTCGGTATGGACCGCCGAAACGGTCTCGGGCGGTTGTTCAATATTATTAAACTAAAATAAAATTAAGGATGGAGAATAGAATAATGGAAAATAAAGACATTTATTTCGGTCGCGGTACTGCGGAGATGTTTGATGACTATATGGATTTCATCAACTATGTTTTTGGCTTCAACGGAAATTCCAGCGACTTCAAAAAGCTTTTACCCAAGCTCTATAAATACGAGTACGAGCCCGCAGTAAACTCTTACGTTACTGTTGAAGGTGGAAAACTAAAAGCAGCTGTCGGCGCTTTTGACCACGACATTTCCGTTTGCGGAGAGTACCTTAAAGCAAGAGGTATCGGAAACGTAGCCGTTCATCCCTATACTCGCGGCAGCGGTTATATGAAAAAGCTTATGAATATTGCGCTTGAGGATATGATCAAGGAAGGTGTTGTCCTTTCCGTCCTGGGCGGCAGAAGACAGAGATACAACTGGTTTTCATACGATAAGGTAGGACAGGCAGTATCTATGTCCTTCAACGAAGATAATATGCGTCACACGTTTGGAAAAAACAGAACTCACAGCATAACCTTCAAGAAGCTTACCGCGGCTGATACGGATATTTTCAAGGAGATCAAAAAACTCTCCGAAAGCTATCCTTTCTATGCAATCAGAGAAGAAAGCAAATATTTTGAGATCCTTTCCTCCTGGCAGCAGAGTGCTTATGCCGGATTTGAAGACGGTAAGTTCGTTGGATATGCCGTAGCTAAGGGAACCGACGTAAACGAATTCCTCGTTTGCGATGAAAACAGAGTCTGCGAATTTATTACTGCATTGTTCGACTATTTCAGATCGTCTATGCACGTAAAGATTCCGGCGTTCCTGCCGAAATATATCGACGCACTTTACAGACTGTGCGAGGGGTATAACGTAGAAACCGCAAAATTCTTTACCATTTTTGATTACAAAAAGGTTGCTTACGCCTTTATGAAGCTCAAGGCTACGTACTGCGATCTTCCCGACGGAAGCCTTGTACTCGATATCGACGGCTTTGCGAAGAAAGAGAAGCTTGAGCTTTCCGTCAAGAACGGCGTTATTTCCGTTGATTACACCGATAAAGACGCTGATATCTCGCTTTCACATCTTGAAGCGATGAACTTCCTCTTTGCGCCTGTTTGCCCTATGCGCGAGTCGTTGCCTCTGTTCGCGAAAATCTGGCTGCCTCTGCCGATTTATCTTTACAGCAGTGATGCTGTGTGAGGTAACCGAAGGTGGAAGTCTCAAAGTATCAATTCAAATTTGACGAGACTATGGCGGAGAGCTACGCCGATATAGTTCTTTGCACAGCTCTTGACATTGGCGAGCATCTGCTGAAAAACGGTGCAGAAGTGTCGAGAGTTGAGGATACGATCGAGCGAATTTGCTTTGCTTACGGCGCAGCTCACGTTGAATCTTTTTCAATAACTACGCTTATTGTTGCCTCCGTCAGAATGAAGGACGGCGAATTTTCGGAGCAGATGCGCCACGTTAAAACGTCGGCTATGAATTTGCATCGAGTTGAAAAGCTCAATAATATTTCGCGCTTGATCTGTCAAGAGCACATTCCTGTTTCGGAAGCGCGAGAGATGATTGAAAAATACAAAAGAAGCAAGCCGTATCCCGAAGTGATTCAGATCCTGGGACAGGTTTTGGTAGTATTTGGATTCACCTTATTCTTTGGCGGTATGTGGCTCGACAGCCTTGCGGCTGCAATCATTGCGCTTGTCGTTGCTCTTGTGTCAAAAATTGATCTGCCCTTTAATCAAGGCAATATGCAGGTTATTATCCGCTCCTTTATTGCGGGAGCTCTTTCGGAGATCTCTTTTAATATCGGTTTTTCACAAAATCTCGATAGTGTTTTGATCGGCACGATAATGATGCTTATCCCGGGACTAGCTTTCGGTACTGCCGTTTACGATATGTTTAACGGCAACCTGATCTCGGGTATGATGCGTGCGCTGCAGTGTCTCGTCGTTGCAATTTTTATCGCTATCGGCTACGCCGCCGCACTTTGGCTCGTATAAATGGAGGCAGAAATGGAACGTATTGCATTTTTACTTTTTGCCGCCGCGCTTGGTATAGGCGGATACGTGCTCATGGCGCGAGGTTCTTTGAGATCTCTGTTGCCCTCACTCGTTGTCGGCGTTATAGGAACGGGAATTTATCTCGTTTCGCTTGAATTCGGCCTGCCCGAATTTGCATCCAATTTTTTCGGAGCAACAATTATTTACATAGGCTGTGCCATTTCCGCAAAGCTTTTTAAAGCTCCGACGACAATTTTCCTTATTCCCGCACAAATAATTCTTGTGCCCGGAAAATACCTTTATCATACCTTCAGCAATTTGCTTGCAGATGAATATGCGCTTGCGTGGGAATCCTGCCTTATGACTTTTGAAGTATCTGCAGGTATCGCTTGCGGACTTGTCTGCGGTCTCATTATTTACTCGATTTCATTGAGCATTCAGAGACCTATCGTCAAGATGCTGAAAAAGGATTAATATGTCTTTACTGAATAAAAACGAAACATATAACGAAAAATCCAATCAAAGGCTCTTCAAAATCTTGAGCGTCTATTTGAATCTCGCGCCCGATTTCATTGATTCAGCTATGATCAATGAGATAACGGGTGGCGATACGGCGGGCGACGAATTTGCATTTGCAAACCTTGCTGCAACCGCGTGCGGACTTGATGTATTTGACAACCCGACGGATAAGCAATTCTTTCGCAGCCATTTTTTGCCCTGCTTTAAGAAGCTTGATGCAACGCCGTATTTTGATGATCCATATTATAAGAATATTACGTTCCCCAAAGGAAACGTAGGTGATTGGTCTTTCGAAACTCGTATTTGTAAACCGTATGAAGCGTTTGTATATGATGATCCGAAGATCTTTCCCGACGGCAAAATACTGCCGCAAATCGGATTTTTTGATGTCGAATATCCCTTTCCCGCGGTTCTCGAAAATGGTCGCGAGTGGATGACGCTGATGCCAAATGAGACAAATACAACGAAGCCCGCGCTTGATATCGCGGAAGGCAAGGTATTGACTTTCGGTCTCGGACTTGGTTACTTCGCGTATATGGCGGCGATAAAGCCCGACGTCGAATCTGTAACTGTTGTTGAAAGAAGCCGCGACGTTATTGAATTGTTCAATAAATTCATTTTGCCGCAGTTCCCGAATCCGAAAAAGGTAGAAATCGTTGAATCCGATGCATTTGATTTCGCTGAAAACAGAATGAAAGACGGTGCTTATGATTCGGTGTTTGTTGATATATGGCACGATCCTTCGGACGGTTGCGAGCTATATCTTAAAATGAAAGAATATGAATATTTGCTTCCTAACGCTAAATTTGCGTATTGGGTGGAAAAAACTTTGAAATTATATATATAAGGTGGTATTATGTTAAGTATCAGAAATTTATCTCTTGTTGCCGATAACGGCGAAGAAACAAAAGTTATTTTAAATAATATTAATTTGGATATTGAAGACTCTAAATTTGTAGTATTGACAGGTCCCAACGGTGGCGGCAAGACTACGCTTGCGAAGGTTATTATGGGACTTGTAAAGCCCACTTCGGGACAGATCATCTATAACGGCGTTGATATTACCGATATGAGCATTACCGAAAGAGCGCGCCTTGGCATCAGCTACGGCTTTCAGCAGCCTCCCCGCTTCAAGGGACTGAAGGTAAGAGATCTTCTTGAGCTGGCTTCCGGCAAGGACAAGCTTTCAACAACGGAATGCTGTATGTATCTCAATAAGGTCGGACTTTGTGCCGCTGATTATATCGACAGAGAGGTTAACACCTCGCTTTCCGGTGGTGAAGTGAAGAGAATTGAGATTGCTACGATTCTTGCACGCAATTCTTCCCTTATGATTTTTGACGAGCCCGAGGCGGGAATCGACCTCTGGTCTTTTGCCAAACTGACCGAAACCTTCGGTGAGCTTCATAAGAGCTCTGATGCGACTATGATAATTATCTCCCATCAGGAGCGCATTATCGGTCTTGCCGATGAAATCGTAGTTCTTTCGGGCGGAAGTGTTGAAAGAAGAGGAACAAAGGATGAAGTATTCCCCTCCATCCTCGCGGGCGTCACACCCAGCCCTAAATGTGTGACTTATCACGATAAGAAAGGACAGTAATAAATATGGCACTTAGTCAGACAGAACTCAGTCTGCTTCGACAGATCGCAGACCTTGAAAAAACGCCTCAGGGCGCATATAATATCAGAAAAAACGGACAGGCTGACAGCCGCTCGTCCACTGAAAATATATTGATCGAAACAAAAACCGATAAGCCCGGCATCGACATCCGCATCAAGGACGGAACCAAGAACGAATCGGTTCATATTCCCGTTATCGTTACACAGTCCGGACTTACCGATATGACCTATAATGATTTCTATATCGGAGACGATTGTGACGTCCTCATCGTTGCGGGTTGCGGAATTCATAACTCCGGTTGCGAAACCGCACAGCACGATGGTATCCATACATTCTACATCGGTAAGAATACAAAGCTTCGCTACGTTGAAAAGCATTACGGCGAGGGTGAGGGAAGTGGAGAGAGAATTCTCAATCCCGTAACCAAGGTTTACGTTGGAGAGGGATCTTCTGTTACCTTTGAGACCACACAGATCAAGGGCGTTGACTCGACCAAAAGAGATACAGAGATAGTTGTCGGTAAAAATGCCGAAGTCATTA
Organism: Eubacteriales bacterium; assembly: GCA_045636385.1. Lineage (GTDB taxonomy): Bacteria > Bacillota > Clostridia > Oscillospirales > CAG-272 > CAG-390. Next base: position 51,227 of record JAZTXK010000077.1, read on the forward strand.
TCAATGAAAAGCTTATGACACACGGCAATCAGACCGCTCGCTCCGATATGGAAATCATTCTTGAAGGAGAGGGCGCAAACGGCAGAGTACTTTCCCGAAGTGTTGCTACCGACGATTCCGTTCAGGTCTTCTATCCCAAAATGACGGGCAGAGCAGAGTGCTTCGGACACGTTGAATGCGACTCGATCATTATGGGAAAGGCTAAGATTAGCTCCATTCCCGCAATTATTGCAGAACATCCTGATTCGGTTCTCGTCCACGAAGCGGCTATCGGAAAGATCGCGGGAGAACAGCTTCTCAAGCTTATGACGCTCGGACTTGACGAAAAGCAGGCGGAAGAAAGAATTCTGAAAGGATTCCTTGATTGATATGAAGTCGCTCAGACATTTATACAAAATCGGAAACGGTCCTTCGAGCTCCCACACTATGGGCCCTGAATATGCCTCGCATTATTTCCTTGGAGTAGCTCCCGATGCCGATAAATATAAGGTTATTTTATACGGTTCTTTGGCTCTTACGGGAAAAGGACACCTTACTGACGTGTCGGTCAAGGAAGTGTTCGGCGACCGTGACGTTGAAATAGTTTTCGATACGGAAGAAAAGGATCTTCCGCACGAAAATACTATGGATTTTATCGCGTATAAGAACGGCGAGATCATCGCGCGCAGACGCGTTATGTCGATCGGAGGCGGAGATATCCGAGTCGAGGGAGAGCGGAGCATCGAGCCTCCCGAAATTTACAGCGAAAAGTGTTTCAAGGAAATAGAAGATTATTGCCTTGCGCGCAATATCCGTCTTTGCGACTACGTTTACGAACGCGAAGACGATCATATAAAGGACTACCTCGCCGAAGTCTGGCAGGTTATGAGAGCTGAAATTCAAGCGGGACTTACCACAAGCGGAATTCTTCCTGGTGGACTTAACGTCGAGCGTGTCGCGCAGCTCCTTTACGGCAGACGTCATATCGACGAAAGCCCCGAGACAAGACAGAATCGTATTGTGTGTGCCTACGCTTTTGCCGCTGCCGAACAGAATGCATCCTGTGGCAGAATCGTTACAGCTCCCACTTGCGGAGCTTGTGCGGTGCTTCCCGCGGTTCTCAAATATATGCAGGATACTAAGGGCTTTACCGACGATAAGATAATCGACGCTCTTGCAGTTGGCGGACTTATCGGTAATATTGTAAAGCAGAATGCATCGATCTCGGGTGCGGAATGCGGTTGTCAGGCAGAGGTCGGAACGGCTTGCTCGATGGCTGCGGCAGCACTTTGTGAGCTCTTTGAAATGGGAATTGATCAGATCGAATACGCGGCTGAAATGTCAATGGAGCATATGCTCGGACTTACCTGTGACCCCATTTGCGGTCTTGTTCAGATTCCTTGCATCGAGAGAAACGCTGTTGCCGCGATGAGAGCGCTCAACGCACTTTCTCTTGCGAACTTCCTCACCGGTACAAGAAAGATCTCTTTTGATATGGTCGTCAAGACGATGTACGAAACAGGAAAGGATCTCCACGCAAGCTACCGCGAAACTTCCGAGGGTGGTCTTGCAAAGCATTATTGATAAATAAATATTACGCCCTTCGTTTGAAAAACGAGGGGCGTATTGATAGGAGCAGATGTGAAAATTTATGATATCTCGCAAGAATTATTTTCCTGCGTAGTCTGGCCCGGTGATCCCGCGCCGATAAAAGAGACTTTATACTCTATGGACAAAGGCGATATTATTAATCTGACTGCGTTTTCAATGTGCGCACATAACGGAACACACGTCGACGCGCCCTCACATTTCATTAATCACGCCAAAAACATAGATCAGATCGATTTGTCGAGATTTATAGGCGAAGCGTTCGTAGCCGACTTTGAAGGCATCGTTTCAGCGGACGACGCGCACAAGATTATTGAAAAGGCGAAATCAATATCACCCGAATGCGCAAGGAAAATTCTCCTTAAAGGAAAAACTACCGTTTCACTCGAAGCTGCAGAGGTCTTTGCGGAAACGGAAATTGAACTAATAGGCAACGAATCACAAACAGTAGGTCCGGAAGAAGCACCGATGGCAGTACACAAAGTTCTCCTCGGAGCCGAAGTCGTCCTTCTCGAGGGTATAAGACTCGCTCACGTTCCCGAGGGAGTCTATCTATTAAACGCCGCGCCGATCAACCTCGCCGGCGCGGAAGGGGCACCGTGCAGGGCAGTTTTAATAGAAATCTAATTGAAATAAAAATAATATGGCTGCGCAAACTCTTGTATTATTTCGCAAAGCGAAATAATACGGGGGTCTGAATCCATTATGGCCTACGCCACTCCTGCGCCTCGTTGCTCCTCACCCAAGGCGTGCCTATGAAACAGATTCTGGAATGGCTCGGGCACAGTGATATGAGTACCACCGCCAACAGCTATAGCTACCTTGATGCCGTAAGCAAAAGCGAAACAGGCGTCGCGATGAGTAAGGCGTTGGGGTGAAAAACAAAACAGCAAAGCCCGAAGCATATGCTTCGGGCTTTGTGGAGCTATTATTTGATTTTGCGTTTGTACTTACAACCGGTACTACTATAATTTGAGCACCCGAAAAATTCACCATACGGGCCCGATTTTTTCAATAGTTTTCCGCCACATAATGGACATTCCCATTGTTCTCGTTTAAGCTCATCGCCGTAGCGTTCTTTGAGTTCCATAGCAAATTCGGATTCTTGATTGCTAACAGTAATGAGAAATGCTTTTTTCTTTGCTCTTGTCAAGGCAACATAGAAAAGGCGGCGTTCCTCTGCATATGGGTATTGATCGCAATTGTCAAGTAATAGGTTTAGGATTGTAGCATCTTGTATTTTGCTTGGGAAACCCATTCTTGATTTTTTGTTATTGATAATGAAAATATAATCTGCCTGTAATCCTTTGGACTTATGTGCAGTAATGAAATTCATTTTCAAATCTGCTCGCTTGCGATATGTTACTTCCACGAATCCGCTAACATTGTTGTACTGACATTCAAATAATCCGCTATCGCTCAACAATTTTGCATCAAAAGAGTATCTTCCAATGAAGAATACAGTACTATCTCTTGGCAAATCTTCAAGTTTTTTAGCCATAAACTCAATAGAGTATTTATCAGTATATCCGCTAATTTCACCTAAAGCAAACCCGCCGGTATCTTTTTTTCCTTTGATAGATTTTGTGATTTGAACAGGGTTTTTCATTATGAAATCCCCGCTAATTTCTATGAGTTTTTGAGTAAAGCGGTAGGTTGTTTCAATTTTACTGATTTCGGTAGAACCCCAGTATTGTTCAAAATTCAAAATGTATCCAACGTCACTACCTGCAAAACGATAAATGCTTTGCCAATCATCGCCCACGCAAAATAAGTCATAATTGTTGGATTTTCTCATGCTGTTTAACAACGAGAAACGAGCTTTGGAAATATCTTGATACTCGTCAACAATAACATATTTGTAAGGGCTTATATATTTCCTTTGCTCGATGTATTGAGTTGCCATATTGATCATATCATTAAAATCAATTTCATTGTGTTGATTCAAGTAAGCGCAATATGAATTAAATATGGGTTCTAGAAGCGACAAAAGAGTATTATTGTTTTGAGCATTACTATTTTCAATGTTTAGTTGCCGTACAGTAGCGATTGTGTATCCATTACTTTTTATAAGATTAATTACAGTTTCGAATAACTCGATAATACCATCAAGGACAGAATCGCCATCAGTAGACACTTGTTCCCATAATTCTTTTGTTGTTTTGGGGGTTAGCCTCACATTTTTCGAGATGAGTTTTTTCTTTAAATTTTCAAGCAAAACACCATCGAATTTTTCATAAGCGAAACTTTCAATTAAGATAGTGTCATTAGCGCTATGCGTTTCTCGCTTCCACTTCATTGATGCTTGATATGCTTGGGTGGCTGTCATTCCGTTAGCACCTTTGAAATAGGAAGGGACTTCACCATATTTATTCACGCCAAAATATTCGATATAAATATCATATTCAGGTAAATAAAAATCCGGATTATATTGTCCATATTCACTTGTGCGTGTATCTACTTTGTACGGGTGTTCATAGATGTATTGTATTCCACTTTGTGTCAAAAAGTTTGCTATGTCCAACTCACCATAACTTTTTACTGTTTCGTTATTTATGGTTGTTGGTGGATTTAATCGCAGATATTCTTCATATTCTTTTTGCGTTTTGAACTCAAATTCCGATTTCGAAACAACGCGATTATATAATAAATATGAACTTAATAGATTCAGATATGAATCTGATTGCATATTCAGCAATAACTGTTCTTTTACAAACTTGCGTAAATTTAATTGCGTGATTTTAGGGACAACACCGTTTACTTTTGTTATAATATTTAAACCGAGCTTGTGAAATGTAGATGCATCAATATTGCAACCTGTTTCTTGTTTGATTCGTTGGCTCATCTCGTTTGCAGATGCATTGGTAAAAGATAAAACCAAAATATCTTCCGGTTTATATTTTTTCGATTTTAGCAGAAATTTAATTTTGCCAACTACGGTAGTTGTTTTGCCCGTTCCTGCTCCGGCGATTACAAGATGGTTGTGAGCATCTTTAACAATACAAGTCATTTGCTGTTTGTCTAATCTTCTGCCTTCGACATCTCCAATCAATGCATAAGCGTTTTTGATTTTATCATCAGCAACTCTATTATTATGAATGCTTATTTGTTGTTTAAGAGAGTTGGCGCTACGATGTAGTTCAGCTTGTTTTTCCAACAGCGTTTTATAGTGTGTTGCTTTTTTTAGTTTATGAATATTTGTTATACTGACACTTGCGATTAGAGAAGCATTGCGATTACGCCATTCAAATTCTTTACTTGGATCAACAAAAGACTGAGAGTCTAAGAATAATGTTTTAATTTCTTGAAGGGCGGTATCGGCTTGTGTAATAAGGTTGTCGCAAGCATCGTTTCTGACCTTTACTTTTTCTTTATGTTTGGCGACTATTTTTTGAATAAATCCCATGATAATAACTCCATATTTAAGAAAAACTTTTGCATTAAAGGATCCGATAAATATTTGATTCTTGTTATGTTATATTAAAAGCCGCAGAACACCAAAGTCCTGCGGCTTCTTTTCGCGGTTTAAAACCGCATTTGGCGGAGCGGGTGGGATTCGAACCCACGTGCGGTTGCCCGCAAACTGATTTCGAGTCAGCCCCGTTATGACCTCTTCGATACCGCTCCGTATTGAGTTCAGTTGATCTTTTCAATCAACGTGCAATATTATATCACATTTCAGATAAAAATTCAAGGGGTTTTACAAAAAAACTTCGAAAATATAAAAAGAAAATTGAAATTGTATTTTGCTTAAATTTTTATTGCAGTTTTTTGGCATTTTATTGCACTATTTTACAAAACCTATTGAATATTATTTGGTTTGATGATATAATATACGCGAATTTTATCAATATGAAGGTAAATTGTTATGGCTATAAAAAATCGACTGACTTTTAAAACGTGGCTCTTTATGAACCTTGGTATCCTATTGATGGTAGTGGGTATATATTTCTTCAAAGCGCCAAACAGATTCGCGACCGGCGGCGTCAGCGGTATCGCGATAATTCTTGCCAACGTATTTCCTTTCCTTACTCAATCGGTCTATATGATGATAATCAACGTCCTCTTGCTTATCGTCGGTATGATCGTTCTTGGCAAGGAATGCGGAATCCTTACCATATATTGTTCGCTGATGCTCTCGATCGAAAACTGGCTTTTCGAGACTCTCATCCCGCTTTCCGCGCCCCTCACATCCTATCCGCTTCTCGAGCTCGTCTACGCGGTTCTACTTACGGGTGTAGGTTCTGCCATTATATTTAAATGTAAGGCTTCTTCCGGTGGAACCGATATTGTTGCACTCGTACTGAAAAAGTATACTTCAATGAACGTCGGAACAGCACTTCTTTGCACGGACTTTCTGATAGCCGCGATGACCTTCATCAAATTTGGTGAAGGTGGGGTATCCATTGACCCTCAAACGGGACTTTTCTCGCTCCTCGGTCTTTTTGCAAAAGTCTTTGTTGTTGACGATATCATCGACTCTATCAACCTCTGCAAGTCGTTTACAATAATCACCACCAAGCCGGTCGCTATAAATAACTTTATTCTACATGACATCAAGCACAGCGCGACTGTTATTTCAGCGTATGGCGCGTATACTCAGGAAGGAAAGACTGTAATAATGACAGTCTGCCGACGTTCCGAAGCAATACGTCTGCGCAAAAAAGTCTATGAGATTGATCCCGGCGCCTTTATGATCATTACTAAAACAAGCGAGATCATGGGTAAAGGCTTCAGAGATAATACGAATTAAAATCAGAAAGGAAAATAAATTATGGCTAACACCAAATGGGTCTGCGGTTGGGGTACAGCAATCGATACCACCACACAGACAATTACAGATTATATCGAAGATATCACGTTCAGATACGTGATCTACCCGACGATGCCCGCGAGTGCGGTCAGATTGCATTTCTCAAATCTTTACGGAACCGAGCAGGTTACCGTCGATAAGGTTTTTGTTGCAAAACGTTCCGTGAATAAGGAAGCAAAGACCGGGACTACCGTAGAAGTTCTTTTTGACGGCAAATCCGGATTTACTCTTGAACCCGGTGCAGAATGTGTAAGCGATCCCGCAGATTTTGAACTTGCGCCCGCAGAAGAATATTTTGTAAGCTTCTATATTAAAGAAAAAACTCAACTCCGAAGCGGACATTGGAACAGCGGTCACTACATTACAAAATATTATTCGCAGGGCGATTATGCAGGCGAGGATGATATTCCGTGGCTTACCGTCGGCGACGGCGGACCCTATGTCCTTATTCATTCCATTGATTACCTCACTCGCGAAGATTGCAGTTCAATCGTTGCGTTTGGCGACTCTATCACCGCTCAGCCTTGGCCCGATTGCTTTGCTCGCCGTCTTACTGAACTCGGTATAGACAACAAAGCGATCGTTCGCCGCGGTATAGGTGGCAACCGTGTTCTTCGTGAATATAAGGCTCGAATCAAGAAGCATTGGGGTGAGGCGGGAATTAAGCGATTTGAGCATACACTTGATACTGCTGTCGGTGCGGAAGCAGTCATTGTTCTTCACGGAATCAATGATATCATTCATCCCGGTGTGAATAATCCCATCTGCCCTATGAGCGAGCTTCCGACTCCCGAAGAACTTATCGAAGGTTACAGAACCTATATAGCTATTGCGCATAAGCTTGGATTGAAAATATATTTCGCGACTCTCCTTCCTTGTCCTCGTTGCCTCAATGACGGCGGTTACAGAGAAGAGATCCGCCTTGCGGCAAATGAATGGATCAGAACTACCGATGAACACGACGGTATCGTCGACTTCGAAGCGGCCGTTCGCCGTGAGGATGATCCCCAGCAGATTATCCCCGAATACGATAGCGGAGATCATCTCCACCCCTCACTTGCGGGTGCAAAACAGATGGCTTGGTCTGTTCCTGAGGAATACTTTAAAAATTGAACATAAGCTTGCAACCGCCTTTTCTCTGATGAATGGGCGGTTGTCTTGCGCATGTTGTGCAAATTGCACTTTGGTAGATAACGAACGCAGGTTTTGCGTTGTTTATGTTTAACAAAGTGAAAAAAATCGCAAAAAACTTCAAAAAAGGTATTGACAAAAGGGACTGAAAGTGGTATAATATACAAGCTGTCGCGCAGAGCTGAAGAGCGAAGCGGCGGCGAGGTCATTGAAAATTGAACAACAGACTAAGAAGTACAAGCTTGACTCTGAGTAAAATCGGAGTTGTTAAATAAGGTTTGTGCGAGGAAGTCGGTCAAAGATTTTGAGAAAACACGAACTCAAAGGTAAATCCAAGCAGTGAAAACTGCAAGGAAAAAATGAGCTAGTATTTGTACTAGTGCTAAGAGCAAAAGCTCTGAATTATGATTTGAACGGTTCTTAGGAATCGTTTATATACAATGATTTAGAGAGTTTGATCCTGGCTCAGGATGAACGCTGGCGGCGCGCCTAACACATGCAAGTCGAACGGTGAAGTCCCTTCGGGGACGGATCAGTGGCGGACGGGTGAGTAACGCGTGAGTAACCTGCCCTTATGAGTGGAATAACGTCTGGAAACGGACGCTAATACCGCATAATGCATTTGGAAGACATCTTCTGAATGCCAAAGATTTTATCGCATAAGGATGGACTCGCGTCTGATTAGATAGTTGGTGGGGTAACGGCCTACCAAGTCGACGATCAGTAGCCGGACTGAGAGGTTGAACGGCCACATTGGAACTGAGAAACGGTCCAGACTCCTACGGGAGGCAGCAGTGGGGAATATTGGGCAATGGAGGCAACTCTGACCCAGCGACGCCGCGTGAGCGATGAAGGTCTTCGGATTGTAAAGCTCTGTTGATAGGGACGAAGAAGTGACGGTACCTATCGAGGAAGCCACGGCTAACTACGTGCCAGCAGCCGCGGTAATACGTAGGTGGCAAGCGTTATCCGGAATTACTGGGTGTAAAGGGTGTGTAGGCGGGAAAGCAAGTCAGATGTGAAAACTATGGGCTCAACCCATAGCCTGCATTTGAAACTGTGGTTCTTGAGTGTCGGAGAGGTAAATGGAATTCCCAGTGTAGCGGTGAAATGCGTAGATATTGGGAGGAACACCAGTGGCGAAGGCGATTTACTGGACGACAACTGACGCTGAGACACGAAAGCGTGGGGAGCAAACAGGATTAGATACCCTGGTAGTCCACGCCGTAAACGATGAATGCTAGGTGTAGGGGCGATAGCTTCTGTGCCGGAGTTAACACAATAAGCATTCCACCTGGGGAGTACGGCCGCAAGGTTGAAACTCAAAGGAATTGACGGGAGCCCGCACAAGCAGTGGAGTATGTGGATTAATTCGACGCAACGCGAAGAACCTTACCGAAGCTTGACATCCCGGAAAAAGGCCCATAAAAAGCTAATGCCCTTCGGGGAATCCGGTGACAGGTGGTGCATGGTTGTCGTCAGCTCGTGTCGTGAGATGTTGGGTTAAGTCCCGCAACGAGCGCAACCCTTATGATTAGTTGCTACGCAAGAGCACTCTGGTCAGACTGCCGTTGACAAAACGGAGGAAGGTGGGGATGACGTCAAATCATCATGCCCCTTACGCTTCGGGCCTCACACGTACTACAATGGCGCAAACAAAGGGAAGCAATGCCGCGAGGCGGAGCAAACCCCATAAAAGGCGTCCCAGTTCGGACTGCAGGCTGCAACTCGCCTGCACGAAGTTGGAATTGCTAGTAATCGCGGATCAGCATGCCGCGGTGAATACGTTCCCGGGCTTTGTACACACCGCCCGTCAAACCATGAAAGT
>JAZTXK010000078.1:0-277507 GCA_045636385.1 Eubacteriales bacterium
CAGTAACGAAAGTTGGAGTTAGTGATCAGGTGGTAGTGAATGGAAATGCCATCGCTTAACGGATAAAAGCTACCCTGGGGATAACAGGCTGATCTCCCCCAAGAGTTCACATCGACGGGGAGGTTTGGCACCTCGATGTCGGCTCATCACATCCTGGGGCTGTATACGGTCCCAAGGGTTCGGCTGTCCGCCGATTAAAGTGGTACGCGAGCTGGGTTCAGAACGTCGCGAGACAGTTCGGTCCCTATCTGTCGTGGGCGTTGGATATTTGAGAAGGGCTGACCTTAGTACGAGAGGACCGGGTCGGACGCACCTCCGGTGCACCAGTTGTTCCGCCAGGAGCACAGCTGGGTAGCTGCGTGCGGTTTTGATAAACGCTGAAGGCATCTAAGCGTGAAACATGCTTCAAGATTAGATATCCCATCATTTATTGAGTAAGGTCACTTGTAGACTACAAGTTTGATAGGTCGGAGGTGTAAGCACAGTAATGTGTTCAGCTGACCGATACTAATAGACCGAGGGCTTGAACTGCAAAGGTTCAAACACACATATTCAATTTCTTGAGTTTCTCTAACACTCTATACTTTATTCGGTTTTCAAAGAATAGGTCAAACTTAAAGGAACGGATTAATTCCGTTCCTTTTTTGCATAGTAAATTTATTTTAAGATATATTTCTCCAAAACTGCACAGTATCTTGAAAATCCTTTTATTCCAGTATAGTTGTCACCGGTTTTTTTGCTTGCAAGTAATCGTTTAAAATATCTAGTATATCGCGCGGCAGAACACCTGCTACAACTGCCGCTTCTATTTGGGTCGTAATATAATCCGCAAACGGCAAAAGTACTTTTATGAAGTGCCAATCCATTTCGCCGTCCAATATCTTTTGAAATATAGCCTCTTTTGAATCATGGTTGAGCATCGGTATGAATTTTTCGAGAAGCTCATCATTGATGTCATCAAAGGTTGCTTTTTCTATCAGCTTGACAACAGCTTCATCGTTCAAATACTCTGCGAGAGTGATGATATCCGAGATATCGATACCTTGCTTTTCAAATTGGTGCGATAGCTTTGTTAAAATGCTTGGCTTCAAAAGCGGCGCGAGGTTTACTACATCCGCAATATTTTCTGCAATAACATCCGCATTTCCTTTTGCTACATTTTTTAAGATGGTAGACTCACCCTTTGTTGGCTCTCCATAGTTTATAAGTTGATCGAGCGTAACATTAAAAAGTTCTGCGATCATTACAAGCACGGATATATCGGGAAAACTCTCGCCACGCTCATATTTTGAGATTGCTTGACGTGATAGATTGAGTCTGTCAGCCACTTCGTTTTGTGTCATGTCGGCTTCTTTCCGAAGTATTGAAAGTGCCTTGCCGAATTTCATTGTATCAAACATTTTCTTTTTACCTTATTTATCTATTTTTAATGATGCTCTCCACTCGCTTATCATTTGCTCAACTTCTGCCTTGGTCATTTTTGAAGCTGTCTCCCACGCTTGCGGAAAATGCATTCGAACAAAACAAACTTGTTCTTGTTTAGGTACATAATCGGACGGGATTAATAATTTTTGCATATGGATTGCCCTGACGGTCATTTTAAAGATTTCCTTTTTATCATCGACGGATAATTGATCATATCTTCGAATTATAATATTTTCCAAGGATTCTTGCTTTAGAATTTCATCATATACGTTGTCGATCTTCGTTTCTTTTTCAACCGGAGTTGGGACTTGAGAAGTATAAACGCCTTTCATATGTGTAGGAGTAATATCGGGATTATCTCCATCGCATTCATAAATGCTCCCGCTTACCTTGTTATAAAAATCATAAAGCATATTTTCATAGTGTTCTGTGAAAACCACTTTTCCGTTTTCATCTTCACTAAAGGTGACCCATTTATAAGAACGATTCCATATGTATAGAAGTGCAATACTGTAATTTGGCGTAAAGCATATTACTGGTTTCGATATTGCATTGCTACGCGTAGCAAACGGTTTTAATTGTTTAATATTTTGTACTTGAGTTCCGTGATATAATTTCATTTCATACCTCCCATTGATTTAGCTATATTATATCATAAAACCGTAATAATGTCGAGCAACGATTGGTTGCTAAGGATATGTATTTGTTATCAAAATTTCCTATAATTTTTTCTAAATCGCCAACCTTTTCAAAAAAGCCCTCACTATATAGTCAAACGGTACCGGAGAAAACAAAATGAAGAAAGAACAAGCGGATAAGATAATAACGGAATACCTGCAAAAGATTTACGGCTTTGCGGTGAAGAAGGCTTACTCGTATGATGAAGCGGAGGATATTTGCTCGGAGATAGTTCTTGAAGTATATCAATCGTTATTGCGATCTGATGAGATCGCTAATATCGAGGGATATATTTGGAGGATCAGCGAGCATACTTATTCAAAATTCGTTTCATCGAAGAAGAAGCACGAGGGTATCTCGATAGACGGACTTGAAATCCCTTATTTCGAAGAAGAATATTGCGAGGATCCTGAAGCAGAAACCAAGCGTCTGCGCCGCGAAATCGCGTTTCTAACCGAAGTCAGACGAAAGATCGTTTATATGTTTTATTTCTCAAAGCAATCGATCGCTTCTATTGCGTTGCAGCTGAATATTCCCGAAGGCACCGTTAAATGGCATCTTAACCGCGCACGAAAAGAGCTTAAGGAGGGCTTTTCTATGGAAAGAAAAATTGGCAAACTTGGTTTGAACCCGTTTGAAGCAACTAGTATAGGTCACGACGGTAATCCCGGCAACAACGGCGGTCCCGAATACTATCTTGAGGATAAGATCAATCTCAACATTGTTTACAGCGTATATCATACTCCCAGGACAAAGGAAGAGATTGCAGAAGAGCTCGGTATGACACTTGTTTATATTGAGGACAAAATAAACTTGCTCGAAGACAACGGATTTATCATCAAAACAAAAAATGGTAAGTATACGACTCTTGTGAGATTCGGACCTGACACATATTCCCGTGAGTTTAATGAAAGAATCACAAAGATACATCTTAGTGTCGCAGAGCAACTTGTGCGTGATTATGTTCCTGCGGTACTTGAGTCAATCAAGGATGTAAAAGATATTTATATTCCGAGCGGTAATAGAGAGTTGTTTGAAGCCGCTGTTATATTCTATGGCGTTGCAAATAAATGCAAAATTAAGACCGATATAGATCACTCAAAGTATTATGTTCAAACGACTGACGGAGGCCGTTATATTCCCTATGTTTATACAACGTCAAAGCCGTCTGATCCTGAATACGAACTTACTTTGAAGGATCTTCCTTCCTATGGATCTTGCGGCAGTATGCAGAGAGGTTCTGATAAATATCCCTCGGTGTGTTCGTGGTCGGTCGATTCCAGATACAGCACTCGTGAAGGATATTGGGAGAACAATCTTGTTTCGGATTATGAGTATCTTTACGAATTCATTCGAGGCGAACTGCCCGATACAATTGCCAATAATGAAAAAATCGCGCGCTTGAAGGAAAGAGGATACCTCACTTCCGATAATAAACCGGCAATTATGATTGTGAAGGACAACTATAAGGAATTCTTCAAGACGCTGCCGTCATTGGATGAATCTCTCAAGAAGCGATTCGCTGAAACCGCCCTTGAAATCGCGATGATCGAAGCAAAAGACTATCCTCCGCAGATTCAGGATCTGATTGTTTATTACGGTGTAAAGCACTTTATCGGCAATATGACGGCTTTAATGGTAATGGACATCCTTTATTCAAACGGTACATTTAAGCCCTTGACCGAGGAAGAGAAGATCACATCGCAGCTCATTATGTTCAGCGACATTCTGCCCGAATAAAATAAATAATCCCGCCGTGCTCGACCGAGTGCGGCGGGATTGCAGTTTTATTTAAACTTGCAAGCGGTTAATGAATGTTCAATTGTTTCATCGATAAATCGGATTCTTTCTTCCTCTGTGGCGGTAATCATTGATCCCAGTCGGTTAATTCGTAATTTCATTTCTTCGAGTAAATCTTCAAATATATAACCACGGCATTTGTCGATCTCACAGAATAATTTTGGAATATCCTCAAGCACCTCATCGAATCGAGATAAAACGAAATTCGTGTAAATCTTTAGCTCGAGTATTTCCATTGGTCCGGTGAAGAAATATTCTTGTATATCTTTAAGCTTCCCGTTAAGGAAATCCAACAATCCGCCTGCGGTTGATATCCTATCATAGAATGGCAAAATGTATTTTTCACAGCATTCGATCGTCTTTGCCACGTATTCGTTACATTCCGTTCTTTCGGTAAGATAATGCTCATCAGGAACCGGGCACTTTTTAAATTCTTGCAAACGTTCGCCGTATGTAAGACATCTGAAATCGTGAGGCATATACAGCGGAATAATATAGCTTTGAACATATAATCCGCCGGGGCGGTCAAGCTCGATACAGAAAGCAATATTGTTTATTATCTTAAAAAAACGATTGCTTTTTCGCTTGAATCCATGAGCCTTGAAAAATGGGGCTAACAGGTTTCCTACATCGCGTGTGGTCATTTTTGACCTCCTGAAAATTTACATTCTTTATATTCAGAATACCGTTTAATCGGAATATTTAAAACTATGAAATTTATACCGGAAATCCCCCGTCTACGGGAATACAAGCTCCCGTTATAAATGAAGCCTCGTCCGAAGCTAAAAATCCGATCACAGCGGCTACTTCCTCTGCCTTACCGATTCTGCAAAGCGGTGTTGCCTCGGCAAGCTCCTTCATTGCGCTTTCATCAAGCATTGAATTCATATCCGTATCAATAACTCCCGGTTCAACGCAGTTGACGGTGATACCGGAAGGTCCAAGCTCCTTTGCGAGTGCTTGTGTAAGTCCGCGCAGACCTGCTTTGGATGCCGAATAGTGAACTTCACAGGATGCACCCATTCTGCCCCATACCGAGCCGACGTTGATGATAGTACCGATCTTTTGCGAGATCATCACCTTTGCCGCCTCGCGTGAAAGTGTGAATGTAGAGGTGAGGTTCGTGTCAAGCATACGTCGCCATTCTTCGTCCGAAATGTCGGTGAAAAGTGAAAATCCTGCTACTCCGGCACAGTTTACGAGCACGTCGATGCCGCCGAGATGTTCCATGGCTGCTGTGAACGCTGATTTTGCGCTCTGTGCGTCCGAAACGTCGGCTTTGATCGGGAAAGCGTTTGTGTCTTCAGCAATTTCGCGGGCTTTCTCGTCGGCGCTGTGATATATAAATGCGACTTTATCGCCGTGTTCGGCAAAATATTTTACGGTTGCCGCACCGATACCGCGCGAGCCGCCGCTTATCAGAATTCTCTTGTTCATTTCACACCTCTGTATTTTGATATATGAATTATACCATAAAATAATAAAATCTGCAAGAGAAATATTTACTTTCTTTCGGGTTTGTGATATAATTAATTTAGAATACTATTCCGAGGTGACGAAATGTACGGTGAAAACGGCAATCCGAGCACAATAGAAAAATACCGCCCCTTTGTTTTCTGGCGCGATTCGGGTCAGAGCAGTGAAGAGGTCGCAGAGCAAGTGAGGCTCTCCGCCGCCGCAGGTGTCGGAGGTTTTATTCCTCTGCCTATAATTTCGGATGATCTTTCCCCCGAAGAGCGTACCGAGCAGTTCAAAACATTTTATTCCAGACTTCTGCCCGCATCTGCGGAATTCGGACTTCCCGTGGCGTTCACTCTTGCCGATTGCATTGAGCAGACTGTGGTTCTCGCCGAGGATGCGGTTTGGGAGGATACCATCCGTTCGCGAAAGCTTGTCCGCCATACTCATTACTGCAATCAGGACGAATCTGTCAATTGGCAGATATTCCCCGGTAAGCTTCTCTCGGTTGTTGCATACAACGAGGACCGCGATGAGGTTATCGACCTTCGCGAATATATTCAAGATGATAAGGTCGTTTATAAATGCCCTCGCGGAAACTGGCGTATCGTGCAGTACGTATCATTGCCCGACCACGACGGCAACCGCCCGAATATTCTTTCGCGTGCTTCCTCCGAGGCTTACATAAACGACGCGTATGCGATCTTTGCCGATGTTTTTGACGGATATATGGGAACGACCGTGACCCATCTTTATTATTCAAGTCTTGCTTTTAAGGCGGTCAACCGCCATGACTGGTGCGATGGCTTCAACGAGGTGTTTGAGGCTCGCTACGGCTTTGATCCCGCACCATACTATCCCTATCTTTTCACGCCTGACAGTAAGAATGCTCCGCGTTATAAGGCGCTTTTCTCTGATTGCCGAGCGAGAATGCTTCGCGACGGATTCATTTCCGCGGCAGAAGCCTTTGCTGAGGCGAATTCTCTTTCCCTGATAGGCGTACTTTCGGAATCGAAATCGACCCAGTGCTCCCCCATTATGGGCGATGCTCTTCTGAATAATACCGCAACACCCGGAGCTGTTCTCGATATGGGCTATCTCTATGGCATAAATTCGGTCAAGGTGGCAGCGGGGGCGGCGTTTGGCAGAGCAAAGAGAGATATTTTCGTTGAGCTTTATAAGAATTATAAGGAATGCAATATTGATATAATGATGCGCGACGCCGCGCACGCTTTTGCGAGAGGTGCCAATCTTCCCGCACTCCATCTTCCTACCCCTAACGCCGCAAATCACAACGAGTCTTCGAGAATACTGCGCTTCACGGCGGCTATGCGTACCTGCCTCAAAGGCGGACGTCAGGTCTCGGATATCGCGGTTATATATCCGATCTATTATCTCCATTCTTGCGTAAATATGTATAGTGCGGATATCGAAGGATTTGAGTATTCGGACACTCCCTCTGATGCCGATTATATGTCGGTCATTAACAGCATTTGTCTTTGTGCGGGACACGACGTAACGCTTCTGCATCCCGACGTTATCGCGCGAAGCGCGAAGGCTGAAAACGATCTTCTGCGTCTTGCGGGAATGAGTGACGAGGGCGGTTTCCGTGTCGTTGTACTCCCGTCTCAAAGAATTGCTTCACTTGCTTGTATGCGTGTTCTCCGCGACTATTTTGACGCGGGCGGACGCATAATTGCAACGGGTGAGCTTCCGACGCGTGCCTTTGAATACGATCCCGAGGCTCCCGATAAAAACGATAAGGAAATGCTCGCTATCACGGAGCATATCTTCGGTAAGGATGCCCTCGATAGCTCGGTAATGAGAACTTATTGTGAAAATACCTCTCCCGCGGGCGGAAGAGCTTTGTTCCTGTATTTCTCACAAACCGGAATCGACGGTGTAAGTATGGTCAGCAGCCTTGATATCCGCCGTGCCCTTTCTGCGTTTAAGATCGGCTACGACGTATTCGCTCCGCAGATGCCGAAATACGAAACTACGGGCGCACTTAACGCAAGCTTCAACGAATACACACGCCTCGGGCTTCACAAGCATCTCCCTGACGGCGGTATGTTCAGCCATATACATAAACGAGTCGGCACCAAGGACATCTATTATTTTGCCAACACAGCCAACCGAGTTTCTCACACGCCTATCTTCATCCGTGGTGCGCACGTCCCGCTTTGCTATGACCCCGAAACGGGTGCTAAATGGCATGAGGATTACGAGTACGTTTCGGTTTGCGGCAAGGTTTATACACGTTTCGAGATATCAATGCAACCGACGACATTTCTTGTTGTCGTGTCGGAAGGCGGATCCGCAAGAAAGCTGACAGTCGATCTCTCGACTCTCCCCGATTGCACCGACGAAGCGTACGGACTTTGAACTTGAAAGGATTATTTATGACTCTAAACAAAAAAACAAGGGCAATTGCCGCTTGTCTTATTGTGATGCTTATTATCCCCGTGCTCTCGGGATGCAAGATGCCGATTTCCTCCGACGTTCCTACCGCGGCTATAAACAGAGATGATGGTTTGTATATTAACGGCAACCGCGTTGATATGACAGTTCCGTCTACGGGTTCGTATTTTTACGAGCAACTGTCCGACGTTCAAAAGACAATGTACATGGCGTCTTTGATTGCGATCGAATCGGAGGAAAACGTATATGAACTCGTTGGCGTCAATTGCGATGAATACGCCGAGGGCTGTAAACGCGCCACCGAAGCGTTGCTCCGTGATCATCCCGAAATCTTCTGGCTTGATGGTGGCAATCAGATCAGATCCACCGTCCTTGGAGCTAATAATAAGGGTACTGTTGAGATCACTTTAGGGATACACAGCTATTGGGAGAAAAATGATATCGCGGAGGCTCGCCGAGAGCTTGATGAAGCCTTGTCTGAGCTTACAGCTATGATTGATCAGATCGCAGAGCCTTACGAAAAGGTAAAATTCCTCAACGATTGGCTTGCGGAAAACGTTGAATACGACCGCGAAAGCTTCAATTTTTCATCAGGGATGGATGAATCCGAGCAAGCATTTGCAAACACGATGTACGGAACCCTGGTGGCTCGTAAAACTCTCTGCGGCGGCTATGCTTGCACGACTTCGTATATTCTGAACCATAGCGGTATTGATACGCTTTACGTAACGGGAGTGACGGTCGACGGACTCCACGCTTGGAATTTGATCGATCTCGGCGGCGAGTATTATCACCTCGATACTACCTGGGCGGATGACAATGAAAACGGCAAGGTGCTTTATTCCTATTTTTGCCTCGATGACGAGGAAATGTCGCTCACGCACAGGGCGGACGATCTGTTCGAATATCCCGCCGCTCTGGGAAAAGAATATAATTATTACCGCCGCGAGGGACTTTATTTCAAACAATACAGCTTCAATTCATATAATTCGGTCTTTTCGTCTCAATCATTTGAGAAAGGCTTTTCCGTTAAATTTTCGAACGATGTCGTTCTTCGCGCCGCAGTGACTGATATCATAGAAAATTCCAAATTCTATAAGCTCAACGGAATGAAGGGGGCAAGTGCGTTTTCATACACCATTGACGAGGTGCATTGTATCCTCACTATTTATCCGTGAGAGTTATCTCGTAAGCTCTGCGCGGAGAAATTCTACGATCTTCTTCTCCTCGCGCGATACCTTGACTTGGGTGAGCCCGAGAGCCTCGGCGGTCTTTTGCTGAGTCATATTCTTAAAATACCTGAAAACGATTATCTGCCTCCATTCGGGAGGCAGAAGTCTTATAGCCTGTCCGAGCGCTATTCGATCTCGCGCGTGCTCAATGTCAAGAAGTCCGTCTCCGTCGGGGATGCGGTCGTAAAGGCAAAGTCCTTCGCCGTCATCACCGGGGCTGTCCGATAGGGACGCTACTGGACTGATGGCATCAAGCGCCGCCGCTGCCTCTTCGGGCGAAACACCGCACCTTTCCGCAAGCTCGGAGAGGTGCGGTTCTTTTCCCGTTTCTGAAATGATCCTCGTCTGCTCGCGTATGAGCTCTGCACCAAGCTTTTTGACCGCACGTCCAACCTTGATCGGGCCGTCGTCGCGCAGATGGCGCCGTATTTCACCAAGAATCAAAGGTACTGCGTAGGTTGAAAAAGCCGTTCCGCGCTCTAGATCGAAGGAACGTATTGCCTTCAGCATACCGATAGTACCAATCTGAACGAGATCCTCGTATTCACTTCCGCGTCCGCAGAATTTCAGTGCAATATGTCGTACCAGTCCCATATTTTCGCAGATTAGCCTCTCGGTCGCCGCTTCGCTTTCGCTTTTATTGCCGCCTTGGGCAAGCTCGATGAGAAGTCTGTTGTTTTCTATTGAATATGCATTCATTATTCGGCTCCCTAAATAAGATATGTATTCAATAGGAGCTTTTGCAGGATAATTTTCTCGTCATCGTTACTGTCGTGCCTTTCCCGGGCTTTGAGGTAAGCTTTACGCTGTCCGAAAATCCTTCCATAACAGTAAAACCCATTCCGCTCCGCTCCCCAGCCGCATCGGTCGTAAAAAGCGGTTCGCGAGCCTTTTTGGTGTCGGTAATGCCGACACCCTTGTCCTTTACCGTAATAACGACAGTTCCGTCCTCTCGCAGCTTGATCGACATTCTGATCGTTCCGATCTTGTTGGGATATGCGTGAACCGTGCAGTTCGTGACCGCCTCGGACAGAGCGCATTTGATATCCGAAAGCTCGGATGCCGTCGGATCAAGCGAGGCGATAAATGCCCCCGCCGCGGCGCGAGCAAAGGCTTCGTTGCGCGAATGGGAAGGGAAGTCGAGCTTCATTTCGTTGCAAACGGGCGCAACGCTTTTCTTTTTACTTTCTTTCATTTTCTGCTCCTTTAACTATAAACTGTACCTGTGATCTTAACCTTTTTCTCGAAGCCCGTCAGCGTCAGCATTTTCATAACGACCGCCGAGGGATTTCGCAGCGTAAGATTTCCGCCGATTTCGCGCATCAGCGCATATCTGCCCATAATAAATCCAAGCCCGGAGCTATCCATAAAGTCTACTTCGGACATATCGAGTATCAAGTGCGTCGGCGTTCTGTTCCATATAATATTGTCAATTTCCCGTCGCATACCGACCGCAGAATGGTGATCGATCTCGCCCGATATCGTTACGGCAAGCCCCTCGGGAGTTGTGCTTAGCCGATATCGGCAATTGCTTTTTATCATTTGATGTATCCTTCCTTTTTTGCTTTAATTTTATCACTTCTGATTGAAAAATATCGTCGAAGTATGCGATATAAGATACGAGAAGATGTTTTTGTGATTTTTTTCGGTTATTACTTGAAAAAACGCACGTATTATGATATACTATCTATGAAAGAATTAAAGGAGAGTTATTATGGACCTGTTCAGAAAATACGGTTGGCTGATTATTGCGATACTCGTCTTGTTGGCTTTGCTCGTTGCGGTTTTGGTCGTTATATACGATCAGAACGGAATATTACTTCCGTTTGCGAGCCAACCCGATGCAGTCCCACCCGAAACCGTGGCTTTCCTGCCGGATAAAATTGATCAAATTAATGAAAACGTATATATTCCAAATTGGAGGATAATGAAATGAATAAACCTTACCCCACCCCTCATATTAACGCAACACCCGAAGATTTCGCCAAGACCGTCCTTATGCCCGGTGATCCTCTTCGTTCTAAATTCATCGCTGAAAACTTTCTTGAAAACGCGCGTCTCGTAAACAACGTTCGCGGCGTTCAGGGCTACACAGGAACCTACAAGGGTGTTCCCGTGTCGGTAATGGCATCGGGAATGGGTATGCCTTCGATCGGTATCTACAGCTATGAGCTTTACAATTTCTTCGGAGTTGAAAATATCATCCGCGTCGGCTCTGCGGGAGCTATGCAGGAAAAGCTCAAGGTCCGCGATATCGTTATCGGTCAGGGAGCTTGCACTAACTCGAACTACGCATCGCAGTTCTGTCTTTCGGGTAATTTTTCCGCGATATCAAGCTATGAGCTTCTCAGCAAGGCTGTAAAGGCTTGTGAAGATAAGGGCGCGAGATATCACGTCGGCAATCTTTATTCGTCTGATACCTTCTATTGTGACGATTCTACCGATGCGGGCAAGTGGATGAAGCTCGGTTGTCTTGCTGTCGAAATGGAAGCCGCCGCGCTCTATATGAATGCCGCTCGCGCAGGTAAGAATGCTCTTGCGATCTGCACCATCTCCGACCACCTTATCACAGGCGAAGCGACGACCGCAGAGGAAAGACAAAATTCCTTCACGCAGATGATGGAGGTCGCTCTCGAAGTCGCTGTAGCGATGAATTGATGCAGATATGAAGGATAATATCAAACGCGTATTTCTCGTCGTTCTCGACAGCTTTGGGATCGGTGAAGCGCCCGATGCCGAAAGCTTTGGCGACGTCGGCTCGGATACCCTCGGCGCTGTCGTGAAGTCAGCGAGATTTAATGCACCGAATCTTACCAAGCTCGGACTTTTTGCTATCGACGGACAAAAAGAAAAAGCCCCCGCGGGAGCTGATATCTATAATATTAGCGGCGCCGTAGCACGTTTGCGCGAGCTTTCAAACGGCAAGGATACTACCATCGGCCATTGGGAAATGACGGGACTAATCTCTGAAAAGCCGCTCCCGACCTACCCGAACGGTTTTCCGAGCGAAGTTATCGAAGCCTTCAAAAAAGCTACGGGCAGAGGCGTGCTCTGCAATCTCCCTTATTCGGGAACACAAGTACTTGCAGATTACGGCGAAGAACACCTCCGTATGGGTGATCTGATTGTCTATACCTCGTCTGACAGCGTTTTCCAGATCGCTGCGCACGAATCTCTCGTGCCGCCCGAACAGCTTTACGAATATTGCCGAATTGCGAGAAAGATCCTCGTCGGCGATCACGCCGTCGGCAGAGTCATCGCGCGCCCCTTTGAGGGCGAGGTCGGTAATTTCCTCCGCACTCCCCGCCGCCACGATTTCTCGCTCGAGCCAACCGAGGATACAATGCTTGATTCGCTCAAAGCCGAAGGCTTCGACGTTATCGGTGTCGGCAAGATCAACGATATTTTCGCGGGACGCGGACTTACCGAGTACACCTACAGCGAAAGCAACGCCGACGGACTGGCTAAAACAAGTGAGATCGCAAAGCGCGATTTCCGCGGACTTTGCTTCACAAATCTCGTTGACTTCGATTCGAAATTCGGTCACCGCCGCGATATTGACGGCTATGCCGCAGCGATTTCGGAATTCGACGAATGGCTCGGCGGATTTCTCCCCGAAATGCGCGAGGATGACGTTATCATCATCACCGCCGACCACGGATGCGATCCCGCATATACAAAAACGACCGACCACACACGCGAGTACGTTCCTATGCTTGTCGCGGGTAAGCGCATAACTCCCGTTGAACTCGGCACTATCAACGGCTTTGACACCGTCGCCGCAACTGTTTGCGCCCTTCTTGGCTCTGAGACCTTCTACGAAGCCCCCGGCGTCGCGGGACTCATCTGCGAGGGCAAAGAGCCGACCGTAGCGGAACTCCTCACACTCGCCGAAAAGGCGCGCGAGAACGCATACGTTCCGTATTCAAATTTCAAGGTCGGCGCGGCTCTGCTCTGTAAATCGGGTAACGTCTTCCTTGGGTGTAACGTCGAAAACGCCTCCTACGGCGGAACGATCTGTGCCGAGAGAAACGCTTTCACCACCGCAATCGCCGCCGGCGAACGTGGTTTTGCCGCAATTGCAATCTGCGGCGGTATAAGCGAGTCGATCGACGAATGCCTCCCCTGCGGCATCTGCCGTCAGTTTATGGCGGAATTCAGCCCGAACGGCGATCTGCTAATCGTAACGGGCAACGCTCGCCGTCCAAATATCTACCCGCTTTCAATGCTCCTTCCGTATTCGTTTACGGGAAGCGATATATCATAAAATTAACGGCTGTTGCGCGCAACAGCCGTTATTTTCAGTTGAATTTTTCAAGATATTCGTCGCAATGCTTTTGTATCTGAACCATATCCTTGCTTGCAAGAATCTCGGGGAAGTTTGTCGTTGAGCCCTCAAAGCCGTAGTGATCTGAAATATATTTTTCAAAATCAATGACCTCGCCGCAGAATCCGAGATCGGTGCCGATAGCACTCTTTCCCGTCATCGCGCTGAAGCACATCTGCGCAGTTATGTAACCGCAAAGCGGATTTTCGTGGTATCCGTCGTGGGCATTCTGATTGACGATGAAGGAATTCTTGTTGTATTTGCATTCCGCGTCCTCGATTTCCGCGTCACCTATCCAAATATCGCAGATAAGCACACCCCAAGGAATTATTTTGATTCCAAGCTCGCGAAGGCGGGGAAGAGCATCGAGAATGTTCTCGTGCTTTTTCAGATAGGTGTAGTTGTTGATCAGATAGTAGAAGTTTGTATTCGGATTCGGGAATCTTGCCATGACCGCTTCGATGTCGCGAATGAAATCAGGATTGTTTCTTCCCGCTTCCGAAAGGAAAACGTCGGTGTAGGAAGAAAGATCGTATCCGCCGAGAAGGTCGATTCCGACGGTGGGATATTCCTTGCCGTCACCGCTCTCGAGAAAGTCGTAAAGTGTACGACCGCCGTGAGTTGCATCGGTGACACTAACGTCAACGCCGTATTGCTTGCAGATCTGATAGAAATACGCGCGGTCGTCGCTTCGTCTTTCATAGTCGATAGCCGTCTGCTCGTTCTTCCCAAACTTGCCCGTATAAACGCATCCACCGTAATAAATAAATGAATTTCCTATAAAAATAACCTTTTTCATATCATCACCTCGAAATAATTATACCACCGAGCGAAAGATATGTCAAGAAAACTCTTGCACAAACTGAAAAAATATGATAAAATAAAGAAAAAAGGAGAAATATCACCATGACCAATGAAGTTCTCAAAGCCATATATGACAGAAGAAGCGTAAAGAAATATACCGACAAGCCCGTCCCCGCCGAGATCCTTGACGAAATACTGAAAGCCGGAACCTGGGCGGCAAACGGCAAGGCGTGGCAGGCGCCCGTCATGGTCGCCGTCACAGACCCCGAAACGCGAGAAATACTCCGCCGCCTTAATGCGGAAATTCTCGGTAATCCCGATGCAGATCCATTCTACGGCGCACCGACCGTCGTCGTAGTCCTCGCGGACAGTGACCGCTTCACCTACGTCGAGGACGGAAGCCTTGTCATCGGCAATATGATGCTCGCCGCATATAGCCTCGGCGTCGATTCCTGCTGGATCCACCGCGCCCGAGAGATGTTCGAAACCGAGGAAGGCAAAGCCCTCAAAGCAAAATGGGGACTCGGCGATAACTATATCGGCGTCGGCAACTGCATCCTCGGCTACCGAGCAGGCGATTACCCCGCGCCCAAACCCAGAAGAGAAGGAAGAATTATTTACGAATAAAACTGAAAGCACACTCTGAAAATGAGTGTGCTTTCGTATTCGATCTAAGCTTCCCGCAAGGCGTTCAGAAAGGATGTAATACCCCCACACTCTCAAATGGGGCGAACGCCTGGGGGAAACTTTACGCAAGTTTTAAGAATATTTTCTTTCAAGCATCGAGCAAAAGCTTGAAATATCATGGAAGCTCAGATTCTGCCAGGTCTCGCCTCCGATAACCTGTGTCCACGTGGTTTTATCAAGGAAAAAGGCTTTCAGCGGAACGGGATTGAAAATTACGATCTCTTGTATGTTTCCGCTTTGAAGAACTTCAACTCCCTTTGTGTAGATGGTATTACTGGGGAAGGCGACGTTTTCGGTGTGAACCCATTTGAGCAGATCTCCGGGGATGTTTTTGGGTTTGAACATTCTCGCCCACATAAGGTCGACAATGTTTCTTGTGTTCAGTATAATATAACCGAATTCCTTCTCACTCACGTAAGCGTCGGGCGCAAGGAAACGAAGCGTACGATTCTTTTTAAAAGTGGTAAGAAATCTTACGTTGAATTGTGTGAGTCCCTTTGTCAGCACGAAGCAGGTCTCCATGTTGTGACAATCGAAGTTTAGGTAACTTGCTGTTTTCTTGCACTTAAACCCTGCCCTTGCTGCACTCTTTTTTAGATTCTTAACAGCTTTCATTCTTTTATTGACCGTTCGCAGATATCTGTAAAGAAAGTATAGCATTACGCATCCCAGAACTATCAATGCAAGTTCACCGAGAAAAACGATCCAATTGTATATCGACTCCCACATTTCATAGTTTTCTACTCGTGATAACATCCTTATCTCCTTTCCGGTCTTTTCTGACCGCACCTATATTATATCACAATTTCCGCACAAAACTAAAAAGTGGGACAAATAGCGTAATTTCGGGGATAAAATGAAGTTAAGCATCAATATATCCCCGAAATGTTCGTATTATCCCAAGTTTAGCAAAATATCCTTGAATATCAGCATTAAAAAGCGCACCTTAAACAGGTGCGCTTTGTTTATTCGTTAAAGCTGATCACTGCGTGAGCGATGCAATCGAGTTTTACTCCAATGCCGCATTACGATCAGCCACGCTATAAATGAAAAGATAACGAACGGCAGATCTACTGTAAAAATAACGAGAATTGATGCAGGAAAACTGCTCAAAAATTCCTTGCTTACATAAAACAAGTTCAATGCTCCGAAAAATTTAGGTACAAATATAGGCCATACTGCGAAGCCTGCGGTGTTTATCCAGAAATGCTTGTTTTTGATAACATAAAGACATGCATCCTTGATATTCCATTCGCTGTTTTCTATATACTTCAGGTATAAAGTCTTATGTTCCGGATTTCTTACGAGCAGAAAAACAACACAAACCGCTACCATGCAAGCATATTGAGTGACTGCTTTCCAAAAAAATTCAAGTTGGCTTTCCGCATCTATAAAAATACGCATAGGAACTTGAAGTATCAGCATTACCAGAAAAGCTGTTATAAAATACGACACAAAAAGAATTATTGAATTGATGACAAAACTTAATGCTTTTTTCATAACATTCACCTCATTAGCTTCTTTCGATCATAGAACAAAATGTTGAAATATCGTGGAAATATAAATTCTGCCATGATTCACCGCCTACGACTAATTTCCAAGTCGTTTTATCAAGGTAATATGCTCGCAGCGGCACGGGATTGAAGATAACCACCTCGTGTATGTTTCCGCCCTGCAGATTTTCAACGCCCGTTGTGCGTATTCTTTTGCTTGGAAATGCAAATGTCTCGGTATGTATCCATTTGAGAAGATTGCCGGAGATGTTCTTGGGCTTGAATATTTTTGCCCATGATAGGAACCCGGAACCTTTTGTGTTAAGGAGTATGTATCCCACGATCTTCTCGCTGACGTATTCATCGGGCGAATAAAAACGAAGATTGCGATTTTTACCGAAAGTCGAAAGAAATCTGACATTATACTGCGTCAACCCCTTTGTAAGCACGATGCAGGTCTCCATATTGTGACAGTCAAAGTTGAGATAACTGCCCGTTTTTTTGCATTTGAACCCCGCGATTTCGGCACACTTCTTTATATTCTTGACGGCTTTCACCCTCTTGTTTACCGCGCGCAGGTATCTGTAAAGAAAGTATATCATCACTCCGGCGAGAACGTACAGTGCTATCTCTCCGAGAAAAACTATCCAGTTATATAACATTTGCGCTCTTTCGTAGTCGCCTACTCTCGATAACATCTTTGTCTCCTTTCGGCTCTTTCACGACCGTGTATATATTATATCATAAAATATCATTGAAATCAAATTTTGGGATAAATCGATCAATTTTAGGGATAATTTGATCAATAAAACTTAAATTATCCCTAAAATCAAGCGATTTATCCCAAAACTCGCGCCCAACTCAAAATTAGTGTATAATTATAATAGCATAAAACATTTACATTTTCGCGCCGATATGCTATAATATATTTATCAACCCTATGGAGTAAAAACATGATCAGAATAGTTATCTGCGACGACGATCCCTGCTTTGCAACCGCGTTGACTGACGAGCTTACCGCGCTTGCCGCGAAATATGAGGGGGACTTTGATCTCAAGATCGGTCCGACTTTCACTTCAAGCGATCTCGTACTCTCGTTTATGGATCAAATGAACTTCGATATTATCTTCCTTGATATTGATATGCCGAAGATCTCGGGATTTGAGCTTGCTTCGAAAATATCCGAAAAGGATCCGAAAACGCTCATAATATTCGTGTCTGCTTACGATAACTATGTTTATCAGTCCTTTGCTTACAGCCCGTTTAGATTCCTGCGTAAGCTTCATCTTAAGGAAGAACTCCCCTCTGCATTCGACAAGGCGATAGAGAAATGCCTCTCGGAAACACAGGGACTTTCCTTTAACTCGACCGAGGGAAATATAACTCTCCGCCCGAGCGACGTCATTTATTTTGAAAACGACAAAAACTATTATAATATCTATTGCGAAAACGGCGCGGTCTACAAATGCCGCGGAACTATAAAGGCGCTTGAGAGTGTCTGCACGGATAAACGCTTTTTCAGAATTCATTCAGCGTATATAGTAAATCTCGAACACGTTTCGGAAGCACAAAGCAGCTCGCAGGTAACAATGAAGAACGGATCGATTCTTTCGGTCGCCGCTCCGCGCAGACACGAGTTCAAGGAAGCATATATGCAATTCGTCCGCAGGAGGTATTCAAGATGATGCAGATGTTTGAGGTGGCTGCAACTCTCTTTGATTCGATCCTCACGATATGGTTCGTCACAAAGTTTTGCAAGCTTGAAAGTAAAAGGAGATATCAGATCGGCGCGATTCTGCTTATTTTATGTGTAACCGTTTTTTGCGACAAGCTGTTTGCCGATTTTAATACGGTATCAATATTGTTGTGCGCTGCGATCACCTTGATGTATACCGCTCTTTCCGCGTATAGCATTTCGTTCAGACAAATACTTGCCGTATGTCTGTTTTGGGTTTCGCTGATGGCGGTCAGCAGCACGCTCTTTATCGTGATCTCGATGATAACGCAGGACTTTGAATCCCACCTTATGGGCAGCGATTCAACTGTCAGGTATATATACGTTATCCTTCATAAGATAATTCTTTTCACCCTGCTTCGACTGATCATATCTTTTGTAAATGTCGACGGCAAGGTGGGTAGGCTCAACGCGGTCCTTACGTTTACAGTTTCTGCGGTTTCTGTGCTCGGACTCGGTGCGACAATGGTGATTGCCACAACAGATTTCGCAAGCACACTCGGTTCGCAGATCGCCTTACTGATAGTTTCGTTCCTTTTGGTAAATGTCATCCTCTATTTTATGCTCGCGCAGATTCAAAGGCTGCAAAAGAAGGAGTACGAGCTCAAGCTCCTTGAAGAAAAGACCGCGTTCGACAGCGCTCGTCACGAGGAAACGACCGCGGTATGGGATAACGTTCGCAGAATGCAACACGACGTGAAGCATCATTTTTCGGTTATAAACGCCCAGCTTGAGGCTGGAAAAGCCGACGAAAGCCGCGAATATCTCGCTAAACTGCTTCCCGAGATTGAGTCGATGGGCAGAGTTATCCGCTCGGACAATAAGACCATCGACTATATAATCAATTCCAAGCTCAGCACTCTCAAAGAGACGCAGATCGTTATTTCGGGTCTGATAGCAGACTTTTCGGATATCGAAGACCGCGACCTCGCTTGTCTCTTCGGCAACATTCTCGACAACGCCATCGAGGCGATCTCGGAGCTTGAAGAAAAGCGGATAGAGATCCTTTTCTCGGTCGAAAACGCAAGCCGAATGATAATCTTCAAGAATACCATTGGAAAATCGGTCCTCAAGGGCAACCCCGACCTCCGCTCGACCAAAAAGGATAATTCCTCGCACGGTTTCGGACACAAGATCGTAGAAAAGATCGTATCCGACCACCGCGGAATGATCGACTACTTCGAGGAAGGCGATATGTTCGGAGTGCAGATCATTTTCCCCGGAATAGCTAAATAATATAGAAAACGGCAAGTGATGCTTGCCGTTTTCTATATAAAAATCAAAGTTCCGACGTCATAAAGTTTTCCTTCGCCGAGCGAAATGCATTCCGTATTATGCTTTCGCGCGAAGTCTGTAATAGCTCGGTGGTCCGGATGTGTTTTGATATCACCGCAAAAATACAGTATATCCCCACACAGCCCCGTAGCACCGCCTATAAAGCCGTAAGAATAGCCGGGAAGATCAATGTTACCCTCTGATATAATAAGCGTTTCAATGCCTTTTTCGAGCGTTACAGCAGCAATTCCTTTGTCCGCGGTAATCACCGCACCGTCCGCAAGAATTGCGCAGGAACACTTTGAATATCCTTGCGGTACGTTTAGTATATCGTAGCCTAAAGACTTTGCCAAACGCAGAATATCGCCGTCAGCGGAAGCCGTTCGGCAGATCACCTTGTCACCTGAAACAGCCGCGCAAAGCCCGCAGTCATAGGGATATTTTGCGCCCGCCTCGGCATCCGAAAGAATAATGTCAAGTCCCGCTTTTTCGCAAATGCTGTCGATCTCGCGCTTCGCAATACGGTAGTAGCTTTTTCTTGTTATGAGATAGTCATCAAGTCGAAAAATCAAAAGATCGCTGTGCCCGCATACGGGCGCGGGCAGAGAAGTGTCGGGGGGAAGCTGAATCACTTCAAATTCCTTTTTTAATGAATCAAGAACACCCGCGGGCGTTCTGTAATCGCAAACACAGATCATAATTTTCTCCAAAAAACAGAAAAACAGCCACTGGGGCTGTTTTTCATTAATTGAAATTAGGCATTCTCAGCCTTTTTCATAGTGCGGAGACAACGAGCACACATGGGAACGGTCTTAACTGTTCCGTCAACGCTAACCTTTACCTTACGGATGTTAGGCTTCCAAGCTCTGTTGGTCTTACGGTTAGAGTGGGAAACCTGATGACCGAAGACAACGCCCTTGCCGCAAACACTGCATTTTGCCATTATAAGCACCTCCTTAGGACAATTAAGCCAAATTACATACAACACCGCATATTATACCACAAAACTCTGAAAAATGCAATAGTTTTTCGAATATTTTTTTGAAAAATCGAAGAATTTTGCTAAATATTTTTCTCGGTGAGCTTGAAAACGCAAATAGACGTTTTTTCGCCGCTGAAAAACCTAGAATAAAGCACCCGTGGCTCCTCGTTTCTTCGAAAAGCGTCAAGTGTCAGTATCATTGGAATTGTCGCAAAGTCGTATACGTTGACGGTACCGCAAACTGCGTAAACCGCGTTTTTGTCGCTCATATGATCCGCAAGCTTTTCGTAAAGCGTTTGATGTTCGCTCGCCTTGACAGTTAGCATGCAATCCGAAATCGAGAGATCTTGCGAAAGCGATTCGATAGCGTCAATTGAAGTGTAATCGAAATCAGCGTCGATTTTATAAGCCACCCCGAAATCGCCTATTGCGAAAAGCTCACCGAGGTTGGGGATGACCACGTTACCCTCGGGCGCCTTGACGGTGAATCCCTTTTGTGAGAACACCGCGGGTGCGCAGGGCGTTATTGAGTACTCCGCAGCGATCTTCCAAAGCTCTGAAAGATGTCGCTTCTGAGTGAATATCATAAGCGCGGGATTCAGGGGAAGAAGAACTGCCTCTGCACAAGCCGAGGGGACGGGGAGGAGAGTTGTGTCTATAAGTGCTCCGTCCGTCATTGTGAAAAGATCACGCAGAAAACCGTTTTCGGTGGCGGGAATGAAAGCCGCGTCGGCGTGGATCTTAGCAAATCTCGCGCAGATCATCTGCGTCACGGTGATATATTCCTCAATCTCCATATCGCGGGGAGGCGCGATCAATACGCAGATCTCAGCCTTATCGCGCGATCCTAGAGGAGCACCCGTCGAGAGCGTGAAAGCATAATCTCCGACGGTCACCGTCTCGTGATTGCCTGCGTGCGGCAAGGGGAATTCGCGCGAATCCTTTTTGCAAACAAAGATCCCGTTTCGTTCTTGAACCTTTCGACCCGTAGCCGCAAATTCGGCAAGCGAGACAACTGAAGGCTTCTCCGCATCGTCTGCTACGGTTGAGTATCTTCTTGCAAGTGAAGCGAGAAGCTCGCAGAAGTCGCCGTCGACATCCTTCACCTCGGAAACTCTCTTATAGAGCGAAGCATGTTTAACGATGTCGCGCATTAGCTCGACCATAAAATAAAGCTCGGAAACGGTTGGATCTTTACCCTTAGCACACAAATTGCTGCGAATAAATTTCAGCTCCTCAAGCTCTGCTTTGAGCTCGAGATCTTGCTTGATGCGCATCAGATAATCGTCGGATGCGGCGTTAAATCCTTTAACTATGCCGCTCTTTCTCTTGGGAACGTATCCCTCTCCGGGCAAGAGTGCCGCTAACGCTTTTTTGTCCTTGATCTCGCCAAAGCAAACGTCGCCGTCGTGCCCCGTGAGCGTGACGGTGAACTTATGCCCGCGAAGATCGCATGGAGCATCCACGCAGACTTCAATGAAGGAATCGGTATGA
Source organism: Eubacteriales bacterium (assembly GCA_045636385.1). Taxonomy (GTDB): domain Bacteria; phylum Bacillota; class Clostridia; order Oscillospirales; family CAG-272; genus CAG-390. The sequence goes on from JAZTXK010000078.1 coordinate 21,812, forward strand.
CCGTGCGCCTTGCCGTCAGCATAGGTCTCAAAAAGAACCTCGCGCTCTGATAAGCGTGCGATCTCCTCATCGAGAACCTCGGATTTTATGGTTTTCTGAAATTCGGTAAGCTTTGCCGCGCGCTCCTTGCGGATATTTACGGGCACCTTGTTTGGCATTTCAGCCGCAAGCGTCCCCTCGCGCTCTGAATAAGGAAAGATGTGTGCCGAAAGGAAACGAGCGTCACGCAGAAATTCTGCGGTGTCAAGAAAATCATCCTCGGTCTCGCCCGGGAAACCTACGATAACGTCGGTAGTGAACATAACGCCCGGAATTGCGGCGCGGATACGTTCTATTGCCTCGCGCGCCATATCGGCGTTGTATTTTCTCTTCATTAGCGCAAGCACGCCCGAAGAACCGCTTTGGAGTGAAATATGGAAATGTGGAGCAAGCGAACGAAGATCCTTGATTTCGTTTACGAAACTTTCCTTGAACAGAGACGGATCAAGCGATCCCAGACGAATTCTGCAATCCCCTGCAATAGCGTCGACAAGTCGGAGCAGAAGCCCGAGCTTGATTCCCTCGAGATCCTTACCGTACGAGGCGGTTTCAATGCCCGTAAGTACGATCTCGGGACAGCCTTCGTCGATAAATCCCTTTACCTCGCGCAAAACGTCCTCAGGAGCTTTTGAGCGCACGTTTCCCCTGGCGCGGGGAATTGCGCAGTAAGCGCATTTGTTCTCGCATCCGTCCTCGATCTTAATATAAACTCTCGTTCTCGGAAACGCATTAAGATGCATTTTCTCAAATTCGGCGTCCCATATCGAAGGAGTGTGAATGATCGGATAGTCGGACGCGGATGAATTGAAATATTCGTCGATAATATCGATGCATTTCATCTTCTCACCGTTTCCGCAAACCGCGATAACGCCTTCAATGGCAGACAGCTCTTCTGCGGAGTATTCAGCCGTACATCCTGTAACGACTACGGCGGTTTTTTCACCCGATCTTGCAGCGCGGCGGATCATCTGACGCGACTTTCTGTCCGCCTCAGCGGTTACGGTGCAGGTGTTTATAATATAAGCGTCGCAGTTATCAGAGCCGTCGCAGACCTCGTAACCGCGCTTGATGAGTTCCTCTGAGAAAGCCTCGCTTTCGTATTGATTGACTTTACAGCCAAGCGTAATTATGCCTATTCTTTTTGACACAGTTATCGCCTCCGTAATAATAATATATATTATTTTATCATTTTAACTGCAAAAAGTAAACCCTTCAAGTGTAAAAAATCTAAAAATTGCGCACTTTCGTCAAAAATATTTCAAAATCACTTGAAAAATATACATTTTCGGAGTATAATAGATGTGGCACAAACCGAAAAATAATACGTTAATAGAAGAGGAGAGTACAAATGAGCATTCTGCACATCGTTGACCACCCCCTTATTGCACACAAGCTTTCAATTATGAGAAACAAGAAGACGGGATCAAAGGATTTCCGCGAGCTTCTTGACGAGATCGCTATGCTTATGGGTTATGAGCTTACCCGTGATCTTCCCCTTGAAGATATTGAGATCGAAACTCCCATTTGCAAAATGACTGCAAAGAGAATCGCAGGCAAGAAGCTTGCTATCGTTCCCATCCTGCGCGCAGGCCTCGGTATGGTTGACGGTCTTCAGAGACTCGTTCCTGTTGCAAAGGTCGGACACATCGGTCTTTACCGCGATCCCGAGACTCATCTTCCTGTTGAATATTACTGCAAGATGCCGCCCGATATCGATGAAAGAATCGTTATCCTCGTTGACCCGATGCTTGCAACCGGCGGATCGGCTTGCGACGCGCTTACCATCCTTAAGGAAAAGTACGGCGTAAAGAATATCAAGTTTATGGCACTCGTTGCCGCTCCCGAGGGAGTTGCAAAGGTTCAGGCTGACCATCCTGACGTTGATATCTACGTTGCCGCACTTGATGAGAAGCTCAACGATCACGCATATATTGTTCCCGGTCTCGGAGACGCGGGCGATAGAATTTTCGGCACGAAATAAAAACATCAATGGGGCTGACACGTTCAGCCCCGATTTGTAAATTATGAGAATTATTAAGATTGAAAAAAACGATGCGGGACAGCGTCTTGACAAATTTCTCACGAAGGCTGTCAAGGGACTTCCTAAATCGCTGATGTATAAATTTATAAGAACTAAAAAGATCAAGCTCAACCGTGCTCGCACTGAGCCTGACGTTATGCTCAATGAGGGCGACGAGCTTCAGCTTTTTATCCGCGATGAGTTTTTTGACTCCCCCGAGCAGGACGTTGGCGCTATCGCGAGAATAGAGCCGAAGCTTGACGTGGTTTATGAGGATGAAAATATTATTCTTATGAACAAACGCCCGGGTGTACTCGTTCACGAGGATGATGCAGGGCGTGATAATACACTTCTAATGCATCTGCAAAGCTATCTGTATCGCAAGGGTGAGTATGATCCCCGCGCCGAGCAGTCATTTGCTCCCGCACTTTGCAACCGAATCGACCGTAATACGGGCGGTATCGTCATAGCTGCAAAGAACGCCGCCGCTCTCCGTGATATGAATTTCCGCATTAAATCGGGACAGGTAAGTAAGTTCTATCTTTGCGCCGTTCACGGCGAGATGCCAAAGAAAAACGATATACTTACGGGTTATCTCAGAAAGAACGAAAAGACGAATACCGTCGAGGTTTCCGACACGCCGAAGCCAGGATTCCGTGAGATAAAAACCGGTTACCGCGTACAGTCCTCAAAGAACGGTGCGAGCCTTCTTGAAGTGGAGCTCTTTACCGGAAGAACTCACCAGATCCGTGCCCATCTTTCTCATATCGGGCACCCTCTCCTCGGCGACGGAAAATACGGAGTCAACCGTGACGATAAGAAAAAGGGCTATCATTATCAGGCTCTTTATTCTTACCGCTTGCGCTTTGATTTTGAACAAAACGGTGATGTGCTCGATTATCTTTCGGGCAAAGAATACCGCCTGCCGCGCGAATCCGTATGGTTCTGCGCAGATTTCGATTACCGCAAATGATAGAAAGATTCAAACGATTGATATATTCCGAGAAGAAGGGAATGTTGTTCCTCTATCTTACCGTTTCGGGAATTCTGACGGGAATTTTTATGACGTTCCCGACCGCCGTTGGCGCCGTGCTCGAATGGATTTCCCTTGTTCCCGCGGCTCTCGTGCTCTATTCCGCTTGCCGAAAGCGAATAAGCCTTAAACGAGCGTATTGGGGCTCGTTTTGGCTGATCTATTCACAGCACGTAATCGTTTATCATTGGTTTATGAGCTTCTACCCGCTGGATTTCACGGGTATGACAAAGGCAGCCGCTGCGGGTGTCGTATTTATTGCGATATTCGGTCTCTCGCTTCTCGCAGCGTTTTTCAGCGGTTTCCTCGGTATTCTCGTCGTTGCTTCTGCAAGGTTGAAAGCGGTAAAACGATACCCAATGCTACTGCCTTTTCTCGCGGCTTCGGGGTACGTACTCAATGAGTGGTTGCGAACTTTGTTCTGGTTCGGCGTTCCGTGGAGCAGACTTGCCCTCGGTCAGCTTACCGACGGTGTTCCTTATACGGTCCTTTCGTCCTCCGTGCTCGGAACTTACTTCGTGACCTTCCTTATCGCACTTGTGTCGTTTCTTATTGCGCAGGCAATTTTCCTCGGCAAGATCAAAGTGCGCTGCATAATTGCAGTTTCTTTGATTTTCGCTAACCTGCTCTGCGGAATCATTATCGCCAATCTGCCCGCAGAAGAAAAGACCTCGATCAGTGTTGCCGCGATACAAGGCAATATCAATTCCCGTGACAAATGGGAAGGTTCAAAGACCTATACAGAGATACTGAAGACGTATTATAACCTGACCGCGGAAGCGGCAGAGGATGGCGCACAGCTTATCGTCTGGCCCGAGACTTCGCTTCCCGATAACAAATTTATTCCGTATTTGTGCGACCTTTGCAAGGAATACGGCGTATATCTGCTTTTCGGCACGTTTGATTTCAATGAGGATGGCGAGCCCGGTAACGCGCTTTATCTGATTACACCTGAAGGCGAGCTGTCGGATAACGTTTACCTCAAACAGCATCTCGTGCCGTTTGGTGAATATGTTCCGATGCGAAAGCTGATAATGACCGTCTTCCCACCTCTCGGTGAGATCGCAATGCTTGAATATGATCTGTTGCCGGGTGATGACAGCAATCTCTTTACCGTAGAGATCAACGGAGTAGATCTCAATATCGGAGGTCTTATCTGCTTTGATTCGATATATGAGGCTCTTGCATACGATTCCGCATCCGACGGCGCTGATATAATCTGTGTAGCAACGAACGACTCGTGGTTTGAGGATTCACGCGCCGTGTATATGCACTGTGCGCAAAGCAGACTCCGTGCAATCGAAACCGGACGTCCTATAGTCCGCGCCGCTAATACAGGAATTTCCACGGTTGTAACCGAGCGTGGGGAAGTTGTCGAAACTCTCGATCCGCTCATCAGAGGATATATTATTAACGAGATCTCTGTCCCAACGGATGCATCCGATGCCGGAGACGCAAATTCGTTGTTTTTGTGGATCATGATCTTGATTCAGTATATTCCGATTGCGGCAGAGATCGGAATATTCTTCGCGAAAAAAAGAAGATGAAATTATCACGGTCTGTTGACTTGACAGACCGTGATTTTTTTAGTATAATATTATAGTAATCAATTAAGAGGAGCGAGTATATGGCTTTTACCGAGAAATTTGTACGAAAACAACTCGAGAAATTATTCCCGAAAATTGAAAAATACTCGCTTGAGCAGCTTCGTTCGGCTCAGGATCTTACAGGCGCGCTGATGCGCAGACTTGCGGGACGCTCGCTTGAGGTCGAGAGAAAGTCGTTCGGCGCATTTGATGCCGCGTGGGTACATCCCGAGGCGAGATTGAGTGATACCGTGATCCTCTATCTTCACGGCGGCGGCTACACCTGCGGAAATATTGAATTCGCTATTGGCTTCGCATCAACACTTGCTAAAACGCTCGGGTTGAGAGTCTTTGCTCCGGCATACAGACTTGCCCCCGAAGCTCCCTATCCCGCGGCGGTTGACGATGCGGTAAGAGCTTACGAATATCTTATCGAATGCGGAATATCCCCGCGTTCTATTATACTTTGCGGAGAAAGCGCGGGTGGCGGTCTTTCCTATGCGCTCTGTCTCCGTCTCCGCCGGATGGGTGCAGAGCTCCCTGCGGGTATTATAGCAATATCTCCGTGGGTGGATCTTACTCTGTCGGGCGACAGCATCCGAAATAAAGCTGATGTGGATATAGCTCTCACCTACGAGCGGCTGAAATTCTTTGCAGATTCTTACGTCGCTTCCGCCGAATCTGAAAATCCGGAGATCTCTCCGATTTTCGCGGACGTTACGGGTATGCCCCCGTCGCTTATATTCGTCGGTTCCGACGAAATGCTTTACGACGATGCGCAGGTGCTCGAGCGTAAGCTCATTCATGCGGGAAATTCCTGCAAAATGATCGTCGGTGAAAATATGTGGCACGCGTATACCATATATAGCTTGAAGGAGCACAAAAACGATTTCATAGAGATGGAATCATTCATTGACAGCGTAGTTCCTGCACCGCGTAAGCTTCGATGGATGAAGCTCGACAACGCCGCGAAGATATATCCGGCTGCCAAAAGGCGCGATTGGAACAATACGTTCCGTCTTTCTGCTACGTTATCGGAGCCCGTCAACCGTGACGTTTTGCGCGTTGCGCTCGATACGACGATCCATCGTTTCCCATCAATAGCTGCAAAGCTGCGCCGAGGAATATTCTGGTATTATCTTGAAGAGCTTTCTCGCGCGCCTGAGATCGTCGACGAGATGCACTCGCCGCTTATGCACATGCCGATAGAGGATATTAGAAAGTGCGCTTTGCGCGTGCTTGTATATAAAAACCGTATCGCGGTAGAGTTTTATCACGCTCTCACCGACGGCAACGGCGGACTCATATTCTTGAAGTCGCTCGTAGCCGAATATCTCGAGCGTAGATATTCGATCAAAATTCCCGCTACCGACGGAGTGCTTGACAGAGAAGAGGAGCCGACTGCGGAGGAGCTTGCCGATAGCTTCCTTGAAAACAGCGGCGATATCTCAAAGAGCCGTGCTGAACCGAATTCGTATAGACTTTCCGGCATTCCCGAAAAGGACGGATTTATTAATCTTACCACCTTTATGATAGATTCTGACGAGCTTCGCAGGATCGCCAAAAGCCGCGGTGTTACAGTTACCGCCTTCCTCGCATCTGCGCTCATCTGTGCGATCGCTAAAATCCAAGATCGACAGTTCCCGCGGCGCCATCAGAAGCCGGTAAAAATCCTTCTTCCCGTTGATTTGCGCCGAATCTACGGTAGCAAAACGCTCCGTAACTTCTCACTCTATATCACCCCCGGCATCGACCCTCGAATGGGCGAATGGGAATTTGACGAGGTATGCAAGTCGATCCATCACCAAATGGGTTACGGCATAACTAAGAAGGAAATGACCGCGCGTATGACTAAAAACGTCAATAGCGAAAAGGCATTCATTCTAAGAATTATGCCGCTCTTTATAAAAAATATTGCGATGAAGATGGTATATAACGCGGTTGGCGAGAAAAAAGCGTGTCTTGATATGTCAAATCTCGGCGTCGTAAATCTTCCCGAGATAATGAAGAATTATGTTGAACGCTTTGATTTCATAATCGGACCTCTGCCCGAAACTCCCTATAACTGCGCGGTCATAACCTACGGCGGTCAGGTTAATATCAGCTTCGTACGAAACGTTCAAAAGCCTGAGCTTGAGCTTGCGTTCTTTGAACAGCTTCGCGATCTCGGCGTTCACGTCAAGGTCGAAAGTAATCAAAGATCTTAAGGAGAATTATATGTACTGTGTGAAATGCGGCGTTGAGCTCGCCGATACCGAAAACAAATGTCCCCTCTGTGGCACGGCGGTGTACCATCCCGATATTATCCGCGCCAAAGCAGAGCCGACTTACCCCGCCTTTGTCAAAGCGGGCGAAAAAATGCGTCCCCAAGGCGTACTCTTCATTTTGACGGTTCTTTGCATCTTGCCGATCGCCATTTGCCTGTTCTGCGACCTCTATTACGGCAACGGCCTCACTTGGTCGGGGTATCCCGCTGGCGGAGTCATTCTGCTCTATACGGTCTTTATCCTTCCGCTGTGGTTCTACCGCCCGAATCCCGTTGTCTTCTGCCCGATATCCTTTGCGGTGCTGCTGATATATCTGCTATATATCAACTTCCAGCTTGACGATGATTGGTTTCTTACCTTTGCCTTCCCGATAACCGTCTATGTAGCGCTCCTTGTCTGCACCGTGGTCACTCTTATGAGATACACGCAGAGAGGACGCCTCTACATAGCGGGCGCGTCGTTCATTGCAGTCGGATTCCTTTGCGTGGTGATCGAATTCTTTATGAATCTCACCTTCCTCGACAAAATGCTGTTAGACTTCTTTTGGTCGATCATTCCGCTTATCTCTTGTTTTCTCGCGGGAATGATGTTGATTGTTATTGCGATTGCCAAGCCCTGGCGCGAATCCCTCAAAAAGAGATTCTTTATATAAAAATAAAAAACTACCGTCCGATGTTCGGACGGTAGTTTTTTATAGATCAGTTAATTCGATCAATCATCTACGAAGGGGAGAAGAGCTGCGTGACGAGCGCGCTTGATAGCGGTCTGAAGCTCTCTCTGGTGCTTAGCGCAGGTGCCGGAAACACGGCGGGGAAGAATCTTGCCGCGCTCGCTGATGAACTTGCGAAGGCGGGAAGCGTCCTTGTAATCGATGTAGCTGATGTTCTCCTCGCAGAAGATGCAAACCTTTCTGCGGCGACGGTTAGCGTTTGCGGGACGAGCTGCGCGAGGTGCGCGCTCCTGTGCGGGCTGTCTATCCATAATTAAATACTCCTTAAAATTTTGAATTGATTATCAGAAAGGAAGATCGTCATCGTCTTTGATGATGTCAAAGCTTTCTGCTGCGCCGGGCGTTGCATAGGGCTCGGCGGAATAGGGAGCGGCACCGTTATCTCTTGCCGGACCCTCACTACGGGAATCTACGAACATTGCGTCGTCAACCACTACTTCGGTAGCGTAACGGTTCTGACCGTTCTGATCGGCCCACTTTCTTGTCTGGATGGAACCGGTGATGCAAAGGGAAGAACCCTTCTTGAAGTAACGGGAGATGAACTCAGCTCTCTGTCTCCATGCAACGACGTTGATGAAATCAGCGGAAGGCTGACCGGAATTAGCGTCGGTGGTGCGATAGGGACGGTTAACTGCGAGCGTGAATGAAACGACTGCGATGCCGTTGGCGGTCATCTTAAGCTCGGGGTCGTTAGTGAGTCGACCGCAAAGCACGACCTTGTTAAGGTTGAGATTTGCCATAGCTGTCGGTGATGAGATTACTCAGCGTCAGCGGGAGCGGCTTCCTCAGCGGGAGCCTCCTCGACAACGGGAGCTTCCTCAACTACTGCGGGAGCAGCGGTTGCAGCTGCTGCCTTGTCAGCTGCGCGGCGAGCTGCCTTTTCAGCCTCTGCCTCGTCAAGCTTGAGGATAAGGCTACGCATTACGTTCTCATCGATGTTGAGTCTTCTCTCGAGCTCGTGAGGATACTCAGCGGGAGCACGGAAGGTGATGATGGTGTAGAAGCCTTCGTTCTTGTCGTTGATGGGGTACTCAAGACGGCGCTTACCCCAAGTGGTTACGTCGATGATTTCGCCGTTCTTCTCGACGCGGGAGATGAACTTGTTCGCAACAGCCTCAGCAGCTTCGGTGCCGTTGGTGAGGTCGGTGATGAACAGAAGCTCATACGCATTGGTGATTTTGTTATCCATATTTTTACCTCCTTATGGACGTCAGGACACAGGCTTTTCCTGTGCCAAGGAGACGGGATTAAAGATTTTCCCGTACCAAATCAACATTATACCACAATGGAGTTTATTTGTCAATACTTTTTTGAAAAAATATTATTATATTTGGAAATTTCTTATTTATTATGATGTTTTAGATTATTTTAGAACTATAATAATAAAAGAGTCTTGACTTTTTATAAGTTTTGTTGTATTATATATTAGTTAAATATGTGTGAAACGGCAGGAAGTAATTTTGAAAAAAATCAGATTTTTGTTGGCTATGTCAGCCGGTAAGATGGCGTTGGTTTTACTGAAATTGTTAAAGAGAACCGCATCTTATACTCCCGGTTATATTGCTTTGAAAATTTTCCCGGATTTCCTCGGCTGGCTGCAAATGCCTAAGACCGTTATCTGTGTAACGGGTACTAACGGAAAAACCACCACCAGCAATCTTTTAGCGGACGTTTTGCGTGACTGCGGATATACCGTCACTAACAACAGCGCGGGCTCTAACGTGCAGGCAGGAGTAGCAACCGCTTTGCTTGAGGATTCTAATCTTTTCGGAAAGCCCAAGAATGAAATTGCGGTGCTTGAAGTTGACGAAAGAAGCTCTATCAAGGTATATTCTTATATTTCTCCCGACTTCTTGATTTGTAACAACATTATGCGCGATTCCCTGAAGAGAAACGCTCATACCGATTTCATCGTTTATATAATAAACAAGGCTTTGTCGCCTAATACAAAGGTTATATTGAACGCTGACGACTTGATCTGCTGTTCGGTTGCAGAAAATAACGAGAATAAAGTTTATTTCGGTATGGATGCCAACAAGCCTTCGTCTTGGGATGAAAAAGCACCGCGCGATATATATTACTGTCCCGTCTGCGGTAATAAGCTTGAAGCTGAGTATATTCGTTTTAATCATATCGGCAGATTTAAGTGCACGGGTTGTGATTACGCATCTCCAAAGCGTGATTACGCCGTCACCGGCATTGATAAGGATAACGGAAAGTTTACCGTCCTCCATAAAGACGAAAGCTTTGATTTCAAGATCGTAAACGACAACGTGGTAAACGTATACAACTGTTGCGGTGCAATAGCGTTGCTTCACGAATTCGGCTTGCCGTTTGAGAAGATCGCAGATGCACTTTCAAAGCAGAAGATCGTTAAATCAAGATATGATTCACTCGTAGCGGGCGATCTGCGAATCACAATGCAACTTGCCAAGGGTCAGAACCCTATTGCTTGCGCAAGAGCGTACAGCTATGTTGCAAAATGTCCCGGTGAACAAAAATCGTTGCTTATTATGGTAGACGACAAGTCGGATAACTGCGGTAATTCCGAAAGCGTTTGTTGGATCTATGACTGCGATTACAGCGCATTGAAGGATTCTTCGATAGGCGAGATTATTTTCTCGGGCCCCAGATGCAAGGATCAGAAGCTTCGCGCGATGATAGCAGGAGTTGATCCCGCGAAGATAAAAACAGACGAGACGTTCTGCGGCGGTGTTAAATTAATTGATACGGAAAAATATAAGGATATTTTTGTACTTTATGACCCTTATCTTTTAGTTGAAGCTAATTATACCAAAAATGAACTTATAAGAAAAGGGGAGGCCACCAAATGATAATTGAAGTTTTGTTTGCCGAGATTTGCAATCTATACGGCGATCCTCAAAACGCCGAATATCTTTCTCTGACCTTGCCTGATGCCGAGATTATTCATACCTCGCTGGATTCCGAGCCCTATTTTGCAAAGAATAAGCCTGATATGATACTGATAGGTTCTATGAGCGACAGCATGCATGCACCCGTAATCGAAAAGCTCAATTCTTACAAGAACAGATTATCGGAGCTTATTGATAGCGGTGTTGTTTTCCTCGTAACCGGCAGTGCTTGTGAAGTGTTTTGCAAATCTATTGAAAACGTGACTCTTGAAACCAAGACCGAAGGCTTGGGGCTTATCCCTTTTGATGCAAAGATCAATTGGTTCGACAGATATAACGGTAAATTACTCGGATCATTCAATGGAATGACTCTGACGGGATTTAAGTCGCAGTTCTCGATGCTTTACGGCGAAAACGATAACAGCTACTTCGTTAAGGTAGATAGAGGTATAGGAATCAATAGAGAAAGCTGCTTGGAGGGCTACAGAAACAATAATTTCTTTGCAACGCAGATGCTCGGTCCGATTCTCCCGCTTAATCCCGAATTTTGTGAATATCTGATTTTGCTGACAGGTGTTAAGGCGACCGCTGCGTTCAAAGAAGAAGCGATGGATGCTTACAATCAGCGAATCAAAGAATTTTCAGACCCTAAAATCAAATTTGACTAAATATTAAAGAGGTAATATATTATGAAATTGATCAAGACTCCCACCAAGGGAATGAACGACTATCTTCCTTCCGAGGTTGCACTCCGTGAATACGTAAAGAGTGTGATCGTAAGTTCATATACCGCCGACGGCTTTTGTATGATCGAAACTCCCGCTGTTGAGCATATTGAAAATCTCACAGGTAAAAACGGCGGCGAAAATGAGAAGCTGATCTTCAAGATTATGAAGAGAGGAGAGAAGCTTGCTAATGCTTCCTCCGAGGACGAGCTTTGCGATAGCGGTCTTCGTTACGACCTCACCGTGCCGCTTTCCCGCTACTATGCAAACAATTCCGCTAAACTGCCCTCTCCCTTCCTTGCAATGCAGATAGGTAACGTATGGCGCGCCGACAGACCCCAGAAGGGAAGATACCGTCAGTTTACTCAGTGCGATATCGACATTCTCGGTGATGCAACCCAGACTGCGGAAATTACACTCATTTCTTCCACAGCAGGCGTACTTCGCAAGCTCGGATTTGACAACTTCACTATCAGAATCAACGATAGACGTATGCTCAAGCTTTGCGCAGAGGCGTGCGGATTCGCTCCCGAGGAGCACGATAAGGTATTTATCATTCTTGATAAGATGGACAAGATTGGTCTTGAGGGCGTTAAGAATGAGCTTATAGCAGAGGGTTATGACGAAGCTTGCGTAAATAAGTACGTTGCTCTCTATGACGGCTGCGAGTCCACTACAGTAGAGAAGTTCGCTGAAACCCTGGGAGAGGCGGGCGCTAAGATCGCATACGATCTTTCGACTATTATGCGTTGCGCATCCGCTGCAACCGTAGGCGGCTGTAAGCTTGCTTTTGACCCCACTCTCGTAAGAGGTATGTCTTACTATACCGGAACCATCTTTGAGATCAGAATGGACGGATACGGATATTCCGTAGGCGGTGGCGGAAGATACGACGAAATGCTCGGCAAATTTATGGGTCAGAAGGTTCCCGCGTGCGGATTCTCCCTCGGCTTCGAGCGTATAGTTTCTGCACTTTCCGATTCCGGTTTTGTTCCTCCTTCAGCAAGCCGTTCTGTAGCTTTCCTTGCTTCTAAGAATATGGCAGAGGAAGAAATGCTCAAGATGTATTCGGATGCTGCCGCACTTCGCGCAGAGGGCGCCAAGGTTCTCGTTACTGCTAAGATGAAGAACGTGTACTTCCAGAAGACCAAGCTTTCCGAGGAAGGCTATACCGAATTTGTTGAATATTAATGTATATTGTAGATTCACATTGTGACAGCATTCAGCTCGTAGATAGAGGCAAGTTCCCTCTTGTAAATCCTCATAACTTCAGCGCAAATCACAAGCAATTACAGTTTGTGGCAATGTTTTGTATGTCGCGCGACGGCAATCTTGAGGAGGCGTACAAGCGAGCTGTCAGATATATAGGTCATTTCAATATTTCTATGCAAAAGGAATCTGATAAGGTTATTCAAGTCAGAACTTATCAGGATATTGAACGTGCTTTTGCTGAAAACAAGCACGCGGCTTTGCTTGCTGTAGAAGGCGGCTCGGCTATTAAGGGATCGAAAGATATCCTGCGTGATTTTTACTGTGCAGGCGTTCGCGTTTTCGGACTCGCGTGGCTGTCAAACGAGCTTGCTAAAAGTAACAGAATAGCGACAGGCGAGGAAGATACAGGGCTTACTGATCTCGGAAGAGAAATCGTTACAACGGGAAACGATCTCGGTATGATCTTTGACGTTTCGCATCTTTCTGATAAAAGCTTCTGGGATCTGGCTGAAATCTCTAAAAAGCCTCTGATCGCATCGCATTCCAATTTCAGAACGCTTTGTCCTCACAGCAGAAATCTGACCGATGATATGGCGCGTTTCATCGTTGAGCACGACGGTATGATAGGTCTCAATATGTATCCGGAGTTTATTGACGTCAATAAGAATAAGCAGACTGTCGATCGCTTCTTCGATCACCTTGATTACTGCATCGATAAATTCGGATCGGATAATATCGGTTTCGGCGGCGACGTTGACGGAACGGACGGAGAGTATCCTTCTCCTATTACAGAAGACTCCTCAATCCATGATCAGTTTATGGAAGTGATGTATAAGAGAGGATATTCCGATAACATTATCGAAAAGTTTGCATACAAGAATTATATGGAATTCTTGAAGAAATATTTATAATATGAGACGAACCAAGCAAAATGCTTGGTTCGTTTTTTATTCTATCGGAACGATATTGTCAGCGCCTTTCATAATGGAGTTGCCCGGAATAACGCCCCGTACCCGAGTCAGCGGGTAAATTCTCGTGTTCTGACAAATAACCGTACCCGGATTGAGTACACAGCCGCAACCTATTTCCGCGTGATCTGCAACAATTGCCCCGAATTTAGTTAAACCTGAACTGATCGGTGGTGTGCTTTTTACTATAACGGTACTTTTATCAGCTTTCAGATTAGAGCAGAGCGCACCTGCTCCCATGTGCGCATAATTTCCTATTACCGAATCTCCAACGTAATTGAAATGAGGGATTTGCGCATGGTCGAGTATTATCGCATTTTTAATCTCGCATGAATTTCCGATCACGCAACCCTTGCCGGCTATTACATTACCGCGTATATAAGCGCCCGGGCGTATCACGCATTCGTGACCGATGATCGCGGGAGCGATCATTGTAGCTAATGGCGATATTTTAACATCTTTGCCGAAAAGTATCCCCGGCGAATATTCGTTAAAACCGTTTTCAAGGCAAAAAGCGTAAATCTCCTCGATATAGCTGTTAATGCGCGGTAGAACCTCCCACGGATGAACCGTATCCTTGAAAAGATTTTCGAGATAGAAGGGAATAGAATTGAATAGCTTTTTGCAAGTAATTTCGCTCATAACAAATCATCTCTTTCTTTGATTATTTTGGATAGTAATTCGTTATATCGCTCGCACGTTTGAATCTCCGAAGCTTCAACTGTCAGACGAATAAGATCTTCCGTACCGCTGGCTCTCAAAATGATCCTCCCTTTTTGAAAAAGCAGATTATTAAGCTCCGATACTTTTTTGTTAATTTCTTCATCGTTTACTATGGCGGATTTGTTTTTCACCTTGAGATTGACTGTCTTTTGAGGGAACAGGACTACTCTTTCGCATAAATCAGACAAATCAGCATTTGAAGCAACCATCTCATTCGAGATTATCAATGCGGTTAATAACCCGTCGCCCGTAACCGAATAAGGCGTCATTATGATGTGCCCCGATTGTTCGCCGCCAAGCTGATATCCGTTATCCTTTATAATTTGATAAACGTATTTGTCGCCAACGGGAGTAATACGCGTGTCAATCCCTTCGGAGCTTAATGCATTGATAAGTCCTAAATTTGACATTACCGTTACTGCAATAGTATTTTTATTTAAGATGCCGCAGCGCTTGAATCTGTTTGCAATGATATAAACAAGCTTATCTCCGTCGACGATGTTTCCGTTTGAATCGACAGCAATACATCTGTCCGCATCCCCATCAAATGCAAATCCGACGTCAAGCTTTTCTTTCAGAACAAGATTTTGCAAGCTATTTATATGAGTTGAACCGCAATCCTCGTTAATATTGGTTCCGTTCGGTTTGTTATTTATAACAACGGTTTCTGCGCCGAGCGCTGAAAATACCCGTTCCGCTATCATCGACGAAGAACCGTTTGCACAATCGATTCCGATTCGCAAATTTGTGAGCGAATCAGGCATCAATGAAACGAGGTGTTTTATATATTTCTCTCTGCCTTCCGAATAATCAAAAATTCTGCCAATTTCCCTTCGTGTGGCCAGAGGAGCGTCGTCAATCCTATCAAGATAGGATTCGATAAGTTCGGTGGTATCTTCATCGAGCTTTTCACCGTCTTTGTTTATTACTTTGATGCCGTTATCGTAAAAAGGATTGTGCGATGCGGTTATCATCACGCCGCAATCAAAGGCGTATTCCTTACAAATATATGATATGCTTGGCGTGGTCGTAACGTGCATCAAATATGCGTCCGCGCCCGAAGCAGTGATTCCAGCTGATATTGCGTATTCAAGCATATATCCCGATTGTCGCGTATCCTTTCCGATGACGATTCGCGCTCTGTTTTCTTTCGATTTTTTGTTAGAATAATTCCAACCGAGAAAACGCCCGATTTTATAAGCTTGCATGGGTGTTAAAGTTACGTTCGGCTCGCCTCTGAAACCGTCCGTGCCGAAATATTTTCCTTTTGAGCTTGATTTGTTTGCTCCATTACCGATATTCATATTCAGTACCTCTTGATTATTGATTATCGGTATTAGTATATGTAGTTTTGTATAGGTTGAAACAAAGCACCGCCGGTCTTTAGGATAAAGACCGGCGGCAAAATATTAATTGTTATAATCTTCCTCGCAAGCGTCCTCGTCGAGAGGGATCTGCTTTGCGGTGAGTTTTTCATGGTCGGAGGCATCCTCCACGGAATTGAGTTCCGACTTGATATAAGATTCCGCGGGGAATTCTTCCTCGGGTTCGATCACGTCATAAGCATCGGTATCGAAAAGGTCGAGAAGATAACCCTTCTTCAACAGCTTGATGTATTTAAGAATTGCAGCGATAGCAACAATAAATGATGCAACTGATGCCAAAACAGTAAGACAAACCAAAGCCGTCTTCTTATTCTTTTCCTTGCGCAGCTTTTCACGGCGGAGCTCAAGGAGATGTGTGGTCAAATTATAGCAGGTGATTACGGTAATAATGAACATCGAATATTTTCCGATTCGATAGAGCAGTCTGCGGAACTTCATTCCGGTCTTATTAATACCCTTTTGCATTTTTTAACCTCCGTTAACGGGAATGGGCTTAGTTATCGTTTTCCTTTGCGATGTGCTTGAGATAAGCGTTGATAAATCCGTCGATCTCGCCGTTCATAACAGCGGAGATATTACCGGTTTCAAATCCGGTTCTGGTATCCTTTGCGAGAGTGTAGGGCATAAATACGTAAGAACGGATCTGAGATCCCCACTCGATATTGGTCTTGTTACCCTGGATCTCCTCGATCGTATCAAGACGCTCGCGAATCTTGATCTCCATAAGCTTGGACTTGAGCATCTTCATTGCGGTTTCCTTGTTTTGGAGCTGTGAACGCTCGGTCTGACAGGTAACTACGATGCCTGTTGCTTTATGGATAAGACGAACAGCGGACGAAACCTTGTTTACGTTCTGACCGCCCGCGCCGCTCGAGTGGAATGCGATGAAATCATAGTCCTCGTCGCGGATAACTACCTCGTCGAGCTTATCAAACTCGGGCATAACTTCGATGGATGCGAAGGAAGTATGTCTGCGGCCCTGAGAGTCGTAAGGGGAAACGCGTACAAGTCTGTGAACGCCATTCTCGCTCTTGAGATAACCGTAAGCGTTAACGCCCCCCAGCATGATCGTTGCGCTCTTGATGCCGGCTTCTTCGCCGTCAAGCCAATCTGTGAGTTTAACCTTAAAGCCGTTACGTTCAGCCCATCTGGTGATCATACGGTAAAGCATAGAAGCCCAGTCCTGAGCCTCTGTTCCGCCAGCACCGGGATGGAAGGAGATGATGGCATTGTTTCTGTCATATTCGCCGGAGAGGAGAATAGAGATTCTTTCTTTTTCTTCCTCTGCGGTAATCGCTGCGAGCTCAGCTTCAACCTCTTCTACACAGCTTTCATCGTTTTCTTCGATTGCAAGCTCTGCAAGAGCAATTGCATCCTCAAGTCTTGCGCAAAGTGCATCGTAATTGGCTACGGTATCCTTCGCCTGCTTGATCGCCTGGAGAACCTTAGAGGAATTCTCCTGATTGGACCAAAAATCCGGGTCGAGAGTCTGAGCCTCAAGCTCCTCGACCTTCACTTTCAATTCATCAACTCTGAGCGCGTTTCCGAGCTCGGCAACAACGGGACGCATACCCGTAAGCTTATATTTTGCTTCTTCAAGTGCAACTATCAAAAAAGACCTCCCGTCCAAAAAAGGACATTTAGTAATTATTTTTCATTATATTATAGCATATTTGGTATATGAATTTCAATGGGTATTAAAAAAAATTCAAATTTGTTATATATTTTTTCATATTTTAAGCATAATAACTTGATTTTATTCGAATTAAATGGTATTATTATATTACAAAAAGTAAAGGAATAACGCAATGAAAGCTGTGATATTTGATTTTGACTATACACTTGGAGATTCATCGAACGGAATTGTCGAAAGTATTAATTACGCTTTAGACAAATTGGGATATGATCATTTGTCAAAGCAAGAAATCAGTAAAACGATAGGATATTCACTCAAAGATACTTTCACAATTTTAACAGGAAATGAGGATGAGTTATCTACGAGTCGATTTGCAAAATTATTCAAAGAGCGTGCTGATGAGATAATGACGGAGAGCACGGTACTGTATCCGCATGTAATCAAACTTTTGGAGCTGATACGGTTAAATAATTGCAAAATAGCGATTGTAACATCGAAATTCCATTACAGAATCGAACAGATACTGTCAAAGTTCGGTATATTATCTAAAATCGACGTAATTGTCGGATCAGAGGACGTAATTAATGAAAAACCTGCCCCGGATGGGTTATTGTTAGCATCGGATTTGCTTGAGGTAGGTCAGGAAGATTGTATTTACGTCGGAGACAGCACGGTTGATGCTCAAGCCGCTCAAGCCGCAGGGATCGATTTTATTGCGGTGCTGTCCGGTGCTACAGAAAGGGTGCAATTCGATAAGTTGCCCACTGTTTATATTGCTCGGGGTATTAGCGATGTAAAGGACTATTTATTCGGAGGAAACGAAAGTAATGTATAATGTTAAATGCGGCGCAGATAGATTTGACTATATTGATAAATTGATTTCAGGCAAAAGATGCGGTTTGCTTACCGCCGCTTCGGGCGTAGATTCAAAAGGAAATCCGACGTACTATAAGTTGTTTGAGAGGGGCAGATTAACGGTTTTGTTCTCGCCCGAGCACGGAATACACTCGGTTTTACAGGACGGAGGTTGGGACGGCGGGTATACTGACAAGGAAACGGGCTTGCCGGTTTACGACTTGCCTGCCAAGGGCAATCCGAGCATCGGAGAGGCACTTTCTTTGTGTGACGTAGTGCTGTATGATATTCAGGACGTAGGCGCACGCTTTTATACGTATATTTATTGCCTGACATATCTGATGTCCGAATGCGCGGTGAGAAACATTCCGATAATTATACTTGACCGACCGAACCCGATCTCCGGCTCTTTAAGTGCAATCTCGGGCGCGATACTTGACGAGGAGAGGTATTCTTCTTTCGTCGGCAAATACGCTATACCTACACGTTATTCTTTAACCTGCGGTGAATTTGCAAGGTACATCAACAATAAAAAACAAATCGGGTGCGAATTACACATTGTTGAGTGCTTGGGTTGGAACAGAAAAATGTACGGCGATGAAATCGGGCTTCCTTGGATAAATCCCTCTCCAAACATACCAAGTGTAAATTGTGCCATAAATTATATCGGAACTTGTTTGATCGAAGCGACCAATATTTCGGAAGGAAGAGGCACGACAAGACCTTTTGACATAGTCGGCGCACCGTTTATTGATTCAGCAAAGCTTTGCGACACGATGAATGGATACCGAATTGACGGAGCGTTTTTCAGCCGAGCGTTCTTTACACCCATGTTTGGCAAGTGGCAGAAGGAGTATTGCGAGGGTGTTCAGATAAATATTACCGATAGACATTCGTATGATCCCCATAAGATGGGTTTGTGCCTGATAAAGGCGTTATCGCAATTCAAAGAATTTGAGCTTAAAGCTCATTCTATGTGCTTGAGATACGGTAACGATGCAATATCCAATCTGTGCGACTTTGATCCCCTTAAAACGCTCGAAGGTGAACTAATAGGCGTTGCTGAATACAAGGATGAAATTACGCCTTATTTGCTTTATGAATAATGCTTTTTCCCGCAAACACTTGACCAAACATTACTTTTGTGGTATACTAATATAAATAAATTTCAGAGGCGAAATATATGAAAACGTTTTTGATTGTAGATGGAAACAGCATCCTCAACAGAGCATTTTACGGTGTGCGTACGTTAACCAATTCTAAGGGCTTGCCGACTAATGCGGTATACGGAATGGTGACGATGCTCACGAAACAAATAGAGAATTACTCGCCCGAGTATATGTCTATAGCTTTTGATTTACGAGCGCCCACGTTCAGACATAAAATGTTTGACGGATATAAGGCGAACAGAAAGGGAATGCCCGAGGATCTTGCGGTACAGTTGCCGTATGCAAAGCAGGCAGCAGCCGCACTCGGCTTTACCATAATAGAAAAAGAAGGCTACGAAGCGGACGATATTCTCGGCACTCTTGCTTCTGCGGCAAGCAATTCTTCGGAAGATATTAGAACCTTGATTATGACGGGTGACCGTGACTCGCTTCAGCTGATAACCGATGATGTCAACGTTCTTCTTGCGACGAATAACGATTACGTTATATTTGACAGAGATGTGTTCTTTGATAAATACGGTGTGCAACCGGAACAATTCGTTGACGTTAAGGCGATTATGGGCGATTCTTCTGATAATATACCCGGAATCAGCGGTATCGGTGAAAAAGGCGCTCTCGCATTGATTTCTCAGTTTGGCTCGCTTGAATCGGTCTATGAGAATTATTCAAATGCAGACCTCAAACCCGCGATGCTCAAAAAGCTCGAAGCCGGCAGAGAAGCGGCATTTATGTCGCAAACCCTAGCGAGAATTTGTACTTCGGTTCCCGAACTTCCCGAGATATCCTCTTTGACAACTGATGGAGTAAACGAAAAGGCCGCATACGAGCTTTTCACCGAGCTTGAATTTACTGCGTTGATCAAAAAGTTTAATCTTACAGCAGAAGTATCGCTTCAGCCGATTGAGGCGCAATATATTGTCGAATCCGTTGACGACAAAAGCACTTTAATTGAAATATTGGGGAAAGCTAATGCTTCACTTTATTTCGATGGAAGCAAATTATACGCATTTGACGGTGCGGTTGCAGCCGAGTCGGAATTTGATGTTGACTGCGCGATTGCAATACGAGCCAATGCCGACCATATTACGGCTTTCGACGTTAAGTCGCTATATGAGGCTGGTGACACATGCGGAGTAAGAGTCAGAAATATAGCTGACGACGTAATGCTTGGTGCTTACGTACTCGATTCGCAAGGCGG
This sequence comes from Eubacteriales bacterium, assembly GCA_045636385.1. Lineage (GTDB taxonomy): Bacteria > Bacillota > Clostridia > Oscillospirales > CAG-272 > CAG-390. Next base: position 42,231 of record JAZTXK010000078.1, read on the forward strand.
TCATTCGCTTGATAAACTTGTTGCGAGATATCTTGGCGAAACGATTGATGAGAACTCCTCGAAGGCAATTTACGTATATAGACTGCGCGAGAAGATCATTTCTTTGATCAACGAAAGAGCCGCAGAAAAGCTCTACAGAGAGATCGAAATGCCGCTTGCATCTGTTCTCGCCGATATGGAAGAAGCAGGATTTCTGATCGATATGGAAGGTCTTGAGGCTTACGGCGCGATTTTGAAGGATCAAGCTGATGCATTGGCTCAAAGAATATATTTCCTTGCGGGTGAGGAGTTTAATATAAATTCTCCGAAACAGCTCGGCGAGATACTGTTTGAGAAGTTGCAGCTTCCAAGCGGTAAGAAAACAAAAACGGGTTATTCCACCAACGCGGAAATACTCGAAAAGCTTGCATCAAAGCATCCGATTGTTTCCGATATTCTTGATTACAGACAATTGACCAAGCTTATCGGCACTTACGTTACCGGCTTGTTGAAGGTTGCATCTTCCGATGGTCGTATACACACGAACTTCAAACAGACGGGAACTGCCACAGGAAGGCTTTCCTCCTCAGAACCAAATCTGCAGAACATCCCCGTTAAAACCGATGCAGGACGCGAATTGAGAAAATATTTCCTGCCTCAAAACGGATACAAGTTAATTTCTGCTGACTACTCACAGATTGAATTACGTTTACTTGCTTGCATTTCGGGAGACGAAGCAATGATCTCCGCGTTCGCCTCGGGCGCTGATATCCATACCTCGACCGCTTCAGCGGTATTCAACGTCCCGCCCGAAATGGTAACACCGCTTTTGAGAAAACGTGCCAAGGCGGTTAATTTCGGTATCGTATACGGAATCGGAGATTATTCGCTTTCCCAAGATCTCGATATTTCGATCAAACAAGCCAAGGAATATATAAACAGCTATCTTGATTCCTATCCCGGTGTTAAAAACTATCTTGCTGATATTGTCAAACATGCTTACGAAACAGGCGCTGTCGAAACCCTATACGGAAGAAAGCGTTATATTCCCGAAATTTCTTCTAAAAATGCCGTTATGAGAAAATTCGGTGAACGCGTTGCGATGAACAGCCCGATTCAAGGCAGTGCGGCGGATATTATCAAGATCGCAATGATCCGCGTTTCCGAGCGATTTGCTTCAGAGAAGATCGATGCTAAAATCATCTTGCAGATCCACGACGAATTGATCGTAGAAGCAAGTGCTGAATGCTTCGAAAAAGCAGCAGAAATTTTACGTTCAGAGATGGAAAACGCCATTTCGCTCCCCATACCGCTCTCCGTAGACCTTTCGGTCGGTGATAGATGGTACGAAACTTAAAAAATCAAAGGAGAATATTTACTATGAAATTACGTGCCCCTGCATATCCTCTTATAACAATCGACCCTTATTTCAGCGTATGGGCTCCCACAACTAATCCCACGGAGACAGATACCGTTCATTGGACCAACAGACCGAATACCATTTCGGTAGTTGCTACCGTTGACGGCAAAGAATTCCGTTTGTTGGGTTCTTACGGTAATGAAAATATTCCTGCGGCGGAATTTATTTCCGCTGATTGCACTGCGTTTTCCACCACCTATGAATACAACGCAAACGGCGCGAAGATCACGCTCATCTTTACTTCGCCCATCATCCCCGACGATCTTTATTTGCTTTCGCGCCCCGTCAGCTATCTTGAGGTGATCAAGGAATCCGCAGATGGCAAGCGTCACGATATGTCGATCCGCATAGAGGTTTCGGAAGAGATCTGTATGAATCTGCGCGGTGACGATGAAGTTGATCATGAGATCATTGAGCTCGGTAAATATTCGAGCGTTAAAATGGGCAAGCGCGATCAAAAAATTCTTTCCCGCGACGGTGACGATCTCAGAATCGAATGGGGATATTTCTATCTCACGGGTATCGGTAGCACCTATTGCAGAAAAGATACGGACGGCATGGCTTTTGCGGGTATTAATGCAGAAATTAAGTCAAGCAGCGTGTTCACTTTTGCTTACGATGATATCGAGAGTATGGTATATTTCGGCAAGCACTTGAAATCTTATTGGAATAAAGACGGTGCTAAGATTACTGATGAAATTTTCAAGGCACACGGAGATTACAGAATCGTAAAGAGCAAGTGTGACCGTATTGGAGACAAGCTGTTCTGCGATGCAACGAGAGCGGGCGGCGAAAAGTACGCGGAAATTTGCGAGCTTTCCTTCAGACAGGCAATTTCTGCACACAAGCTTGTTCTTGACGAGAATGGCGACGTATTGTTCATTTCCAAGGAATGTTATTCAAACGGTTGCGCTGCTACCGTAGACGTAAGCTATCCCTCCATCCCTCTGTTCTTGATCTACAATCCCGAACTTGTTAAGGGTATGATGCGTCCTATTTATAAATACGCCGCATCTCCCGAATGGATTTATGATTTCGCTCCCCACGATGCGGGCAGATATCCTTGGGTCAACGGTCAGGTTTACGGCGGCAATAGGCTTGAAAAGCAGATGCCTGTTGAAGAGTGCGGAAATATGCTCGTAATGGAAACCACGGTCGCTATTGCTACCAAGGATGCATCATTTGCGGCTCAGCATATGGACGTTCTCGATCAATGGGTACAATACCTCATTGAAAAAGGAAGAGATCCCGAGAATCAGCTCTGCACTGACGACTTTGCAGGTCATCTTGCTCACAACTGCAATCTTTCGCTGAAGGCGATTATGGGTATTGCAGGCTACGGAATACTCAAGGGAATGCTCGGCGACAAGCGCGCTCGCAGAAAGTACATTTCTATGGCACGCGAAATGGCTCTAGATTGGGCACAAAGAGCATCTAACGGTGACGGAAGCTACCGCCTTGCTTTCGATAAGCCCGGTACTTTTAGTATGAAATACAACATTGTTTGGGATAAGCTGTTCGGAACGGATATTATGCCCAAAACTGTTATTCAGTCGGAGGTCGCAAGCTATCGAAAGCACACGGATCCTTACGGACTTCCCCTTGATAACAGAAAGCCTTACACCAAGAGCGACTGGCTGATCTGGACCGCTACTCTTGCCTCCGACCGTGAAACCTTTGAAGATATGGTATCTCACCTTTGGGAGGCTTATAATAGAATGGAATCCCGCGTTCCTATGACGGACTGGTATTACACCGTTACGGGCCAACATAAAACGTATATCAGCGGTTCTGAGAAGATTGAAAAGAGCTTTAGAAACAGAACTGTCGTCGGAGGTCATTTCATCAAGCTTCTTGAATATAAGCAGATTATGAAAATCAAATAATACAGAATTGAGATTAAAATGATTACGGAAAGAAAAGATATTACCACTATTTGCTCCAATATTACAATCGATCCCCTGAACGGTCATCTGAATTTTGCGGGACGCGATACCACGCTTCTTGCAAAAAAGTACGGCACGCCTCTTTATCTTATAGACGAAGAATACATAAGAAATATGTGCCGCATTTACAAAGAAGCAATGGAAGAGGCTTTTGATTCACATTCAAAGCCCTTGTTTGCAAGCAAGTCGCTTTGCTTCAAAAAAATCTATCCTATCATCCACTCCGAGGGTGTGGGCGCAGACGTTGCTTCTATCGGTGAATTGTTTACCGCACTCGAAGCAGGCTTCCTGCCTGACAATATAATGTTCCATGGAAACAATAAGACCGATGACGATATAAGATTCGCTATCACGCATAAAGTTGGGTGCTTTGTTTGCGATAACCGAGAGGAGCTTGAGGTTATCGATCGCGTGGCGGGCGAGCATAATGTTAAACAGAGAATTATGATCAGAGTTACCCCCGGTATCGACCCTCATACTCACGCAAAGATAAATACGGGCAGAGTCGACAGCAAGTTTGGTGCCGCTATTGAAACTCATCAGGCGGAGGAGCTTACCTCGTTCGCGCTCAGACTTAAGAATATTGATCTTCTCGGTTTTCATTGTCACATCGGCTCTCAGATATTTGATTTTGAGCCTTTTGCTGATGCAGCAAGAATAATGCTCAATTTCATCGCAGATATAAAGAATACCATAGGGTACTCTGCAAGATATCTGAATCTTGGTGGAGGTATGGGTGTTCGATATATCCCCGAGCATCCTGTTATCGACTATAAAGAAAATATTCTTAAAATCGGCGAGGTTGTAAAATCCGAATGTAAGAAGCTTGGCATCAAGCAGCCGCATATTTTCATGGAGCCCGGCCGAAGCATCGTTGCCGCTGCGGGAATGACACTTTATACAGTCGGAGCAATCAAAACCATCGAAGGCTTCAGAAATTACGTTTCGATTGATGGTGGTATGGCTGATAATCCTCGATATACTTTGTATAGCTCTCCCTATTCGGTTGCGCTTGCAAATAAGGCGGATGATATTGCTGATTTCAAGTGCACCGTTGCAGGCAGATGTTGTGAAAGCGGTGACCTTATCCAGGAAGATGTAATGCTGCCGAGACCCGCTCGCGGTGATATCCTTGCGGTTGCAACCACAGGAGCGTACAATTACTCTATGGCTTCCAATTACAATCGCCTCACTCGCCCTCCCATCGTCGTTCTTACTAAGGATGATGAATACACTGCGGTCGCGCGCGAATCGTTGGCAGACCTTCTGATAAACGATAATTAAAATTAAAGCACCAAGCAAAATGCTTGGTGCTTTAATTTTATCATTTTTTCAATTCAAGTGTTCTTTGATATGCCGAGCTTACGGCTTGGATAGCAGCCGCTCTCATACCGCCCTCTTCAAGAGCGCGTACGCCCGCGATGGTGGTTCCTCCCGGGCTGCAAACCTTGTCCTTAAGAACCGCGGGATGCTCTCCGGAAAGGATCAGCTCTGCAGTACCCTTGATCATTTGCGCGGAGTAGAGAAGTGCCTTGTCGCGCGGCACACCGCAGGCGACAGCGGCGTCTGCAAGTGCTTCCGCAAAGATTGCGGCAAATGCAGGTCCGCAGCCGGAGACAGCGCTGGCGGCGTCTATGAGGCTTTCTGCGATCTTGTCAAGCTTTCCTGCAAAAGATAGGATATCAAGAAAGCACTTTTCGATTTCGTCTGTAACCGTTGAATTGCACGCATACAGAATCATACCTTCTCCAACGGAGCAAGGTGTGTTTGGCATAATTCTTATTATAGGTCTGTTTATGCCGAGTGTTTTTTCGAAGTATTCAATACAAAGTCCCGCAGCCATTGTAACCACGGTGCAATTGCTGTTATTTATGGTATCCACCAAAGGAGATACGGCAATATCCATCACCTGTGGCTTTATTCCAAGAAAAACAAAATCCGAATTTTTAATAAGGTCATCAGATTCCAGCGGTACTGCGCCCAATTCTGCTTGAAGCGATTCAATTTTGATTTTGTCAAAATCGCTAATGGCTACTTGATCTCCTTTGATTGCTTTTGCAGCAGCCCGAGCAAGGGCGCCGCCCATATTGCCGCAACCTATAAATCCTGCTTTATATTGCATCATGTACTCCTTATCTGATCTGACCGTTTCCACGTATCTTGTATTTATATGAGGTGAGCTCGCAAAGTCCCATAGGGCCTCTTGCGTGAAGCTTTTGAGTGGATATTCCGATCTCGCAACCGAGTCCGAATTCACCGCCGTCGGTGAATCGCGTCGAGGCGTTCCAATAAACCGATGTGCTGTCGATCTCATTCAAGAATCTTTCGGCAGAATCAGCATCTTCGGTAACGATTGCTTCGCTGTGCTGGGTTGAATGCTTGCTGATATGCTTGATCGCGTCCGAAAGCGACTCAACGACCTTTACTGCAAGAATGTAATCAAGGAACTCTGTGTCAAAATCTTCGTCCGAAGCAGGAATTCCATCAATTATCTTAGATGCAGGCGTATCTATGCGAAGCTCAACCGGATTGAGACCGCGATTGATTCTGTCGTCGCAAAGTAAATTTTTGAGCTTGGGTAGAAATTCTTCCGCTATATCTTTATGCACCAAACAAACTTCAGCGGCATTACAAACCGACGGGCGTTGCGTCTTTGCGTTTTCGATGATAGCAAGAGCTTTATTGATGTCGGCATCCTTGTCAACGAAAATGTGGCAAATGCCTGTACCTGTCTTGATACAAGGAACCTTTGCGTTTTCAACGCAAGAGCGAATAAGTCCCGCGCCTCCGCGAGGAATAAGGGCATCGACGTAATCTACCGCAGTCATTAATTCTGTTGCTGCGGCGCGGCTGTTGTCCTCTAAAATATTAATGCAATCGGGATTACAGAAGGGTTCTATTGCATTTCGTAATGCACTAATGATGGCTGTGGAGGTTTTATGAGCCTCCTTGCCGCATTTCAGCACACAAGCGTTTCCGCTTTTAAAGCAAAGAGCAGCTGCGTCGGAGGTTACGTTAGGTCTGCTCTCATAAATAATTCCGATGACTCCAAGAGGAACGCTTACTTTTTCTATTGACAAGCCGTTGGGGAGCAGATTTTGCGAAAGTATATTGCCCACAGGATCGGGAAGGGAGATAACGTCCCGGATTCCTTTTGCCATACCTTTTATTCTGGATTCTGTCAGTATCAAACGATCTATCATTACGTCAGAAAGCGTGCCTTTGGCAGCTTCTACGTCGGATGCGTTTGCAGATAAGATAGCGTTTGTAGCAGATTCAAGAGCATCAGCCATAGCGCTAAGGGCGAGATTCTTTGTTTCGGTAGATAAAAGCGCTGTCGCTATTGACGCTTCCTTTGCGCGTTTTAATATGTCAAGTGTTGTTGCCATTTTATGCTCCTTTGTTCGAATAAAAGCGAGTGCAGACGGCATTGTGACCGTCGATTATATCGTATAGGATCTTCGGCTCCGAACCGTTAGCGATTATCATATCGCATCCGCCGTTCATACATATCTCTGCCGCTGAAAGCTTGGTTTTCATACCACCTGTGCCGAGCGTAGATGCGGAGTCGCCCGCAAGTGACAAAATATCCGAATTGATTTCGCGAACCTCATTAATAAGCTTTGCATCAGGATCTTTGTGAGGATCTGCGGTATATAGACCGTCAATGTCAGATAAAAGGATGAGCAGATCTGCAGAAACGCTTACGCTTACGAGAGCGGACAACGTATCGTTATCTCCTACCTTGATCTCTTGCGTAGCAATAGTATCGTTTTCATTGATTATCGGAATAGCCTTCAGCTCGAGAAGCTTGCTTATGGTATTGATGAAGTTTTGATGACGGTCGGTATGCTGGAAATCGTCACCGGTCAGGAGTATTTGTGCGACTGTATGATGATATTCCGCAAATAACTTATCGTATCTGTACATGAGCTCACACTGTCCAACGGAGGCCGCGGCTTGCTTTGTGGCTATGTCTTGGGGCTTGGAGGGGAGAGAAAGCTTTGCTGTGCCCATACCGATAGCTCCGCTTGTTACGATTATAATTTCTTCACCTGAATTTTTAATGTCGCTCAAAATGCGGCATATTTCTTCGGTTCTGCGAATATTAAGCTCTCCTGATTTATGAGTAAGGGTGGAGGTTCCGATTTTTACAACTATTCTCATGACAATTACCTTAAATAATAGAAATGTATTTGAAAAGATTATATATGCTGATGCCGACTATAGTGACCAGCATAAAGCAAAAGAGTGTGTCAACAGCCTTCGATGACAGCTTTTTATTGATTTTTCTGCCAACAAATCCTCCGACAACGCCGGAAACGATCATAATTGCGAGGGCTAAAATATCTGTCTCTGGAACGGATGAAGTTGTTAAAGAGAATATCAAGCTTGCTGTCTGTGCAAAAAATATCATATAAAGCGAATTGAGAGCGGCGGTTTTTGTATTCATCGAGAAGAAGAAATACAAAACGGCGAGATTTATCGGTCCTCCTCCGATTCCGAGGAAGGAAGAAAGGACGCCCAGAATGAGACCGATCGAGAGGCAAACGAGTGTTGACTTAACGTTTTTAGTAACTATATGTTTCTTATTAAGTACGTATAGGAGCACGCCGAAGGTAAGAAGAATCATAATGACGCTTTGCGCGGTTCCTACTATTCCGTCGCTTTCCGCCATTCTTTTGATAACGTCAAAAACGAGCTTGCCTGCAACTCCACCGACGGCAGATCCGATTGCAAGTGGAGTGGTTCTTTTTTTATCTATTTTAGCTTCACCGCTTTTTGAGGAGAGAAGAGAAACGATGCTCATTGCAAGAACGCTGCAACCCGAGAGAAAACTTATCTGCGAAACCGACAAATCAACGGTCGCGTCAAAGACGGGTTTTATAATTACGCCACCGCCAATGCCGGATATTGCTCCGAGCGATGTAGCCAAAAGACATATTAATGAATAGAAGACATACTCCATTGTTCACACCTATAAAATATAATGTATATATTTTACCACATTCTTGGCAATAAATCAATACTCAAAACGTGTTTTGCAAGAAAATATTTTCAACTTGCATCGCTTTGAATATTTATGCATTCTCCACGTATACCACTTGCAGTTTAACAACAAGCTAAGCACATTTAGTCAATATTGATGCAAAGAACCATCGAATGTATTTAATGAACCACGATTGAAATCTGAAATTCCTCCTATTTTGCTTAAAAGGGTTGACTTTTTATATTTTTTGTTTTATAATATCTATGTCCAACTCAAAAATAGAGGGTGAAATTTATGAAACGCGATTCTCTTATCACTGAAGATTTGATTGTAGAGGTGCTTGCCTCTGTTTATAATGAACATAGACGTCCGAAATTGGTTCATTACGAGTATGCGGTTGCAAAATTAAAATGCGAAAAGCTTAATCTTGAGCCCGGTACTTATTCGCACCGTCAGGTTCATACATCTGTATGGCGCTCAATGAGTGAGTTGGTTGAAAAGGGTGTTGTGATTAAAGATGGAATTTTCTATTACGGTAAAGAGGAGTATGAAGATTATTGCGGTAGAAATGATTTCAGAAAATATATTTTTCCTGCTAATAACGATTTTGAATTAATTTCTGAGAACACTGTGGCTATAAAGCTTGCTGAGGTTGGCGACCACGATTTAATTAATAGTGCGGTAATTCAAAAGCTTGGTGAAAACAGAGTATATGCTTCATTTGTTTGTGACAAGGTGTTGGTAATAATATTCTACCGGGAGTCTTGTGATCGTGATTGCTTTCAAGATTTAATTGACGCTATTTCAGAAGCCCATTTGTACCATACATTAAATAATGAAATTAATTTAATTCAATATTTACGCAATAGCTCTAAATAAACTTTAATTTTTATGAACCATATATAATTACGTATAAAGAGCTCGCTTTACTTCTTCTTTTTAAAAAAACAAAGCCTATCTCGCACTCGAGATAGGCTTTGTTTCAGCTCAAATAGATGATGTTGAGGGGAATGTTATTCAAACGCTACGTAATAACTGTTCAGATCGCATCTTATTGAGTAATCATATGAATCAGCCGCGGAGGATAAGCTGCTGTTATATTCGCCGTAAAACATTAGTCCCGAGGCGGTATAAATAGCAAGCTCAAAGCCGCACAAGCCATTGCTGTTATGATTTTCATCGGTAAGTTTTTCAACGATTGCAAGTCTCTCTCCGTCAAATGCCATAGTTGTTGCATAACCCGTAAATCTAACGTTACGATCGAATTGCAGATTGCGAGTAACCGAAAATGCAAGATTGCACAAACCGGAATCTGTTTTTTCGATAACTGCTATGTTGTCTAAATCTCGTATTGCGATAAATTTCTCAAATTCATAAAACGAATACTCTTCAAATTCACCTATGAGGATTTTTTGTAACTGAGTCATCGTATTTAAGTCAATTACGGTAAGGTAAGTTGAAGCGTCCTCTAAGGTGAATACCATAAGCTTGCTATGATCTTGACTTAAAACCATGTAGATTACTTCCTGGTGCTGCTCAAGAGGATATATTGTTGTAAGCGAGTTTGGATCAATACCCGTCTCATAGTCTGCGCCGTAGTGTGATTTGTTTCCTTTGATGTCGCTTGAATTCTGAACGCTTTTGTAATTAATTGAATAAATACCGTATCCACCCGGGATCAAGTCTGTGTTAACGTAAAGCTCTTCGCCTTCCTCTTCTGCTGTGTATTTATTTCGGAAAGCAAAATATACCGTATCGTCTGAATATGCATTAATTGCATTAAAGTAGAACGACAATGCCATTCCGCCGATGCTGACGCTATTGTTCCCTTTGGCGATAGAGATCTCGAAAGCGGGAAGGTCTTCGGGAACAGGGATTTTGAAATAATCATTGAATCTATTCCAAACTTCTCGTGCGTTTTTGGAATAAAGCGTTTCATAGTCATTTCCCGACCACAGAACTCCCGGGAGGTCGATATTTACTCTGACGGGATAATAATCATAATAATCCTGAAGCCTGATAACCTTTGAACCGGTTCCACCCGGCGGGATAGAATCGTATAGCTCGCGGTATGCTTTTTGCAATCCCTTGGATTCCTCAGCGGGCTTCGATAATTCAAATCCGTATTTGAGATACGCATCAAGCGTTATTCCCGTTTTCTTTATCTCGGGCGTTTCGTAGTGTTCGGAATAATAGAAGGAATATTCAGTTGAAGTCTTTGGATTTTCCAAAATCGTATAGAATGTATCCCAAAACAGGTGGTCGTCATAATCCGCTCGAGCGAGAACCTTAACTCCCTCTGCGTACTTTTTGTCGCCGTAAATTATATTTTCTTCAATTATAACGTTTGCCTTTTCTTGGCTAACCGAGTACGTTATAACAATGAATAACGATGCAGACAGAATTGTCAGCAAGAGAACAAAAGCAATTATCTTCTTCATTTGTTATCCTCCCCGGATATACCGTCAAGTGCTCGGCTTACGCGGTCGGGGCGGTAATTATATCTTTCTTTGATATATCCCATAAGAGTCTTTCCGCTTTCCTCGAGCTCTGACGCAGTAACGTCGCCTATAACCTCGCCGCGCCTGATAAGTACCGCGCGTCCAATAAAATCCGATACCTCCTCGATTAAATGAGTTGAAAGGATAACGGTTTCGTTCGGTTCAAGAATTCCGAGAAGGACCTTGTAGAAATCCTCTCGATTGAATACGTCGTTACCTGCAAAGGGTTCGTCCATCAAAATGTAATCTGCACCCTGACAAAGTGCGAGGATGACCTCGAACTGATTCTTTTGTCCCATTGAGAAATGCTTAAGAGCTTTGTGCATTGGTAATTCAAAAAATTCCATCAGCCCCTTGAAGCGCTTATCTGAGAAGGAAGGGAAGTGCTCTCTGTAAAAGTCCCTGTGTGCCGCAGGAGACAAATTGGGAAAGAAGGAATGCTCTCCTGTCGCAAAGGATATCTTGGTTATATTTTTGGTACCGATCGTGTCACCGTCAAGAGTAACCTCACCGTGATAGCTTATAAAACCGAGCACTGATTTCATAAGAGTGGTTTTTCCCGCTCCGTTTTCACCGAAAAGACCAACGATCTCGCCTCTTTCAAAAGTCAGATTTACATCCTTCAATGCACACTTTGTGCCGTAATATTTGGTTAAGCTTTTAATTTCAAGCATAGTTTTCACCTCCATATATTATAGGGAAGACACGCCTTGGGTGTCGCAAGGAAATAGATGATATAACAAAAGAGAATTACTGCGATAGCTATGGCGATTGTGCCTATGCTCGCCAGAAGCGGAACTGTCCAAGCGCGCTTATGCATCTCGATTTTGTTCGGAAGTCGCCTCATTAAATAAACGCTCATGCTTCCTTGCCTGTAATAGGAATAGTGATATATTACATAGCTGAGCAGAACAAGAGCTACAAAAATAAATCCGCTAAAATATATATCGATCAGATTATAAAACGGTGGTATGATCGCACCGACGATGATAAGTCGTTTGTCGCCGACGTATTCGAAGAGCTCAGCCCTGCATCTGATATAATTCAAAAGAAAGGCAAAAATGCTTACAACCGCAGACACGATGTTACCGATCACGAATACGGCATATTCTTGCTTAAGACTCAAGCCCGGCGGGGAATTGCGTTTAAAAGATTCAATCAGCTTGCTCATCCGTTGCATCCTCCTCGTCTTTTCTTTTAAGTACGTACGTAACTTCGCCGGCTATCATCAACGCAATTATAGATGTCGTGATGACATGGAACAGATTACCGATGCTTTGATCGAAATAAACCACCGTATACGGCAAAAGAGCGATTGCGGTAGGTGAAAATTTATGTCTCCTCTGAGTGTAAGGGAACTCGGCAGTTGCGAAACCTAAAGAGAGTATAAGCAAAGCATTTCTTATCCACAATCCGATATCTTCAAGCGGAAGTATGCTGTGCAGAAATTCGTTTCTGTAAAATGCAAGCACAACCGTTTGATTGCTGATACAATCGGACGGAACCATAGAAATGTAGTATTGTGAAAGCACAAACGCTACAACAAGCTGAACAGCAAATAGCATAAAATAGACTAAAATGTTGTAGAGTGCTTGATTGAAGAACGTTGCGCGTTCGCTTATGCTCAGCCTGCACAGTGTGTATCCGGTTCTTGATTTGAATTGACAGCCCGGCAGGCAGAGTAGAAAAGTTATAGAAATCAGGCCAATTCGGAAATATACGTTAGTTGCAGCTCTTGCGAAGATTCTTTCAAGCGAAGATATCTCCGAACCGACAGCTTCGTATATCTCGAGCGTGTTTTTCAATTCAATATGAAAAAATATAATTTCGATAGCACACATAGCGAAAAGGATCAAAAGTACTCTATGAAGAGAGCTCCTTGCGAACAGGCCGAATACAGATAAATGCTTTTTCATAAAAATCACCTCATTCCCAATAAGTTTCGATCAAAGCAAGGGCTTCGTCTTTGTTTAGCCCCATTTGCTTTAAAGAAGTAATAATTGCGGTGGCATCGCTTTCTATCAATTGCTTTCGCACGGAAGCTACGGCTTCATCACCAAAAATCATAAAACTTTTAGCACCCGAGCGGGATTCCATCAGCCCCTCGTCCTCAAGCATTTTGTAAGCCTTCTGAATGGTGTTTGGATTTACCCCCAACAGAGCCGAGAGAACTCTTCTCGAAGGAACCTCGTCGCCATTCAGAATATTGCCCGCAACTATACCGCTTTTGATGTGCTTTACAATTTGTAGATAGATCGGTATACCTTCCTGTGCGATAAATGAATCAAAGGAAATCATATCTTGCTGTTCCTTTCATAGCTTAACCGTATTATGCGCGTAATACGGTTTACTGTATTATATCACTAACACGGTTACTTGTCAAGAGTTTTTTCAAAAATAAATAAAACTTTTCTTAGAAAAGCAAAAAGCAGCCACACCGCTGTCGGTGTGGCTGCTTTTGGTGGAGGCGAGGGGAATCGAACCCCTGTCCGAAAATCAATCCTTACGGTTTTCTACGAGTGTATCCGGTTATTTGCATTCCCATCATACGCCGAGAATCGGCGCTCTGCGTAATCAAGTATCCTTTTTATGCGTGATCGTTTCAAAGGCTAAATGGCGATTCACGTTCATCGCTACATGACGCTCGCATCCCGAGTCGCGATACTCTCGGGCGGAACGGGCGGCTCCTCAGAGCCGCGTCACTGCCGTTTAGGCAGCAAGTGCTACGTTATTGTTAGCGTTTAATGTTTAAGTTGAGCCGTTTAAGAGTTGCTCAGCTCTACTCGCTTGCCGTATCTCATAACCCCCGTCGAAACCTTTACGCCCCCATATATATTAATCGGCAATCTGCGCGGGGAAGTGCAGATCAATAATCATAGTTGGTCTTGCGTATCCGTTCGCTGTCTCTGTTGGCTTGTTTTTCAGCCTCGGCATCACGTTTATCGTAAAGCTTTTTGCCTCGGCACAGACCGATTTCAACCTTGACCTTCGAATCCTTGAAATAGAGCGACAGAGGGATCAAGGTATAGCCTTTTTGCGAAACGAGAGAAAACAGCTTCAGTATCTCACGCTTGTGCATCAAAAGCTTGCGAACTCTTCGCGGATCGGTATTAAATATATTTCCTTTTTCATAAGGACTAATGTGAACACCGTTGACGAATATTTCGCCGTCTTTGATAGTGCAGTATGAATCCTTAAGGTTAACCTGACCGGCTCTGAGGCTTTTTACCTCGGTTCCGACAAGGGAAATCCCGGCTTCGTATTTTTGATCTACGAAATAATCGTGATAAGCCTTACGGTTAGCTGCTATTTGCTTTGTGCCGCGTTCTTTTGCCACGTCGGATACCTCCTTAAAGTTTACTGCAAAATATTATACTACATTTTTTCAAAAAAATCAAGTGAAAAATGTAGGATTTTATCAACGGACGGAAAATTAAAGTAATAAATATACAATGCTTTTACTTGATCGTGTTATAATTTACACTAAAGAGCAGTAGAGGTGTTTCTTGCGATTACTTCGCAAAATGCAAGTTTTGCGAAATAGAGGGAGGAGGGTGATCGAATTCGAAGGCCATATTAATTATAAAGCCGCTAAATTTCATTTGTATGATTTGTACAAAATATCGCGTCAAAACTGTGTATTCCTACAAAATTTATTTTTTTATAAAATAGTTTTGACATTTTGCTTTTTTAATGATATAATTATTACAACACTATTTTTGGAGGTCGTTTTACTATGGCAATTAAAATGCGTTATCTTTATGCTTCCGGCAAAAAGAAATTCGTCACGATTGGTGATATGGTAAAGAAAAAATTCGAGCTTACTAATAACAACGCTGTTGACGTAATTCCGCCCGCTTACAACTGCGATAAGGAAAGATTCGTCTTCATCGGTATCTCCGTTAAGGATGAGCCCGAAAATAAGGTCAGACTTTTCTGCCAGCAGCTTGACAAGACCAAGGCTGCTTACGTAGCACTTATCGTTGACGGTAACGAAAAAGGCGCAAACGCTGTTAAGGACATCCTTGCAGCCGCAGGCACTAACGTTTTCCCCGAGATTTTCTATATCAAGGGCGGACTTCCTTTCCTTGCTAATCTGAAGCCTGAGGAAAAGGATGCGCTCGATAAGTGGCTCGACAAAGCCGTTGCTTATATGAACTGATACATATTAACTCCGCTGAATTATCAGCGGAGTTAATATTTTATTCATAATTAATGTTTTTTCTTTATTATGAGTGAGCCTGCAAAACATGCCATTCCTACTATTGTCGCGGAAGCAACGAATGCTATCACTATTCTGTTTTCGAAAGATCCGGAGGATTCTTTGGCTGCGGTGTTATAAGGCGCGAGCACGTCTATTCCCAAAATGCCGTTTCTATCGGTGACTCTTACATATTCTTTTTTAATGCAGTCGCTTTCCATGTCATTGCGGAATGTACCGTTATTCTGGCGGATCATATATTCGAGCCAATAATCATAGCTTTCAACAGTAAATCCATCTATAACTTCGCTTGAAGAGGTTACGTACGTGATTTTAATATTGTATAACTGTTGCATGGTAAAATCTATTTTGGTTTTACCGCCTGCATCTATGTATTCTTGGCTGAATAATTGGTTCAGCATTTCAGATTCACCGAGTATTGCATATTCCACGAAGTTGCATATCAAGCCCACAGAATCGTGCATAATAGTAGGTACATCATCCATATTACCGTTAACTATTGCGCAAGTGATTCCATTGTCGGGATTCTCGAATTTAATTGTTCTATCAAGCTCGAGATAATTCTCATCTTTGAGGATATTTTTATCATAATCAGCTTCATAGAACAAGTATGTTGTTCCCTTTTGGGGTTGATTTTTGTCTTTGGCGGACATGGCTGCAAGTAGTGCCGCGCACATAACGGTCGTACCGATTATGAAGATCAGAAATACTATGATAATGCTTTTAGATTTCCTGTTAGAGTTCCGCTTTTGGTTTTTCGCGGACGGCATTTTATTGTTGACAAGTGGTTTTTGACTATTCATAATTACACCTTAAGTTATCATTTTTAATAATCTTAACATAATTATTGAAAAAATTCTAATGCATTTGATTAAATTTTTAGTAAAAAAATGATGAAAAAGCGCTTGCGACTTTAACTTTTTTCACTTTATTATTGCAAAAGCGGCGATTTTATGATATAATAATATGAATATTTTTATGAAACGAGTAATCTACTATGAAATATCTTGTATTAATTCCGGACGGCATGGCTGACGAGCGTGTCGAATCTCTTAATAATAGAACACCTATGGAAGCGGCTGACAAGTCAGTAATGGATTCTTTGGCAATCAAATCCTTTTACGGTCTTGTACAGAATGTTCCCGAGGGTATGGTTCCCGAATCTGATACTGCTAACATGGCTATTCTCTCCTTTGATCCCAAGGTATACTCCAGAGGTCGCTCCCCACTTGAAGCTGTCAGCATGGGCTTGAAGCTTAATGACGGAGATGTTGCGATCAGAGCTAATACCGTCTCGCTTTCTGAAGCTGATCGCTACGAGGATCGAATTATGCTTGACAATGCTGCCGACGAGATAACCACCGAAGAGGCTGCTATTCTGATTGATGCCGTAAACGAGCAGCTTGCTGATGATATCAGACGCCTCTACGTTGGAGTGGCTTACAGACATTGCTTAATATGGAAGAACGTTGACGATAAGTATGATTTTGCGCGTCCTCACGATATAATCGGAAAGCGCATCGGCGAATATCTTCCCGATGAAGTTTATGGCAAAGAATTTCTTGAGTTCATGCGTAAATCCTGTGAAATTCTTGAGAACCATCCTCTCAACATTGAGCGAAAGAAAAAAGGACGTCTCCCTGCCAACTCTCTGTGGCTTTGGAGCCCCGGAAAGCCTCTTTCTCTTCCCTCTTTCAATGATAAATTCGGTCTTCGCGGTACCGTAATATCTGCAGTTGACCTTATAAAGGGCATCGGTATCTGCGCAGGAATGGAATCTATTGACGTTGACGGAGCAACGGGTACCGTCAACACTAATTACGAAGGCAAAGCGAATGCTGCTATTGAAGCATTCAAGGCGGGTAGCGATCTGGTATACCTTCATTTTGAAGGTCCCGATGAGCACGGTCACAGAGGCGAGCCTGACGTTAAGACAAAATCCATTGAGTATATTGATAAATACGCACTTTCTCCGATTTTTGAATATCTCAAAAACTGCGGAGAAGATTTCGGAATCATGATCCTTCCCGATCATCCTACTCCCGTTCGTATCAGAACTCATTCTCCCGAACCCGTACCGTATATTATTTATTCGTCCAAGAACAGCAATAACGGAATCGAAAACTACAATGAATTCTCCTGCGCTGACGGTAAATATATCGCTGACGGTTGGGAGCTTATGCAGTATTTCATTGATGTTTGCAAATAATTCGAATGGTATAATATTATGAATAACGAAAAAGAAATAGTAGAAGTAGTGCCTACACAAAAAGAAAAAGGTTCTTTCTTGGGAGAACTGTTTGAATATTTTGAGCAATTTATAATAGCCGCCTGCTGCGTTTTAATTATTTTCACCTTCTGTACAAGAATATGCAGAGTTTCCGGTGACTCGATGTTAAACACTCTATATGACACCGAAGTGCTTTTAGTTTCTGATGTTTTGTATACCCCCGAGCGAGGAGACATTATAGTATTTCACCAAACCGGCGATCTCAATGAACCGGTGGTTAAGAGAGTTATCGCTACGGAGGGAGAATGGATCGACATCGAAGCAAGCAATAATAAGCTGATCGTTACGATCTATGATTCCAATAAAGAAAATCCGCGCGTACTTGATGAAGATTACGCGAATTATTTCAAGGGCGTCGGTTACTATCATTATACGAATTATCCCGTACAAGTGCCCGAGGGATGCATCTTCGTTATGGGCGACAACAGAGGAAATTCCCTTGATAGCCGCTCGGATTCTATAGGATTCGTAGACGTACGAAGAGTACTCGGCAAGGTTGTTTGCAGAGTTTTGCCCTTGGACAAATTTGGAACAGTTAACTAACAAAGAAACGGAAAATCAAAATGCCATCACAAGTAATTCAGTGGTTCCCGGGACATATGGCGAAAACGCGCCGTATGATTTCCGAAAACTTAAAAAACGTAGATGCTGTTATCGAGATGCGCGATGCTCGTATACCGATCAGCTCAAAAAACCCCGAAATTGAAAAGCTTACTCAAAATAAACCGCGTCTGATATTATTAAACAAGGCTTCCCTTGCGGATCCGGTAGAATCGAAAAAGTGGGTTTCGTATTTTTCAACCGAAAAAACATCTTGTATTCTTACCGATTGCGCAGACGGTACGGGATTTAACGATATATATCCTACGCTGAAAAAAATGTGTGCCGAGAAGCTTGCGGCTTACGAAAGCAAAGGAATGCACGGCAGGCACATCAGAGTTATGGTTCTTGGAATACCGAACGTAGGCAAGTCTTCCTTTATCAATAGACTTGCAGGAAGCAAAAAAGCGAAAGTCGAAGACCGCCCCGGTGTTACGCGCGATAAACAGTGGGTCC
Source organism: Eubacteriales bacterium (assembly GCA_045636385.1). Taxonomy (GTDB): domain Bacteria; phylum Bacillota; class Clostridia; order Oscillospirales; family CAG-272; genus CAG-390. The sequence goes on from JAZTXK010000078.1 coordinate 60,635, forward strand.
AAACGAAGTACAATCTTGATCTTTTGGATATGCCCGGTGTGCTTTGGCCTAAATTCGATGATGTAAGAGTCGGCGAAAATCTTGCATTGACAGGTGCTGTAAAGGACGACGTTATTGATACGATCGAGCTTGCGGCAATTCTTGTTAACAGACTCCGCGCATCGCACCCCGATCTTCTTTGCGCAAGGTACAAGCTTACTGAAGATCAAATTGCCGAGGACGTTATGGTCGGTGATATTTTTGATATCATAGGCAAAAACCGAGGTTTCCTTCTCAGAGGCGGAGAGATCAATTACGATCGCGCCGCGGCGGTTATGCTTGATGAATTCAGAGCTGCAAAGATAGGTAGAATCACTTTGGATATTTGCCCGAAGGATAATGAAGGAGTGCACTGATGCCTGATTTCGGTATTGAAAAGCAGAAGTTAGAATCCGGGTATAAATACGTATGCGGTATAGATGAAGCCGGAAGAGGTCCTTTATGCGGCCCCGTCGTTGCTGCTGCATGTATTTTGCCGATCGACGTGGATATTCCGAAGCTCAATGATTCAAAGAAGCTGTCGCCCAAGGTTCGTATGGAGCTCTTCGAGCTTATCAAAGAAAAAGCTATTGCGTATTCAATTGGCTACGGCGACGTTGAGGAGATTGACAGAATCAATATTCTTGAGGCAACACTCCTTGCAATGAGGCGTGCTGTTGAGGGATTGGAAGTAAAACCCGATTACCTTTTAGTAGACGGTAATATTTTCAGAGATTTTGATGTCCCAGGCGAATCGGTTATTAAGGGCGATGCGGTTTCCTCTTCTATTGCAGCGGCATCGATTCTTGCAAAAGTTACCCGAGATTTGTTATGCGATGAGCTCGACGCGCTTTATCCCGAATACGGAATTAAAAACCACAAGGGATATGGCACCAAGGTTCACATCGAAGCGCTAAAGAAATACGGTCCCGCTCCGATACACAGAAAACAGTTTATCCGTTTTCTTGATAAAAAGACAATATGAAAACTATAAACAAGAATAAACTCGGAGAGGTTGGTTTATTCGGAGAAAATGCGGCGGTCGATTATTTAACGAAGCTCGGATATGAAATCATTGCGAGAAATGTTATTTGTGACTCACACGAAATAGATATAATCGTTCGCGATATGAGATATATCGTTTTCGTCGAAGTCAAAACAAGAACTTTCTATTCGGGACATTCGATTTACGGCTCTCCCGCTTCCGCCGTAACAAAAGAAAAGCAGGCGGTAATTATTAAAGCCGCCAAGGCGTATCTTAAAGAAAATTATCACCGTCGTTTGCCTCGTTTCGACGTGATCGAAGTGTATGTAAATAAGACAAATGAGGGATTAACAATTAACAAAATCAATCATATTCCGCGAGCCTTCGGCGCGCGAAGATAAAGAGGTTTCAAATGAGATTTATAAGTACAAGAGATACCAAAGGAGATTCTTACGTTTCAGCAGCGTATGCAATAAAGCAGGGACTTGCTCCCGATGGCGGACTCTACGTGCCCGAATACATTCCGCAGATCGACGAGGCTTACGTTAATTCGCTTCTTGATAAATCGTATCCCGAAATGGCGGCAGAGATCCTTTCGCTGTTTTTAGACGATTTTACCAAGGAAGAGCTTCTTGAATACGCGAAGTCCGCATACATAAATAACGTATTCCCCGAGGCGGTAGCCCCTCTCAGTGAGGTGACTTCTAAAGTATCCGTTCTCGAGCTTTGGCATGGTCCTACCGCCGCGTTCAAGGATTTTGCGCTGTCTATTATGCCCCGCCTCCTTACCGCTTCGCTTCGTAAGCTCGGAGAAACGAGAACCGTGCTTATTCTCGTTGCAACCTCCGGCGACACCGGCAAGGCTGCTCTTGAGGGATACAGAGATGTTGACGGTATTAAGATCAAGGTGTTCTATCCCGTTGACGGCGTAAGCAAGGTTCAGAAGCTTCAGATGGCTACTCAGCTCGGCAACAACGTAGATGTATGCGCAATCAAGGGAAATTTTGACGATGCACAGACGGGCGTTAAAAAGATTTTCTCTGATCCCGATATTGCCGAAGAGCTTAACAATCGCGGATTTATGCTTTCAAGCGCAAACTCGATAAACTGGGGAAGACTTGCTCCGCAGATCGTATATTATTTCTCGGCTTACTGCGAACTGATCAAACGCGGAAGAATTAAATACGGTGATAAGATCGATTTCTGCGTACCCACCGGAAACTTCGGAAATATTCTCGCAGGCTATATTGCTAAAAAAATGGGACTTCCCGTCGGCAAGCTGATCTGCGCATCCAACGCTAACAATATTCTTACCGATTTTATGAATACCGGCGTTTACGATCGAAACAGAAAGTTCCATACCACCATTTCTCCCTCAATGGATATTCTGATTTCCAGCAACCTCGAAAGACTCATTTATTTCGTTGCCGGTAGCGGAACGGTTGTCAACTGTATGAAGTCCCTGGCTGATACAGGCGCTTACTCGATCGACAGCGATATTCTTGCCGAGATCAATAATGATTTCTGCGGATACTATGCGGACGAGAATGCAACCAACGAAACTATCGCGAATATCTACGATAATTATAGTTACCTTTGCGATCCTCACACCGCAGTAGGTATGTACTGCGCTGACAGATACTCCGAGCAGAATGAATCTAATAATGAGATCGTTCTGCTTTCTACCGCAAGCCCGTTCAAGTTTGCGGCAAGCGTATACAAAGCGCTGACAAAATGTATGCCCCCCGAGGGCTACGAGGCTCTTTCCGCACTTTCTGACCTCACTTCCCTTCCTATTTCCACTCCTCTTGCAGGACTTGACAAGAGAAATGTGAGATTCGACAGAGTATGCGAGCCGGATGAAATGGCTGCGGATATGTTTGAGCATCTCAACGATTAAAATATAATAATAAGATAGGGTTGCCAAATGGCAACCCTAAGAAATTAGTCGTAGCGAGGCTTGAATGTGGTGCAAGCAGTCTCTCCGCTGTTGGCGGCACTCGAAGGACCAACGAGTATCTGCTTTGCGGTACAGTAGGTATCGCAATCGTGATATTCGCAGTTCTTAACGTCACACACTATTCCCTTGATGTGCTTCTCCTCCGGCTTGCAGCAATTGCCGTTCTTGTTCATTTCGTTCATCTTATTTCTCCTTTCCCTGGACTTGATATTATTATTTGTCGGGTTCAAAACTTTTATTCACTATTCAACGGAGGTTCCGTATGTCAGTTTATACAATAGCTGATCTTCATTTGCCCGGCAAAGAAGGCAACAATAAATCAATGGAAATATTCGGAAGCCGCTGGATCGGGGGCGTTGATAAGCTGATAAAGAATTGGACTGCCATCGTAAACGAGAATGATACCGTGGTTATCCCCGGAGATATTTCCTGGGCGATGACGCTTGAAGATGCCATTGAGGATTTCAAGCTTTTGAACTCACTCCCGGGCACCAAAATTATCGGAAAAGGAAACCATGATTTTTGGTGGGCTACGGCATCTAAAATGAACAAGTTCTTCGAACAAAACAAGTTCGAAACGCTGAAAATTCTATACAATAATTCGTACGTTATTGAAAATTGCGCAATCTGCGGTTCAAGAGGATGGTTTTCAGATGAATCGAATCAAAAGACCGTCGGTGAGGTGGATTGGCTAAAGATCGTTGATAGAGAAACCGCTCGATTGAAGCTGAGTCTTGAGTCGGTCCCCGCTGAGCATTCGGATTTACCAAAGCTTGTATTTCTGCACTTCCCTCCCGTATGGAATTCTTCAGTAAGTACGGATATTATATCGCTTATGAAGGAACACCGTGTTGAGCATTGCTATTACGGGCACATCCATGGAGTGTATACTTCGGATGCCGCATTTGAATATGAAGGCATCAGGTTTGAAATGATATCCGCCGACTATTTAGGCTTTTGCCCGCGTAAAATCACATTTTGATCCGATAAAAATGTAAATATTTTTTGGATTAATTTGATATTTTTATTAAATCTATTGACATATACTGAAAAAAGAGTAAAATATATAAGAATGTATTCATTTCGAAAGGAATAATAAAATGACCATCAGAAAAACAGAAATCAACGAAAAATCCCAGGCTATCGTCGAGTTTTCCTTCGACGCAGCTGCAATCGAAGCTGAAAAGGCAAAGGTTTTTCGCAAGAAGGCTAACTCCTTCAACGTTCCCGGATTCAGACGCGGCAAGGCTCCCCGCTCTGTAATCGAAAAGATGTACGGAACCGGTATCTTCCTTGAGGATGCCATCAACGAGCTTATCAACGCAAACTGGGATGAGATCATCAACGCAGCGGGCAAGACCATCGTATCCAGCCCTGAGTTTGACATCGTATCCTTCGAGGATGAAGTTGTTATGACCGCTACTATGTCCGTAAAGCCCGAGATCGAGCTTGAGGATTACAAGGGTATCGAGGTTGAGGCAGTTCTCGCTCCCGTTACCGATGAAGAAATCGACGGTGAAATCGAGACCGTAAGACGCAGAAACGCACGCGAAACCGAGGTTACCGATCGCGCGGCTGCAATGGGCGATATCGCAGTTATCGACTACGAAGGCTTCGTAGACGGTGTTGCTTTTGACGGCGGCAAGGACAGCGGCCACAAGCTCACTCTCGGCTCCGGCCAGTTCATCCCCGGTTTTGAAGAGGGTGTTGTAGGCCACAACGCAGGCGAAGAGTTCGACGTTAACGTTACCTTCCCCACCGAGTACCACGCTGGAGGGCTCGCAGGTAAGGAAGCTGTATTCAAGGTAAAGCTCAACTCCATCATTTTCGAGGAGCTTCCCGAGCTTGACGATGATTTCGCAGTAGAAGTATCCAGCTTTGACACTTTTGCTGAATACAGAGCCGACGTTGCGGCTAAAATAGAAAAGCGTCATCAGACCAACGCTGACCGCGAGGTTGAGGAGAAGCTCCAGAATGCTATCGCAGAAAAGGTTAGCGCAGTTATTCCCGATGCTATGGTTGACCGTGAGGTTGAGGCTATGGTTCGCGACGGTGAGTCCAGAATGCAGATGCAGGGACTTGATTTCAAGACCTATCTCCAGTATTTCGGTATGGATCTTGACGGTTACAAGGAGCAGGTTCGTCCCTCAGCTCTTATCCGTGTAAAGACCGAGCTTGCTCTCGAGAAGATCGCAGAGCTTGAAAAGATCGAAATTTCCGAGGAAGATATCGAGAATGAGTATCAGCAGATTACTGTTGATTATCAGGTTGAGCTTGAGTACGCTAAGAGCGCACTTCCTGCAGAAGAGATCACCCGTTCCCTTACCATGCGCCGCGCTCTTGAGGCTCTCAAGAACAGCGCAAAGGTAACCTACCTTGACAAGGCTCCCGAAGTAGCTGAAGAGTCTGCTGAAGACGCAGAATAAATTTCACACATACGGAGGTATCTTTTTATGGAAAACAATAACAGAGACATTATGCGTAGCGCACTCGTTCCTATGGTAATAGAACAGAGCAGCCGCGGCGAACGTTCCTTCGATATTTTTTCCAGACTTCTCAATGACAGAATCATTTTCCTGTCAGACGAGGTAAACGATACTACCGCATCTCTCGTAATCGCACAAATGCTTTATCTTGAATCCGTTGATCCTGATAAAGATATATCATTTTACATTAATAGCCCCGGCGGTTCTGTACCCGCCGGTATGGCTATTTATGACACTATGCAGTTCGTTAAATGCGATGTATCGACCATTTGCCTTGGCATGGCTGCAAGTATGGGTGCGTTTTTGTTAGCTGCGGGAACTAAAGGCAAGCGAATCGCTCTTCCCCACAGTGAGATCATGATCCATCAGCCGCTCGGCGGTAGCAAGGGTCAAGTTTCCGACGTTCTGATCCACACCGAGCTTCTTCTCCGCACAAGACAGACTCTTAACGAGCTTCTTGCTGCAAATACCGGCAAGACAGTCGAGGAAATTGCTCGAGATACCGAAAGAGATAATTTTATGACTGCAAAGCAGGCACTCGAGTACGGTCTGATCGACAAGATTATCGAAAAGCACGCTTGATATTTTTGAAAGGCGGCTGTAATTTATGTCTTCTAATAATAACAATTCCAATTCCCGTCCGCGTTGTTCCTTTTGCCAGCGTGAAGAATTTGAGGTAAATTTCCTGATCCCTTCGGGCACTGGACTTTATATCTGCGATTTCTGCGTTGATACTTGCCGCGAGATCATTGATGAAAGTCTTGCGATGATGAAAGAAGAAACCGAGACCGAGGAAGAACTTACCCTCGATAATCTTCCCAAGCCTGCCGAGATCAAGAAATCACTTGACGAATACGTTATAGGTCAGGATAAAGCTAAAATAGCTCTTTCCGTTGCAGTTTATAACCATTATAAGAGAATTCTTACGAAATCATCTAAAAATAATTCAGAGGATTCCGTTGAGCTTCAAAAGAGCAACGTTCTTTTGCTCGGCTCTACCGGTGTAGGTAAGACTTACCTTGCGCAGACACTTGCAAAGTCGCTCAAAGTACCGTTTGCGATCGCAGACGCTACTACTTTGACTGAAGCAGGCTACGTAGGTGAGGACGTCGAAAACATTCTTCTTCGACTTATTCAGGCAGCTGATTTCGATATTTCCAAAGCAGAGCGCGGAATTATCTATATAGACGAGATTGATAAGATCTCCCGCAAGAGTGAAAACCGTTCTATCACAAGAGACGTTTCGGGCGAAGGCGTTCAGCAGGCGCTCCTCAAGATACTCGAGGGCACCGTTTCTAACGTTCCTCCGCAGGGTGGAAGAAAGCATCCCAATCAGGAATTCATCCAGATCAATACCGAAAACATCCTCTTTATTTGCGGCGGAGCATTCGACGGTCTTGATAAGATCATTGATAAGCGCCGCGGCACGCAGACTATAGGTTTTTCAGGCGAGCTTAAGAAAAAGATATCAGACAAGGACGGCGTGGATTATTCCGACGTAACTCCTCATGATATCGTCAAGTATGGACTCATTCCCGAGCTTATCGGCAGAATTCCTATCATCGTAGCACTTGAAAGTCTCGATAGAGATGCACTCGTGCGAATCATCAGAGAGCCGAAGAATGCATTAACCCGTCAGTACGTCAAGCTTTTCGATCTTGACGGAATCGAGCTCGAATTTGACGAAGGTGCTGCAGAGGCTGTTGCCGAGCTTGCTCTTGAGAGAAAGACGGGCGCGCGCGGTTTGCGTTCAATATTTGAAAACGCTATGATGAATCTGATGTATGAGCTCCCCTCTCGCGATGACGTTCAAAAGGTTATAATTACCGGCGAATACATCAAGGGAAAATCTGATCCTATTATTGTCACTAAATAAACCATCAGGGTTCAGCAGAATTGCTGAACCCTGATATTATTAATTGCACTTTCCCTGGTGATTACAAATGTTAGGCGAGAGCTGAGGGCAAAATTCGCTGCTCGGGAATGCCATACTGTTAAATATAGCGCAGGGATTTTCCTCGCGAGGAGCGATGCATTCCTTGTCAGGTACGCAATATTCGGTTGCGTTTACAAGAAGCTGTGCGGGTCTGACAAGTCTGATGATCGAAAACATTCCGAGAGAAACGGTAAGAAAACGATCACAGTCATTAACATTATCGGTAAAAGGTGATTCAAGCTGACAAACTACGTTTTCAGGGAGATCACAGCAGCAACAGCAACAATTTGCCGGCAAGGAAAGTTTATCGAAAACCTTCACGTCAAGGATTATCGGGTCTGTTGCTTCAACGACCGCCGTCGGATCACTGTGGCCCGAATTGGTGACCTCGCCGCCGCACGAGCAGTGATCCTGGGGCTTTGATTTGAAAATATTTACGTGCTTTTCGCCACCGAAGAGCACGACTTTTTTGTCTATCGCTGTTACACCTTCAAATTCAAGCGGTTTGTTGTTTCCGATACAAGCCTCAAACGTAATCTTGATATAGTATCTGATATTAACCGAATAAAATCCGCGATTGAACCTCACACGGTCTACACCGATATAAGTCCACGCGATATATGCATCCTTGGCTCTGATATTTCCGGTTCTCGCGATAATATCTTTTCCATAATCACTTATATTGACTCTCAAATTTTCATAACAGTCCCTGTCTCTGCAGCTATCGTAAATACGATCGGTTTCTATACAGCAAACGTCGCGAACGGGGGAGGCGTTGCAACCGCTGTTGAATCTGCTATCCGACATTGAATTTACCTCCATGCAATGGTTTCCGTGCACTATTCGTGCAGCTCATTACCATTATATGCTGCAAAAAGTAATATGACATAAAATGTCGAATAAAAATATTGTTTGTCAAACTATTTTAATAAGATTTAGTTACAAATTATCCTTGATTTTAATCGTATTCAGTAGTATAATAATATAAGAATACTATAATTTCGAAAGCTTGAGCGAAGCGTATTTCTTTTTCGTTGCCTCACCGCCGCGTAAATGCCTTTCGGATTTATTTGCCGCGAGCAGCTCTGTAATTTTTTGGTACAGCGTGGGATTGATTCGCCGTAAGGTCTTTGATACGTCTTTATGAACCGTGCTTTTGCTTATACCGAAGAATTTTGCCGTACTTCTTACCGTGGCGTTGTTTTCAAGCATATATTCGGCAACGACCTCGCAGCGCTCCTTGCCTGACAATATGTATATCATAGATTTACCTCTGGAGTGAATTACTATGATAATATATGTCGAAAGATCAAAAATAATTCTAAGAATGGACTTAAAGATGCAAAATACGGACACCCCGATCATTTTTGAAGGGATTACATCAATTTCCGCTCTTATCTCCGCTCAGCGGGCGGGTAAATCAAGAAGGAAAATAATTCGCGTTTATTTTGAAAAAAGCAAGATCAGAAAAGAGCGAGGCAGATTTCAATTTTTGCGCTATGCAGCGGAAGAGCTCGGTTTCGATCTTGTAGCAGTTGAAGTCGAGCAACTTGCTAATTTAGCTTCAGGAAAAACACACGGAGGCATTCTCGCGGAGGTTACCGAATCCGAATACCGCGAATTTGATCTGCAGCTTATACCTGAAATCGGATTTTCCGCAATTATCGAGGGCGTTGAAGATCCTTACAGCTTGGGGTATTCCCTCAGAACGCTCTACGCTTGCGGGTGCGATTCCGTAATTCTCCCCAGACATTTACCCTCCGCGGCAGATTCAACGCTTTGCAAGGCATCTGCGGGCGCGTCTGAACTGCTTTCACTGTACCTGGGCGACACCGCCGAAATCGCTTCAGCTTACAAGGAAGCGGGATACAAAATCGCATGCGCCGAGATCCGTGATTCGATTCCGTGCTCCGATGCAGATTTGAAGTTACCGTTGCTTCTGATAATCGGTGGTGAAAAACGCGGCATTTCATCGAAGCTCTCTGCGTTGAAAGACGTCAACATACGAATTCCCTATGCTCGTGAATTTCTCGGTTCGCTTTCTACCGCATCAGCGGTATCCATACTCGCCTACGAGGTTGTAAGGCAGAATCCCTCAATGACTATTGATAAATAAACCAACGAAAGGTTAGCGAAATGTCTAAAGATAGAAAATTCAAATTATTTGATATGAACAGAGACGGTCCCGGAGTTTCAAAAGATGAAAAGCCCTTTGTTCCCAATTTGATCAGTATGCCGAAATTCTATTTCAGAAATTTTTCAAGGATCTTGTCTTTGAATTTCTTGATGCTTCCCATTCTGATCATCCCGTTGATCTTCGTATATATGTTCCTCGTTGCTCCGACTACGCCTTCCGAAACAAGCGTGCTCTACTCTACACTTTACGGCTCGCATCTCCTGGGAGAAAGTTCGGTATGGTCTACTCTTCTCGGTGCATATGGTATTCAGCTTAACCTTCCGACTTTCTCCCCCGGAGCGATCTGGTTTATGATCGGACTCGGTCTTTTACTTGCTTTGATCTGGGGTTGGATCAACGTTGGCGCAACCTACTGCACAAGAAATATGCTCAAGGGCGATCCTGTGTTCATTACAAGCGACTTCTTCTATGCCATCAAGCGTAATTTCTGGTCAGGTCTGCTTCTCGGTATAATTGATTTTGGTATTATTGCGATACTTATATACGATTTCGTATATTTTTCTCAAATCGGTGGTACCTTCGGAATTGACTTCCTGTATTTCGGCATCTGCGGACTCTGCATCATTTATTTCTTTATGAGATATTACATTTACCTTATGCTGATCACATTTGATATAAAGATCAAGAAGATATTCAAAAACGCATTGATATTCTCGGTGCTCGGCATCGGCAGAAATCTTATGAGTTTACTCGGAATTGCGGTTCTTATCGCGCTCAACGTGGCTATTCTGCTTATCCTTTGGCCTTTGGGCGTCGTAGTACCTCTGATCTTTCCGATGATATATCTCTTACCGAGTATAAACCTTCTTATAACGTACGGTGCATACCCGGTAATCGAAAAATATATGATCGAAAACACTTAATTTCTTATCAACTCGGATACGGTAACGAAGCCGTATCCGAGTTCTTTTAATTTTGGTATTACGCTTTTTAATGCTTCTGCGGTATAAGATTCTCCGCAAACGTAATCGTGCATCAGTATTATGGCGCCGTCCTCCATATTCGCCAAGATCTCGCTTTCAATGTCCTGCGAGCTCGTGCCTGCCCAATCTCTCGTATCCACACTCCACAAAACCATATCGTACCCGCGCTCGCTGCATACTGACATAAGCTCGTCGTTGTAGATGCCTCCCGGCGGTCTGAACAGCGTTGCATTGTATTCGGAATAGTTGAAGATTTCATCGTCACACAAGTCAATTTCGCGCTCCATAACGCGCCTGTCAACCTTAAACAAATATTTATGATCGAACGTGTGATTCCCGATCTCGTGACCGTCGGCAATTATCCTTTCGATTATATCTTCATTCCCCTTTACGTTTTCTCCGACGATAAAAAAGGTCGCTTTTACGTTATTTTCTTGTAACACGTCAAGTATATCGAGAGTTTTTTCACGATGAGGTCCGTCATCAAATGTGAGTGCTATTTTGTGCTCCTCGGTGTTACCCATTGTAAATACCTGACAATTATCCGTGTTAGTTTCTGAAAATGAAGTAAGACAAGCAAGGGAGGAAACCAATAGTAAATTAACCGTTATTATTCTGACAAGTAATTTCATCGAGTGTACCAAATTCATATCCCATCGCCCTTATGGAATCTATAACTTCACTAAGCACTGCGGCATTTGTAGCAGACGTCGGATGCAATAATATCACAGCTCCGTCGTGGACGTTGTCCAAAATCTTTTTCTTAGCGTATTCCGGAGAGGGTTGCGAATCGTTATCCCAATCGGCATAAGCAAAGCTCCAAAAGACGGTTTTATATCCGAGATCTTGTATCGTTTTCAAATTGCTTTCACTGAATGTTCCCTCCGGTGGACGGAAATACGGTGAAAGCTGTTTCTTCGTCAAATCGAAATACGCATCCGACAATATATAAAGCTCTGTTTTAAAGACATTGGGATCTGAAATTTTGCTCATATTCTTGTGGTGTGCAGTATGATTGCATACAAAGTGACCTTCGTCACTCATTCTTTTAACCAAATCGGGATTGCTCTCGATCAAATTCAAAAGAATAAAAAACGCGCCCTTAACATTCTTACTTTCAAGCACGTCGAGGATCTTTTCTACGTTTCCGTTCTCATAGCCTGCGTCAAAAGTAAGATACACCTTCTTGCTTCCCGACTTATCGAGCCAAATGCAAGAGTATTTGTCAATAAAACTAAATTCAGCGGGCAAAGGCGGCTGTTCGTTGTTTTTCACTCTTTTGCAGTACCACGAATATGAATTATCCGTTGCGTTCGCATTGAACGGCGCCAAAAGCGAAAGCATACATATCGCTAAAATTATTATAATTGTTCGCTTCAATTTCTAACTCCTTTCGTTGATTTCATAATTATGATACCCTCGAAAAAATTTTTGAAGCAATGAAAATTTCGGATAAAATTAAAGCTCCCGACTGCATAAGCGAGTCGGGAGCTTTGCGATTATTTTGACAATTTTACGTCAATGTAAATAGGACAATGATCGGATGCATCGATTACGTAATCCTGCGTCAAAGTGTTGTAGAAAAGAACCTTGGGCTGGGTTTCTTTGGAAAATGTAATATGGTCGATCGACTCATAATTACCCGTACTTACACTTTGGAAGAGCGTGTGGTAAGTTGTACAAGCGAGCTTGACAACCTTTGCACTGTTCTTGGCATCAACGTAACCGGATTTTTCGAGGAAGGATTTATACTCAGACGTGTTTTCGGATGCATTATAGTCTCCGCAAACGAAAACATCGGCGTTGTATTTCTTGTTCATGCTAAGAGCAAGCTCCGCCATTTCACTCGCCTGAATCATTCTGTTCCCCTGTCGCTCGGCACCAACGTCCCAGTGAGTACTGAATACGATATATTTTTCGCCGGTCGAAATTGACTCAAACACACCCCAAACGATCGAACGGAGTCTTTGGGAGTTACCTACGGAATACAAATGAATTCCTTCTTCAATGAGCTTGATCGTTGATTTGTTGTAAATCAAAGTTGTGTAAGTACCTGAGCCGGAGGGAATTTTTTTACGTGTGAACTGATATACTTCGCCAACGTATTCCTGAAGAATCGGATACCAAGCGTTCGATACCTCCTGAAGTGCTGCTACGTCGGGAAGGTAGTTCAAGAGAATAGACGATACGCGGATATCTCTGCCCTCCATAACAGCTGCAGCATCCCATTCTTCCGACAAAATGTTAAACGACATTATTCTCGTATCAGCGCCTTCAGCCAAATTTGCGTCGGCGCCTGCAGAGAAGGCGTTGAATTCATCCTCTTGATTAGCAAGAAGATTCATAGATACGATATTGCCGGATCGGATATACTTTTCGGTAAAGTAGTCGGTCGCAGTTTTGACAGCCGATTCGTTTACAGCGCCAATGAGTATCGAAGTGTCAGAGGTTACTATAACGTAACTCATACCGTTCAGCTTGCGATAATTATAATCGAATCTTGAAGTATCTGAAAGCACTCCAACGATTATTTCGTGCTCGGATTTAGGTGCGGTTTCAGGAACTACTTCTATAACGATATCGTAATTCTTTTTGATCGCCTTTGAAATATTTTCGGCGTATTTTTTATACTTGCCGTTTTTATCGTAAACGATCTTGAATTCCGATAACTGTGAAATATCCGACATAATGTGCGTCCCGTCTGCGCGATGGACGTAGTTTCCGCCTGTATACACTAAATGCTCCGCACCCGATGCAGCATCGGTTTTGATTTCAAGATTTTCTACGAAATACTCAAAACCGATCTTAAGATCAGCATAATCGGGAGCTACGATAACGATCTTATTGTTGTCGCAAATCTGCACGGCGCAATCACCGATTCCCATTTTATTGGCATCTAAAACCGCTTGTGTTGCTTCACGGGAGGTAAGTCCAATGATGATCTCGGACGCATCTGCGGGAGGTGCAAATTGAGGAGCGGTCCAATCCGAGGCAAGCGTGAACGTAGAATTGTAAGTATCATTCAAAGTATTTCTGAAATCAATAAGAAGCGAGACCTCTTCATCGAAAGCATCAATATATCTGATAAGGCTGTAAACGGGCTTTCCGTCGATTGCAATTACAACGTCCTCCTGAGGTTCGATCTCCACTATTGTATCAGAAGCTGAAGTATCGCCGCTTGTTTGCTCGTTATTGCAGGATGAGAAAGCAATAGCGGTAAGAAGCAATATCATAATCAAAATTACACTTAAGAATTTCTTCATTAGAAACCTCCAAATTAAATAATATCAAAAAGTGATATCTGATCGGTTTCACTTAAACCGTCAAGCACGCCGTTGGCACGTAAAGTATCAATAACGCCCTTGTTCGCCTTGCCACGAAGCTTCAAGTCTTCAACGGAGAAGAAAGGATCTTCGTCACGCGCCGCCGTGATATTTAGCGCAGCATTCAAACCAAGTCCGGGAAGCGCGATAAAAGGCATTCTGATGCAACCGTTCTCGGGCAAGAATTCTCTTGCGTGAGAATATTTGAGATGAACCGGGAGGAATCTCACGCCTCGCAGCATTGCTTCATGTGCAAACTGAAGTGCACCAAAGGTTTCCTTATCCTTCGGGGTAGCTTCTTTTCCGAGCTTATCGATCTCGTGCATTTTCTTGTAGACGTAGTCTCTTCCCTGCCCGACTATCGTTCCGTCAAATCCGTCAGGAGCAACCGAAAGAATTGCGCAATAGAACGCTACAGGTTCGTGCACCTTATACCACGCAAGTCGGATTGCTGACATAACGTACGCCGCTGCATGTGCCTTCGGAAACATATATTTAATCTTCTTACAAGACTTGATATACCATTCAGGAACGTTATGCGCAAGCATATCGGCCTCCCATTCCGGGGTCAGACCTTTGCCCTTACGTACGCTTTCCATTATCTTGAACGAGGTAAGGTTCTCCATACCGTATCTTATAAGGTCAAGCATAATACCGTCACGCGTACCAATAACCTTAGAGATATCACAAATACCATCCTTGATAAGGTCTTGTGCGTTACCAAGCCAAACGTCGGTGCCGTGAGTAAGTCCCGAGATCTGCATAAGGTCGGCAAAGTTCTTAGGTTTCGCATCAACAAGTACGCCCTGAATGAAGTTGGTACCAAACTCGGGCAGTCCGAGCGTACCTACCATAAGTCCAAGAAGCTTCGTTTCTCTATCGGAACGATCCATTTGCGGAATTCCGAGAGGCTCTGTTGATTCGAAAAGCTCATAGATGCTTCGGTCATTCATTGCAACCTGATCGATCATAATGCCGCTGTACTTTTCAAGATACTTGTACTTCGTCGGAATATCGTGTCCAAGCTCGTCGAGCTTCAGTATCGTATCGTGCAAATATGAAAACGCAAAGTGAGTCGTTACAATATCTGATTTCGGATCGTCAGCAGGGTGCTGAACGGGAGTAAAATCATATACCTCACGGTCTCGCGGTACAACTATGATACCGCCGGGGTGCTGACCCGTAGTACGTTTTACACCAACGCAACCGTTGATGATTCGGTCAACCTCCGCGCGGCAAAGCTGCTGTCCCTTGCCCTCAAAATATTTCATAACGAATCCGAATGCGGTCTTATCGGCAAGCGTGCCAATAGTTCCCGCTTTGAAAACGTTTTCAGCGCCGAACAATTCCTCGGTAAATTTATGCACTTTACCTTGGACTTCGCCCGAGAAATTCAGGTCAATATCGGGAGACTTGTCGCCCTTGAATCCAAGGAACGTTTCGAAAGGTATATCCTGACCGTCTTGCTCGAGCGGCGAGCCGCATACGGGGCAAGTTCTCGACGGCATATCAAATCCCGAGCCTGCGTTCAAGGGGTTAGAAAAATCATTATACTGACATTTCTTGCAATAGTAATGCGGCGGAAGAGGGTTAACCTCAGAAATACCCGCCATAGTTGCAACGAAGGATGAACCTACCGATCCTCTTGAACCGACAAGATATCCCTGGCTTTCGCTGTAATGAACGAGTCGTTCCGCGATTACATAAAGAACCGCATAACCGTTTGAAATGATCGAGTTTAGCTCAACTTCAAGTCTGTTCTTAACGAGGTCGGGGAGGTTCTCGCCGTACATTGATCTCGCGCGAGTCCAACATTTATCGCGAAGCTCCTCTTCAGCACCTTCAAGGTGAGGAGGATAAGACCCCTCCGGAATCGGACGAATATACTCGATCATATCTGCTATATCGTTAGTATTCTTTACGACGATCTCAAATGCTTTTTCTTCTCCGAGATAAGAAAATTCATCAAGCATTTCATCGGTAGTTCGCATATAAATAGGGGTAGGCTTGTCCGCATCCTTAAACTTCAATCCCGCGAGAAGGATGCGCCTGTAAAGCTCGTCCTCGGGATTAATGAAGTGAGCGTCCGAGGTCGCCACGACAGGCTTGTTAAGCTTTTCGCCAAGAGCAACTATTCGTCTATTGATGTTTCTCAAGGCCTCATTATCGGGAAGCTTGCCTTCAGCGACGAGATATTGATCGTTACCGATCGGCTGAACCTCAAGATAGTCGTAATAAGACGCGATTTCCTCTATCTCGGTTTCGCCCTTGTTATCAAGAATTGCGCTGTAAAGCTCACCGGCAGAACAAGCCGAACCGATTATCAGACCTTCGCGGTATTTATCAAGCTGTGACTTAGGAATTCGAGGATAGCGGCGGTAAAAATCGAGGAAGCCCATAGATATCAGCTTATAAAGATTTTTCAATCCAACGAGATTCTTTACAAGTATGATCATATGGTGAGTTTCAAGCTTCAACGGGTCTGCGTTTATCTGAATATCTCTTACAAGATGCGAGAATTCAAATATATCGAACTGCTGCATCTTCTTGACCATAGCAAAATAGATCATAGTCAGCATCTCGGCATCGTCAACCGCGCGGTGATGATTAAAGTGTCCGAGATCGTAATATTTGGCAAGAACGTCAAGCTTGTGCGATTTAAGGTCGCTATTTAAGAATCTTGAAAGTCCGACAGTATCAAGATAAGGAGAATCAAATTTGATTCCAAGCTTGTTTGCAGCCGCTCTTACGAAACCGACGTCAAAGTCAGCGTTATGAGCAATAAGAAGCGCACCTTCAGCAAAAGCAAGGAATTCAGGAAGAACCTCGTTGATCTTACGCGCATCCTTTACGTCATCATTGGTTATTGAAGTGAGATTAGTGATTTCCTCGGAAATGAGAGAATCAGGTTTTACGAAAGAGGAAAATCTGTCAACTATCTCACCGTTTTTAACTTTTACGGCACCGAACTCGATAATTTCACAAGTAGCATTAGAAAGACCTGTTGTTTCAAGGTCGAATATTACCAGATTATCATCTACGGCGCCGTTATATTTGCCGTACAGCGGGCTGACACTATCGTTTACGAAGTAAGCTTCAAGTCCGTAAATAACCTTAAAGCGTTCTTCGCCTTCCTGGCGCTTGGTGAAATTATACATCTTATCAAGCGTTATCATTGCATCAGGAAAACCTTGAACGTTACCGTGGTCAGTTATAGCAACAGCCTTATGTCCCCAAGCAACCGCTGTTTTTACGGCTACGTCAGACGGGATCAAGGCGTCCATCGCTGACATATTGGTGTGCAGATGAAGCTCCACTCGCTTGTGCTCTGCTTTGTCTTTTCTCTTCTCTTTCGAGATTTTAGAAACAGCTTGAGGAATAATCAGCATATCCCCGGATTTAAAATCCTTTTTAACGCTACCGTATACGGCAATACACATTCCCGAGGAAACCAAGCCTGCCAATTCCTTGCAATCTTCATCCTCTTTGCTTTCAATCTTAACTGTAATTGAAGCATTGCCGTCAAAGAGCCCAAAAGAAAAATACCATTTTCTATCGCCGAATTTAGCCTGATCGTGCTCGGTGTTTGAAACGGTACCTATAACGCATAAGGTCGCACCGTGATTTCTGATAGAAGAAACAGAGATCGGCACAAGATCAAATTCATCACCCCAAATAAGCTCGGGGGAAGAAATATCGTATACAGCACTACCGATCTTACACTTTCCGTTGTCTATATATGCGATACAATCTTCATCGTAGACAGACCATATACGTTTCAAGTCTTTCACTTCTTCTGTTTTTGCGGATTCTTTCTCTGAAACAGTTTCAGGTTTTTTACCGTTGTTTTCCTGCTCGGCGGCTCTGTTCGCAAGCATCTTATCGTATTCTGCAAGCGAAGCGCGGCATTGTTCGTTGAGATCTTCAATGAATCTCTTGTGCTCATCGCTTTCAAAATACGGAACGTAATCATCCATTTCGCAGATAGTAACTCGCATCTTGATTCCGAATTCACGGAATATAATATCTTCGATGACACGTTGCACCTTACCTGCCGTAAGAAAATCAACGCCGTTGGAATTGAACGGAATAGAAAAAGACAGAGAGTTGTTGGAAAGCGTGTAATCGCAGTTGACAAAGAAGCCTTTTGTGATCTCCCCGATCTTCTCGGTTTCTATAATAATTTGCGGAATGTAATCATAAGTAAAAAGATCACGAGGATATCGAGGAACAAATCTTACAAAGTATTCGCCGTTATACGCTTCTCTTATCTTGTCCTCTGCTTCATAAAGAACTCTTCTCGAAATGATACGAGTGAGTGAAACCTCGATTTCAAAAGCATTGTCACGTTTATTGGATTTTTTAACGCAATATTCCGTCGCTTCATCGAAGAAAGCCTTGACCTCGGGGCCCGGAGTATATTTACTAAATAATTGAGTTAAAGTTTTCATTATACGTTTTTATATTCGTCTTTAATATAAGATATCAAAGACGAAACTATATTATTTTCATCAATCTTCTTAATGATTTCGCCTTTTTTGAACAGCAACGCTTCGCCCTTTCCGCCAGCAATACCGATATCGGCTTCGCGTGCTTCACCGGGGCCGTTAACAACGCATCCCATTAGTGCAACCTTGATCGGGATATCGGTCAAGCCCTCAGCCTTTGCGGCAGCTTCAAAGCTGTTTACCAAAGCACACAAATCAATTTTAGTTCTGCCGCAAGTGGGACAAGAAACGATATCCATTCCAACGTGCCCTTGGCATCCAAGAGAACGCAGGATATCTTTAGCGGCGTAAACCTCTGCTTCGGGATCTTCGGTTAAAGATATTCTTACCGTATCTCCGATTCCGAGATGAACAAGCGTTGCAATTGCTTCAGCGTTCTTAATTATGCCCATCCTGCTGCTTCCCGCTTCGGTAACACCCATGTGGATGGGATAATTGCAGTGCTCGGAAACGTATTTACAAGCTTCAATAGCGTTGGGAACAACGGAGGATTTGACAGAAATTACTATGTCGTCAAAATTATAACGATTGAGCAGCTTAATATGACCTTGTGCACTTTCAAAAAGAGCCTCTGGTGTGGGCGCGCCGTATTTATGCAGTAATTCCTTTTCAAGAGAACCGCCGTTCACACCTATTCTTATCGGTATTCCTTTTGAAGAACAAGCACGTGCAACTTGTGCGACGCGGCTTTCATCGCCAATGTTTCCGGGATTGATGCGAATCTTATCAACACCGCATTCAACAGCACGAAGTGCTATCTTATAATCAAAATGAATATCAGCCACGATAGGGATATCAGCTCTGCGCTCTTTTATATAAGCAATAGTATCAGCAGCCTCAACTGTCGGGATAGCGATTCTAACAATATCGCACCCTGCTTTATGCAGTCTTTCAGTCTGCGCAAGAGTTGCTTCTTTATCTAAGGTATCAGTATTGGTCATTGACTGGATGGATATACGCGATCCCCCACCGATTAAAACGTTTCCGACCTTTACCGATTTTGTAATTTTACGTTCCATAATTTTGCTCCTGAATTTCTATCAGAACAGTTTGAATATATCCTTAAAGGTTATCAAGATCATAAATGCCATAAGAATCAAGAGACCTGCGGCATTTATATAAGATTCAACAGTTTTATTAAGAGGCTTGCGTGTGATCGCTTCCCAAAGAAGGAACAACAATCTTCCACCATCAAGTGCGGGGAGAGGCAGAAGATTCATAACTCCGAGGTTGACCGAAATGATAACCCAAAGATATAAAAGACTTTCCCAGCCTGCGGAAATCGCGGAACCGACAAGTTCGGTCATACCGATGGGACCGGAAATCGCATCTAAACCGAAGCGGCCTCCAATCAAATCAGCGAGCGAATCCCACACCATTTTTGCAGTAGAGTAAGTTCTCCAGAAGGTGTGAGATATAATAATTCCCAAACTGCGGTCTGCTTCTGAAATGCCGTAGAACAGCATATCATAGCTGCCTAAAGTAACACCGCTTTCTTCTATTGTGGGAAATACGACATCTTCAAGCACGATTTTTTTGCCGTCTCTGATAACAGTAATATCGATCGGTTTGTCACCTTGATAGGTGATCTCATAAACAACTTCATTGCCCGTGTGAGTCTTGACTCCTTCGACAGCTACGATTTTATCGTCGATTTGCAAACCGTAGTTGAGGCTTGTCGCGTCATCCAAAAAAGCGGCAACGATGTTAGTAGCCGGTCCCGTTAAGGCTACTAAAACAAGCATACCTAAAAAACCAACAATAATATTGGTAGCGGGGCCTGCCAAAACGGTTGATATTCTTCTCCATACGTTCTTGTTACAAAACGCATTGGGATCGTCAGATGCTTCATCCTCTCCCGCCATGCTGACAAATCCGCCTATCGGCAGCGCACGGACGGAATATTTTATTCCCGATTTTTTGGACTCGTAAGAGAATATCTTGGGTCCCATACCGATCGAAAATTCGTTCACGGTTATATTATTAAGTCTTGCAACAAGGAAATGTCCGCCCTCGTGCAGGAATACCAAAACACTGAGTAAAAGTAAAGTAAGCAAAAGATATAAAAATATCATAAAATATAACCTCAATTATTACGCGATAAATACTCTTTTGCCATAGATGCGGCAGTATTTACCGACTCCAATATGGATTCAAGCGTTACGCATTCGGATGCGTTTTTCATTTCTGAACAAACGTATTCAAGCGTATCAAAAATATCAACAAATTTGATTTTGTCCTTAAGGAATTGATCGACAGCAACTTCGTTAGCCGAATGTAAAACGGCAGAAGCTGCGCCGCCAAGATTCAAAGATTCGCGCGCCAGCTTAAGGGGTACAAAAGTGTCAAGATCGGGTTCCGCAAAAGTCATACTACCTATTTTCGCAAGATTCAATCTCGGGATAACAGCGTCAAATCGATGAGGCATTTCAATGGCGTACTGAACGCAGAGTCTCATATCAGGCACGGAAAGCTGAGCGATAACGGAATTATCGCAATACTCGACCATCGAGTGAATAATACTTTCACGGTGAACGACTACGTCGATCTTATCCCCGGGTACGTCAAAAAGATGAGAAGCCTCAATTACTTCAAAACCTTTGTTCATCAATGTTGCGCTGTCGATGGTGATCTTTGCGCCCATTTTCCAAGTCGGGTGAGCGAGTGCCTGTTCACGAGTAATATTTAAAAGCTCGTTGCGTTTTTTGCCGAAGAAAGGCCCGCCGGAAGCTGTGATAATCAAACTCTTGATCTCACTGTCACTTCCGCTACGCAGACATTGAGCGATTGCGCAGTGCTCGCTATCAACGGGAGTAACTCTGACCTTCTTCTCTCTCGCACGATCCATAACGATCTTACCTGCGATAACGAGAGACTCCTTGTTAGCCAAAGCGAGATCCTTGCCGGAGTCAACAACGGCAAGCGTGGGCAAAAGACCTGCCGTGCCAATAATCGAATTGACCGCCAGGTCAGCGTCGGTATCTGCGATCATTTGGCAAATACCGTCGTGTCCCGAATAAATCCGCACGGGGAGATCGCGTGTTCGGAGCTTTAATTCTGCCGCTGCAGCGATATCAGTCATAGCGGCGGCTTTTACTCCGAATTCTCGGATTTGTTCTTCAACTTTAATAAAATTATTATTTGCACAAAGTGCACGGACATCATAATTCTGTGCCCGTGCAACATCTGCGGCTTGCAGTCCTACCGAACCGGTCGAACCAAGCAACATGATTGATTTTTTCATTTATACTTCTCGTAATTAAAAAATATTCGTTACTGAAATAAACAGTAATAGTACCAAAGAAACAGAGATAACAGAGTCAAATCTATCAAGTACTCCACCGTGTCCCGGCATTATACTGCCGAAATCCTTGATACCTGATGCTCTCTTGATTGCCGAGAAAAGCAAATCTCCGATCACTGCCACAATTCCGCAAACAAGACCGCAGACACCGATCATCAAATATGAAGTGATCTCAAAATCGAAGCCAATCTCAAGCAGTTTTGCATAAAGCAGAAAAGCCGCAATACAAAAGATAACTCCACCAACAGCACCCTCAACGGTTTTCTTCGGGCTGACCGAGGGCAAAAGCTTATGCTTTCCAAACAGCATACCGCATATCAAAGCACAAGAATCGGTTACCCAGGCAGTAGCAAATGCAAAGAACATTATCTGCCACGAGCCGTTATCGGATACGTCTGCAAGAAGCACCAGAGCGGTGAATCCTGCTGTCGCATACAGTGCTATAAACCAAGTAGAAATCACCTTGCCGAGATCGGGTTTATCCTTCATAAACGTATATACCGTCATCACAACAAATGATAATACGAAAATTATCGGGAATATCAGCTTATAAAACAGCTCAGCCGAAAGGTATCTCGCGAGGATGGGAAAGAGAGCGATTAAATACATAGGGGCTGATAATGCGGCTTTATTTTTCAGACCGTTGCACGTCAGCATTTCATATACCGATGCTAAGGACAGGAATACGGTAAGCGCAATAAATAGCGGAGTTGACGAAAAATAAATGCACGGCAGTATAATTAACAAAAATACTACCGAAGATATTGTTCTTACTAACATGTCATTTATACCTTACCATATCTTCTTTGCCGATTATAGAATGCCTCAACAGCCTTGTCGATGTCCTCCGATGACATATCCGGCCACAGTGTATCGGTAAAATAGAACTCGGAGTAAGCAGATTGCCACATCAAGAAGTTGGACAAGCGCATTTCTCCTGCGGTGCGTACGACCAAATCGGGATCGGGAATACCCGCTGTATACAACTCTGACGCAATATCTTCGGCGGTAACGTTGATCTTCCCCGAAGCAATAAGCTTATTACAAGCGTTGACGATCTCGTCCTTGCCGCCGTAATTGATTGCCAGACAAAGAGTCAGCGTATTATCTTTGGTCGTCTCCTCAAGCTTTCTCGCCTTCTCAGCGAGAGATGGCTCAAGCTTTGAAATATCGCCAATGAACTTCATGCGAATATCGTACTCTTTTGAAGACTTCTCGCACTCGTCAAGATATTTGTCAAGCAGCTTCATAATAGACTGCACTTCTTTTTCAGGTCTTGACCAATTCTCCGTAGAAAATGCATAAACGGTTACGTATTTGATGCCGATATCGCCGCAATAACGCACGATTCGTCTGAAAGCTTCAGCACCGTAACGGTGGCCGAAACGGCGCGGCATTCCGCGTCTTTCGGCCCATCTACCGTTACCGTCCATTATAAAAGCAATGTGTTGTAACCGTTCGTCAACCTTTAAGTTATCCGACATTGTTTTAAAATATACCTTATCGCGAAGTTAGATAGCCATAACTTCCTTGGTCTTCTTTGCAGTTACATCGTCAACGATCTTGATGTACTTATCGGTAAGATCCTGTACGGACTTTTCGGAAGTCTTCTGCTCGTCCTCGGTCATCTCGCCGTCTTTCTTCATCTTCTTGCACTTATCAAGTGCATCACGTCTAATGTTTCTGACAGCAACCTTAGCGTTTTCGCCTTCCTTTTGAACCTGCTTAACGAGTTCCTTACGGCGCTCCTCGGTAGGCTGGGGGAATACGAGTCTGATAACACGGCCGTCATTTGCGGGAGTGATACCAATATCGGAAGCAAGAATAGCCTTCTCCATAGCCTTGAGAGTAGACATATCGTAGGGGGTGATGGTAACAGTCTTGGAATCGGTAGCCTTAACGTCTGCCATGGTGTTGATGGGAGTGGGAGCACCATAGTATTCAAAGCTGATACCGCTTACGAGCATAGGATTAGCTCTGCCTGCTCTGATAAGAGAGAGAGCA
The DNA here is from genome assembly GCA_045636385.1 of Eubacteriales bacterium. Taxonomy (GTDB): domain Bacteria; phylum Bacillota; class Clostridia; order Oscillospirales; family CAG-272; genus CAG-390. The sequence continues at coordinate 84,279 of JAZTXK010000078.1, forward strand.
CTTTCATAAGAGTCAATAGACTTCTTCATTTTTTCTTCATAGGATTTGCAATCGAGTTTCATTTGTATATCCTCCGTTTTATGTAATAAAATTATTTTATGATTTTAGTTCCGCGGGACTCTCCGCGAATAGCTTTAACGATATCATCGGTATCCGAAAGCTGGAAAGCAAACGCATCGGGACCGAATTCAGAACCGAGTGCGGATGCCGCAAGATCTATTCCCTTCAGGTTACGAGCAATCATCTCGGAATAACTGATTTCCTCAAAGAATACCGCATTGCTGTCCTTCTTAGGATCACGGTCATATATACCGTCAATGTTTTTAGCCAGAAGGAACACGTCTGCATTGATCTCATTCGCTCTGAGAATTCCCGCTGTATCGGTTGAAAAATAGGGGTTACCTGTTCCTCCACCGAAGAAAACGATCTTTCCTTCAGACAAAGCAGCTCTCGCCGCATCTGCCGAATATCTTCTTGCATAGGGTTCCATAAAGGTGGAAGTCATTACAACAGCATCGCCGCCCGCCTTGATAACGGCATCCTTGGCAGCGAGTGAATTGATTATGGTGCCGAGCATACCCATACTATCGGCAGTTGATCTGTCCATATCTCCGCTGCTTCTTCCGCGCCAAATGTTACCTGCTCCGATGATTACGCCTATCTCGACACCGTCTTTCGCGAGAGCTACAAGTGTCTTGGCGATATCCTCAAGAAAATCAAAATTGATGATCGATCCGTCTCCGGAAATGGCTTCGCCGGAAAGCTTCAGTAAAACGCGCTTATATCTATAGTCCGACATATCAAAATCCTTTCATATTCGCAATATATATTATTTTATCTTATTTTATGCGATTTGTAAAGAGTATTTTGTAAATTTCTCTAAAAATTTTCAAAAAATCCCGCTTGCACGGAAATATGCAAGCGGGAATATGAAATTAGTTGTTGCCGGTGAGCTTTGCGATCTCTTCTGCGAAGTTATCTTCTCTCTTCTCAAGGCCTTCGCCCTTCTCATAAAGAACGAAGTCAACAACCTTGATCTCGCCGCCAAGTCTCTTACCCTCGGTCTCGAGGTACTTGCCAACGGACATATCGTCTTCCTTGAAGAAGGACTGGTCGAGGAGGCATACGTTCTCGTAGAACTTGCCCATCTTACCGATAACGATCTTCTCAAGGATAGCATCAGGCTTGTTAGCATTCTTAGGATCGTTCTTAAGAGCAGCAACCTGGATGTTCTTCTCTTCCTCGATAACGCTTGCGGGAACTTCCTCGCGGCAAACGTAGGTGGGAGGAGAACCTGCTGCGATCTGGAGAGCGATGTTCTTAGCAACTGCTGCGAACTCATCGTTGTTAGCAACTGCCTCGTCAGCAGTGAAACGAACGATTACGCCTGCAACGCCTGCACCGTGAATGTAGGTGCTGGTGATACCCTCACGGATAACGAAACGGCGGATGGTGATCTTCTCACCGATGGTGAAGATCATTTCCTTAAGCTTAGCATCAACGGTAAGCTCGGTGCCGTCGAAGTTAGCAGCAAGAAGAGCCTCGGGATTCTCGGGCTTGGTAGCAATGATAGTACGGAGAAGTCCCTTTACGAACTCCTTGAAAGTATCGTTCTTAGCAACGAAGTCGGTCTCAGCGTTAACCTCGATAATAGCGGAAACGTTGCCGTCCTTGAGAATGTCAACAACACCCTCTGCAGCGATTCTGCCTTCCTTCTTAGCGGCAACAGCAAGGCCTCTCTCACGGAGAACCTTCATAGCCTTTTCCATATCGCCCTCAGCCTCAACAAGTGCCTTCTTGCACTCCATCATACCGATACCGGTCTTAGCGCGGAGAGCTGCAACGTCTTTTGCGTTAATAGTAGCCATTTTATTACTCCTTAAAATTTTGAATTCTAAAAGTTAAAATTACTCAGCGTCAGCGGTCTCGGTAGCCTCGGGAGCGAGCTGCTCGCCCTGCTTGCCCTCGATAACTGCATCTGCAAGTACGGAAGAGATAAGCTTGATAGCGCGGATAGCGTCATCGTTACCGGGAATGATGTAGTCTGCATCATCGGGATCACAGTTGGTATCAACGATAGCGATTACGGGAATGCCAAGCTTCTTAGCTTCCTTAACAGCGTTAGCTTCCTTCTTGGTGTCAACGATGAAAATAGCTGCGGGGAGCTCGGTCATGGTCTTGATACCGCCGTAGTTCTTCTCAAGGTCGATCATTTCCTTGTTAAGAGCAGCAGCTTCCTTCTTGGGGAGCATATCAAAGGTGCCGTCCTCGCTCATCTTGGTGAGGGTATTGAGTCTGTTGATGGACTTCTTGATGGTCTTGAAGTTGGTCATCATACCGCCGGGCCAACGTACGTTAACGTAGTACATTCCGCATCTTTCTGCCTCTTCCTTGATAGCATCGGCAGCCTGCTTCTTGGTACCAACGAAAAGGATGTTCTTGCCTGCAGCAGCAACTTCCTTAGCGTATGCATAAGCCTCGTCGATCTTGTCAACGGTCTATGCAAGGTGAATGATGTAGGGACCGTTACGCTCGGTGTAGATGTACTCCGACATCTTGGGGTTCCATCTTCTGGTGTGATGTCCGAAATGGACGCCTGCTTCAAGCAGCTGTTTCATGGTGATTACTGACATTTTAATGTCCTCCTTAATTTGGTTTTTTCCACCGCAAGTCCTATGATAAATCCGACCTTTACGCTATGCAAAGGCACCGGGATATTACGCGCAGAACTGCGTGTGTTATATGTTTTAACGCCGCCCACCGTGAAGTGCGGCGCAAACAGCGAAATTATATCATAAATAAATGAACAAATCAACATCTTTTTTGCAAGTTTACATATTATTTACATTATCTCGAATCTTTCTCAAAATTCTTGCTTCTTTTACTTGATTTAAAAAATGCATCATATTCAGAATTTGATATTTTAACAAGTATTGCATCCTCTCCAATGCACTCAATTCTATTCCACGGCAAAACGATTCTGCTTTCCTTCATAAAAGAGAACATTCCGCCGTTTGATAGTATCAAAGAGCATATCTGACCACTGCAAGTATCAATCTCGATCTCCGCAATACATCCAATCCTTGTACCGTCACATAGATTAATAACATCCCTTTGCCGTAACTCTGCACTTGTAATACGAGCCATTCAAACACCTCAAAAATAGTTTCCTTATTTTATATGCTTGATGAACGGCAAAAAGTATTATTAATCAAAAAATGCAATCATTTAATAAATCTTTGTGAGATTTTTCCCGTAAGAGAAATTAAAATAAAGGACAGAATTCCGGGGATGAACAATACAGGTAATAAATTCAATTCTATTTTTGACACAGCTAAAGTTGATAAAATAGCGAAAAATTCATCAGGAATCCAATTTTGAACAAAAACATAAATACAAGATGCAGTTATAACGAAGAAATAATGAATATTGAAATGACTCTTGCAAGTTTTGATATCGGGAGTCAACAAGAAGGCTCCAATTCCGATCAATTGCGCAAGCAAAGATAAAAAGAATCGAACAGTCTGAATGTCGGTTAAGAGGATGAAATTACCGTTTAACAGTACGTTTGTCGTAATATGTGAAGCAAGAGCTGTCAACATGCCCGCTACTGCCAAAAGAAAAACAAGAATGCGTTCACTATTCTTGTTCAATGAATAGCTGACATCTTTGGCTTTCTGTATAGTCAACAAAGCCGCGCCGTCCGAAAGAAGTCCGGAAAGCAAAATCATCAAAGCCGACATATTCTTGGCAGCCGAATTGCTTAACAAAGCAAATATAACACAAGCTATTCTGAATATTGCGGCAAACGTTAAATAACGCTTGAAAAGGTTCAATTTCAAAAGAGCTTGCCGCGAGTTTCTGATATTAGTCAATGCATCTTTGATGCCGCCGCTCATATTTTCAGAATCCGCAGATCGTACCGACAATGAAGAAGTGTATTTGATGCATTCGGAAGAAAAATCCGAATGAGTGCCGTAAATATTAAACGGTAAAATTACGCTTTTATCGGAAAGCTCTTTAATAATCGGTAAGACGTTTTTTCCATTATCATTATACCGCTTTACTAGTTCTTTTGTGCCGTTTCTTCCGAATCCGATATAAACCTTGAAATCTATGGGAGTATCCGCCAAAGACTTATACTCTTCGGATAATGTTGACGCTAATACGATTTCATTGATACTTTTAGCTATACCGCAATTCAATGCCAATTTAATATTTGCATCGGATTCTTTTTCCAAAACTAAAACAGGTGTTATTCCGTTATCAATATAATCTGAAAATAGCGTGCCGTCAGAAAAAGGATACTCTTCCCCAATGGCGACCATTGACTCGAATATTGAGTTATGTTCTTGATCATCAACAGAAGTAAACAGATATACTTTCAAGCCAAGCTCAGTATATCTATTAAAACGATCCAAAAGAGCTTGTCTCGTTTCGCTCGAGAATCTCCAAAGACTGCCGCCATCCGTTCTGAAATATTCGCAATCGACGACGGCGTCGAAATTATCGGATGCAATCAACGAAACGGAAGTACGAGGGCTGCTTTTATCAAGCTTTTGATTTCTTAACGAAACGAACCTTTTTAGCGCCTTGATATCTTTTACTTGTGTGATTTCGGAGCGACGTGAAAGATATCGTTCAAGCGCCGAAGAAAAGGAATCGAGCTCCGCTGTTCTCAGCGAATCAAATCTAAATTCTTTATCCGAGTAAAACACTCTTCTTACCAAGTGTCTCTTGTCAACAAGAGCCTCAGGACAAAGTATAAGCAAAGTATCGGTATTCGATATCTTTTCTGTAGCAGACAGCTTCGTAATTCCGTTATCTATACGCTTGCTTGAGAATAAAGTGCTCGAAACTAAAGCCGATGCGGGAGCGGAGATCAATTCGCCCATCGAAATTACAGAAACAGCAAGAAGTATTAGAAAAGTATATAATATTCCCGTTACCTCTCCGGAATTGCTGTTTTGAGTAGCCGAAAAAATAGAGAATAAAGAAACGGGTATAACGGAAAGAAGAACAGCAAGAGAAAATCGCTTCGTAAAAATTTGAAAAGACTTCAAAAAATCAGGACAGTCGTTATCTGCTACCAATCGGATTGGGTGTTGCTTTTTAGCAGCTCTGGTATCTGATCCGATTGCGGTTACAATTGCTCGTCCTTTGCCGGAAACAACAACGGAGCCGGCATAGACCATGTTGTTATAAGTTCCCGCAGAGTTATTATCGGTGTAAATCAATTCATGGTTTTTGTTAACCTGATAATACTCTGCATTCTCTTTTTGCTTGTTATAAAACCGCTCAGCGATAATCAAGCTATCGGATGAAATCAGCCTGGCGTCCGCGGGAATAATATCTCCCTTGCCGAAGTAGATAAGATCGCCTACTTCAACATCTAATGCGCTTAAGCTCTGCTTGATTCCATTTTCGATAACTCGCGCCTTGGGGATAAGCATTGAATAGGAACCGTACATTCGCTTCTCTGAACGATATCTGATATAGCATGCAACTGAAAATGCTATAAAAATTAAAGGGATTGCTATTAAAGCCTCGAAATAAAGCCCCAGGAGAGCGGCGATTACATAAGTGGCGGTAAGAAGAGTTAAAGAAGCATCAGATGCGATCTTGCGCACGATAATACTTGAATCAACAGAAGGGATACGGAAGACATCATTGCTTGACTTACGTTTCCTTTTCGAATTCATATTAGTACGGCCTAAATTGATATCAGTGCCGAATTCAAGAGAAATATCAGACACTTCTGCCTTATGCCATTCAACCATTCTTACACCTCCTTAAATTGATACTTATTTGCAGTCAATAGACAGCTTGCCGTCTTTTACGCTTAAATGAATTTTAGTAATCGTTCCGTTTGAATCGGAAATAATTGATTCGGCGATAGGATCCTCGATATGTCGCTGAATATATCTTCTCATATTTCTCGCGCCGAATTTTACCGAATATGATTCTTCGGCTATCAAATGCATTGCCGCGTCGGTAAAAGAGAACGAAATATTCCTATCAGCCAGGACATTCGACAAATCAGAGAGCATGATTTTAACGATAGATGAGAAATCTTTTACCGTCAAAGAATTAAATACGACTATTTCGTCAACTCTGTTAAGGAATTCGGGGCGCAAGAATTCAAGCAGAGCTTTTTCTATTCTTCCCTTTTCGGCTTCGCTCTCGGATGCAGTGAAACCGAGAGAAGAGGTTGCTCTTCCCGAGCCTGCATTTGTTGTCATAACAACAACAGCGTTTTCAAAATTCACAGTCCGTCCCTGTGCGTCTGTTACTCTACCATCATCGAGAATCTGCAACAGTACATTAAGAACGTCCGGGTGAGCCTTCTCGATCTCATCGAAGAGAACAACGGAATAAGGGCGTCTGCGGATTTTTTCTGTCAATTGACCTGCTTCCTCGTATCCAACGTATCCGGGAGGCGATCCGATCAAACGAGAAACAGAGTGCTTTTCCATAAACTCAGACATATCGAATCGTATCAAAGTTTCGGGCGTGTTGAAAAGATCGGCAGCAAGTACCTTGACTAACTCCGTTTTTCCGACACCGGTGGGGCCTGCAAAAATAAACGATACAGGCTTCCTTTTATACGAAATCCCTGCTCTGTTACGTTTTATAGCACGAGCAACTGCCTTAACAGCAGGATCTTGACCGACTATTCTGGAACGAATTCTTTCTTCCAGCCCGTCTATAAGCTTGAATTCATTTTCCTTGATTGTGGTGGCAGGAACGCCGGTCCAAATCTCGATAACCTCGGCTATATTTTCAAGGGAAAGAACGACCTTGTCGCACTCAAGCTCTAATGCAGAAAGTTTATCGGAAAGAGCAAGCTCTTGGGAGCGAATCTTAGCAATACGCTCGTACTTCTTTTCTTCATTCTTTTCAGTTATAGCTTCAGCTTCTTCCCTGTCAACTTTCAGCTTCAAAAGCTCTTCGCGTATGGAATGAGACTCGTTTATAGCCGAGCTGGAAAGCGACAATAAAGAAGCGGCTTCATCCAGGAGGTCGATTGCTTTGTCGGGAAGATATCTGTCGGTGATATATCTCTCGGAAAGCAGAACCGTTTTATAAATTATTGAATCCGGAACCCTGATGTGATGATAAGCCTCATAATAGTGCTTTATTCCTTCCAACATCTTTGCCGCCTCGGCAACAGAAGGCTCGTTAACCGTCACAGGCTGGAATCTTCTTTCAAGAGCGGAGTCCTTCTCAATATATTTTCTGTACTCGTTGAGGGTAGTTGCGCCAATTACACGAATTTCGCCTCTTGAAAGAGCCGGCTTCATTATGTTAGCGGCGTTAACGCTTCCTTCTCCACCACCCGTTCCTACGATAGTGTGAACCTCATCGATAACGAGAATTATATTTCCTGCAGATTTCACCTCGTTGATCAGAGCCAACATTCTCTGTTCAAACTGTCCTCTGAATTGAGTTCCTGCTACAAGAGCGGTGAGATCGACAAGATACAGCTCCGTATTCTTCAATCTATAAGGAACTTCCCCCGAAGCAATCTTTTGTGCAAGCGCCTCGGCTATAGCAGTTTTACCTACTCCGGGCTCTCCGATAAGACAAGGATTGTTCTTTTGCCTTCTGCAAAGGATTTGAATCACTCTTGCCAATTCATTTTCTCTTCCCACGATATGATCAAGTCTTCCCTTGCGTGCCATATCGGTAAGATTCTTGCAATAACGATCCAATATATCGCGTTTGGGCTTACTCTCTTCTTTTTTTGAAGAAGTTTCTTTTGAACCTTTTTGCGTATCTTGGTTATTTCCAAAAGCTTCGTTAATGATTTTTTGTATGTTTATTGAAGGAGCGCCTCCGTCATCGGGCAAAGCGGGATTCTCATCATCGGAAAAATCGGCAAGGCCCTCGGTTTCAACAAGCTCTGTCATACCTTTTTCCAATTCTTCCATCTGTTCGGGAGAAATACCGAGCTTCTTTAATTGATCTCCCATAATATCATCAACAGGAACGCCGAGCTCTCGTGCACACTGCAGGCAAAGCCCTTCCGTTTTCTTTTCGCCGTCCTCTATTTTAGTAACAAAAACAACGGCGTATCTTTTGTTACATTTAGAACATTTTATCATTTACATTTACCTCAAATAGGTTAATCAGAAGCAAATTAACCGATGTTAATAAAGTCGACCGGTGATAACGAACAGAATAATCTAAAAACAATCGAGTTGCTTGTAAGATTATCAAAGAACGAACCAAGATCGCTGTTAATAAAGCTGCATTCGACACAAACTGCTGCAATAACACACAAAATGCATACAACAATCATCGCTTCAATGAATCCTAATGCAAAGCCCAAGATCTTATCTATAGTTTTGATAACCGAGATTTTAGTAATAATCTTAACCAGGAAACCTAAAATAGTAAGAACGATAACGGAAACGAGGAACAGAACAATAATTCCAACAGCGTTTGATATCGTTCGGGATACGGGGAGCGCTATCGAGTTGGCAAGATTATACAGTAGATCTTGAGAAATATCTATAGAAGAAAATTGCTCTTGAAGAGCTTCAAGATTTGCTCCGCACTTATCTGCTAAAATTACAAATTCATCCGGAAAAGAAGAAATCAATTCGGAAAAACTACAGCTTTCTCCAACTGTAGTCAGCATACCATTCAAAATATCCAAAACATGGTTTGTAAACGTATTGAGAAAAAAACTCATGAACAGATATTTACCGAGCATAGGGCCAAATGCATAAGCAATTGCGAAGGACCCGATCAAGGTAACGGACGACCAGACGGAGCGTACGAATCCTCTTTTAGTGTTGATATATATAATTAAAATCATCACGAGGATCAAAAAAATATCGAAAATAAATTTCATTAATTCTATAAAACCTCAAAAGTTTAATCGGTAGAAAGATCAAATAAAGGAGCCTTGGTTGCAGTGCATAAATAAACGTATCTGTCATCTAACAGCAGCAGCTCGTCGCCTTCGGTTATATCAGAAACAGATATTTCGTGTAAGTCATTACCGTTTGTATATAAAAGAGCGTTATCCGTAAGATAGTATGACCATTCGCCGCAGACTTCAACGTCGTAGATCTTTTCAGACAATCGATATTCATACATCATCGAACAAGATTCATCCAGAACAACGGAAATATATTCAGAATCGAGCGAATCGTTTTTTAAGAGGATTACAGCTCCTTCTTTTTCAAGAGAAAGATCGACCGGTAATTTTCCGTTATAATCAAACTTGCCCTTCGTATTTCCGTTGAGATCATAAAACGATGCATAATTGTTTCCTACCACTGCAAAACCACTGTTAAGTATATTGCATTCCAAAGGAAAGTTATTGGTAGCGGATGCAGAAAACAACACCTGCTGCGCCATAATGTCAAAAACCTGAATCTCTGTTTCATAAGAATTATCGCTTGAATCCGAAACACTTGTGATCATAAGGTATTCGTCATTGATATCAACGTCGAGAACGAATCCGTTTTTATTAAATCTATAAATCAGCGAGAAAGTGTCATCGTATAACTCAACTGCGGTATTGTACTGGTCGGATGAGGTTATAAGCGCATAATATCCCGAGTCCGATACAGCGCCTCCTCGTATTACTTCCTCGATTTTCTCGGAATACACCTTACCAAAGGCATTGTATAAAGAATAATCATAATCTGAGGAATCGTATACTAACACGAATTTATCGGATGCAGAAATTTGAGGATTTTTATACATAAACGTCTCGGAACAAGTCAATCTTCCTGTAGCCGAATATATCGATAACCATGAATTTCCGCATACTGCCAAACCGTCGCCAAACAAAGCGCAGTTAATGTTTGAGTCGGGGTTATATTCAATCAAATATAAAGACGAATCTTTATGTTCCTCCAGTGTCAACGCAAAATTTCTTGCAATATATTCGAAATTCTCATAATTGAATTCCTTTGCGTTTCTAAATGAAGAAATCACGATATAAATCAAAAATAAAATTATAAAAATAAACGAAAATATACGATAAAATACCGAGATATGATCGTAATATTCGCTATAATTGTTTATTTCACCGGAGTCGTTACTTTCGGCAATAACACCGTTCAAATTATCAGAACCGTTAATTGTTTTATTATATTTGCCGTCCATATACATTCTCCTTTCGTAGTGATTTAATCGGGATATTTAACTTCAACTAAATATAGTCCGTGAGCGGGCAGAGTCGGACCGGCTGTCTGTCTGTTTTTAGATAAAATGATATCTGAAATTTGTTCGGGTAAAACAGACCCTTTGCCGACCTCGAGAAGAGTTCCGCAAATGATCCTTACCATATTATACAAGAATCCGTCTGCACTTATTCTGATGGTAATTTCATCTGCATTCGCAACCACATTGCAGCTATATACCGTACGTTCTGTGCTTTTAACAGAAGAACCCGAAGACATGAAAGCGGCAAAATCATGCAAGCCGCAAAAATATTGAGCTCCCGCTTTCATATTTTCTATTCCCTCATCTGTAATAGGCTTCGATAAATGATAAGCTCTGTTTTTCAGAAAAGGGTTTCTGAAGTAGGAATTCCAAATTTTATATTCGTAGGTTTTGGAAACCACAGAATATCTGGCATGAAAATCATCTTCAACAAAATCAGCGTGGAAGACGGAAATATCGTCAGGAAGTCTGAAATTCAATGCAAGCGGTATCTTTTCACAAGGTATCTGCGTTTCAAAATAAGATCTATCCTTGAATTGGACCGTGGCGCAAAAGCATTCCGCGTGAACTCCCGAATCCGTTCTGCTGCATCCGGTTACGTCGCATTCGCAACCAAAGAGATCGTATAAAGCGGAATTCAGCTCCGCCTGAATGGTCGGTGCGTTATTCTGAACTTGATATCCGGCATAATTAGTTCCGTCATATTTGATTTTTAAAAACAATTTCATTACATTACGTATCCAAAGTCAATAACGTTGAGCAAGCAGATTAAAGCTACGCAGGCAAGCATCAGCGCAAGGAAGACAAAGTCAATAGCCTTCATTCTAGTAACCGTCATTCTCGTTCTTCCCTCTCCACCGTGATAGCATCTGCATTCCATAGCAGTAGCAAGCTCATCGGAGCGGCGGAAGGCGGACACGAACAGCGGAATAAGAATAGGGATCAACGCTTTAGCTCGCTGTATTAATAAACCTGATTCAAAATCAGCACCTCTTGATTTTTGCGCAGTCATAATTTTCTCCGTTTCTTGCGAAAGAGCGGGAATAAATCTGAGTACGATCGACATCATCATCGCAAAATCGTGAACAGGCACTTTGATCTTCTTGAGAGGGGAAAGCAATGACTCAATAGCATAAGTTAATTGAATCGGAGTAGTCGTAAAAGAGATCAGAATGCTTGAAGCAAGAATAAGGCAAAGAATGCGAACAGCAATAAACAATGCGTTCCAAATTCCTTCGGCGTATACTTCAAATATCCACCAATCTATCAGAGGAGTACCTTCTCCATCAGTGAGAAATACATTGATAATAAAAGTAAACACCAAGATAAAAGTAATTGCTCTGAGAGAGCGAAATACTATACGGAAAGGTATCCTCGAAAGAAGAACCAATAAAACGGTTACACCCAAAGCAAAAGCAAACGAAGTCAGACTTTTACAAAAGAAGATCGAGATAATAAAGATAGTTGAGAGAAGTATTTTTGTGCGTCCGTCAAGCCTATGAACCAAGGAATCAGAGGGATAATATTGTCCAAGTGCTATACTTTTCATTCGGAACAACTCCTTTCGGCGATAAGCTTTGCAATCAACTCAGCCGCCTGCTCAACCTTATATATAGAACTGCCAAGATCAACGCCATTATCCTTTAAAAGCATTGAAATTCGTGTAATTTCAGGTACGTCAAGACCGGCGTCAAGGAGGATCTCCGGCGAGGAGAAAACTTCATCAACGTCACCTTCGGCAAGCAAGCGTCCGTTTCCCAAAACTGCGATACGGTCGCAACGGTCAGCCATATCCTCCATACTGTGCGAGACTATAATAACGGTTGCGCTTTCGGTGCATCGGTATTGTTCGATCGCATCAAAAATGACTTGTCTGCCTTCCGGATCAAGACCGGCGGCGGGCTCATCAAGCACCAGGATCTTCGGCTTCATTGCCATAATGCCTGCTATCGCAACTCTTCTCTTCTGCCCGCCGGAAAGCTCAAATGGAGATTTCTCAAGAACCTCTGAAGAAAGTCCGACCAATTCGGCATAGTGAAGTACTCTTTGGTCGATATCATCCTGCGGCAGACCCATGTTTTTAGGTCCAAAGGCAATATCCTTCGCAACAGTCTCTTCAAATAACTGATATTCGGGATACTGCATAACAAGACCAACAGCAAAACGCATAGATCTTATATCCTTGATCTCCGACCAAACATTTTTACCTTCAAAAATCACAGCGCCCGAGGTCGGCTTTTCAAGAGCATTAAAAAGTCTCACAAGAGTGGACTTTCCCGAGCCTGTGTGACCTATAATCCCTGTTATGGTTCCTTTTACAATATTAAGATTTATATCGGTCAATGCAGCAGATTCAAAGGGGGTACCCGAGCTGTAGACATAGCCGATGTTTCTCAATTCAATTATATTTTCCATAATTTTATCATACAGTTCCGCAAAGGAACGTCATTGTTTTATTTTAAAACCCTCAAAATCGCCTGCGCTGCTTCTTCGGCAGTTATAGGCATTTCGTTGATTGTAACGCCAAATTGATTCAGACAGTGGACCAATTCAGCGCTTTGCGGAAGCTCAAGTCCCGCTTTTTTAACCAATTCAGCGTTACCGAATATTTCGCGAGGCGAAGCATCGGCGATAACGTTACCTCTGTCGATAACAATAACTCGATCGGCTCTGGCGGCCTCGCTCATATGATGAGTAATGTTGATAACGGTTATACCGTGCTCGCGTACAAGCTTTTCCATTACAGTAAGAACTTCGGTTCTGCCGATAGGATCAAGCATAGCGGTTGATTCGTCAAATATCATACAGTCGGGCATCATTGCTATAATTCCTGCGATCGCCACGCGCTGCTTTTGACCTCCTGAGAGTCTGTGAGGCTCGTGTTTAGCAAAATCAAGCATACCAACGGACTCCAAAGCGTCATCCACGCGCTTGCGGATCTCGGCAGATGGGATACCGATATTTTCAGGTCCGAAGGCTACATCTTCCTCAACGATAGTCGCAACGATCTGATTATCGGGATTTTGAAATACCATTCCGATGCTACGTCTCAACTCAATTATCTCGGCATCGGTAAGATCGCCGCAAACCGATTTACCATCGATCAGAACATCTCCGCGAATGGGCTCAAGTACAAGATTCAAAAGCTTGGCAAAAGTAGATTTGCCCGATCCGTTTCTTCCAACAATTGCTACGTATTCGCCTCGTTCGATAGTAATATTAACCCCATTCAAGGCAAACATAGAATTCTTTGCATCCGTACTCTGATCGTCGTAAGAGAATGCCAAATCAACCGTTTCGATGAAATGGCTACTCATCTGCCGTTACCTCCGGCGGAAGTCCAGCGTGCACTTGCGCCTGCGGGTAAAGCGGTTCCGCGTGAAATAACGGGAATAGCTATCTCGCCCGCTTCGCACTTTCCTCCGAAACGCTCGGTGATCTTCAGGTCTATCATATATTTCATCGTTAACGGTGAGAGACCGGTAGTGTAAGAATTCACAAGGAAAAACAAAGGTCTGTCGGAAAGCAAGGAGGAGCAAAGGGTGATCAATTCATCTATTGCTTCTTCGATCTTCCAAACCTCACCTCCGGGTCCTCTTCCGTAAGAAGGGGGGTCCATAATAATAGCCTCATACTTATGTCCGCGTCGGATCTCGCGTTCAACGAACTTTTTGCAGTCGTCAACTATATATCTTATAGGCGCGTCAGCAAGACCTGATAAAGCGGCGTTTTCCTTTGCCTGAGCGACCATACCCTTAGCCGCATCAACATGGCACACGGATGCACCGGCAGCTGCTGCCGCGATGGTAGCGCCTCCGGTATAAGCAAACAAATTCAATACTCTTACGGGATAAGGGCAATTTTTGATCAAGGAAGAAAACCAATCCCAGTTTACCGCCTGTTCAGGAAAAAGTCCCGTGTGCTTGAATCCCATAGGGCGCAGAACGAATTTCAAGCTACCGTAATTGATATACCATTCTTTGGGAAGCTTATTGACCTTCCATCCGCCGCCTCCTGACGAGGAGCGGTTATATACTCCGTGAGCTTTACGCCACTCAGGGAGATTCTTTTCGGTTTTCCAGATAACCTGCGGGTCGGGACGCACAAGAATATAATCGCCCCATTTTTCGAGTCTCTCACCGTCAGAGGTGTCGAGAAGCTTGTAATCATTCCAATTTTCAGCAATCCACATATCAGTTCTGTCCATTATAGTATTTTGCGATTCTCGATGCGCCGCAGTGGGCGTGGCAGATGGCGATCGCAAGGGCGTCTGCAGTATCGTCAGGTTTAGGAGGAGCAGGTAAGGAAAGCAGCATAGTAACCATAGAGATCACCTGTTTCTTATCAGCTCTACCATATCCCACAACCGATTGTTTTACTTGAAGAGGAGTATACTCGGAGATAGGAATCTTGTTTAACTCAGCGCAAAGAAGAATAACGCCTCGCGCTTCTGCAACTCTGATACCTGTGGTAATGTTAGTGTTGAAAAACAATTCTTCTATAGCAACGCATTCCGGTGAGTATTTCTTGATAATGGTATCAAGATCATCGAAAATCATCGCAAGTCGCTTTTCAACCGAGAGCTTGGTAGGTGTTTGAATATGACCGAAAGCCACCGAATTGTGTTTGAATCCGTTGGTTTCAATCACTCCCCATCCTATAGTTGCCAACCCGGGGTCGATACCTAAAATTCTCATTTTATACCTTCCGTCAAAAATTAACCATTATAAATTATATCACAAAAAGTAATTAAAGTCAAATATCTTTGTGAATAAAATTATATATAATTTGTATCTTTTAACATTTTGACTGAAAAAATCGACAAACTTATTTACATCGATATTATTTTATGGTATAATAATAGCTGATTAAAATTTTTTGGAGTAAATGATGTATCAAAATATTTTCAAGAAAAAACGTTGTTCCTCAGAGGCGACTATTGCGCTTTCCGCAACGGAAACAAACAGATTTGCAACTATCAAGAATAACTATTCATATCTCGCGTATTGCTTTTTTATTCCCGTAGTGCTGTATTTTATCACCTATTTGTCTATGGGATTGCATCCCTTTGGCAACGGATCCGTTCTCGTCCTTGACCTCAACGGGCAGTACGTTTATTTCTACGAAGCATTACGAAATGCAGTTCTTGGCGATACGTCCCTTCTTTATTCCTTTGCGCGTCAGCTCGGAGGCGAATTCCTTGGAATTTATGCATATTATGTTGCCAGCCCTTTTTCCTATATAGTTTGCCTTTTCCCTCAAAGCAGAATACTTGAGGCGCTTCTTTGTATTTTCCTTGTAAAAGCCGGAATTTCGGGCTTCACAATGGGATTTTATCTTCACAAAACCTCCCGCCGCATCAATAGAACCAATATAATCATTTGCTCAGTTCTCTATTCGATGTGTTCCTATGCTGTAATTCAGCAGCATAATTCGATGTGGATTGATGCTCTTATGTGGCTTCCGCTTTTGACGCTTGGCATTGAGGAGCTTATTAAAAACCGCAAATATAAGCTGTATGTAATTATGCTTGCTCTCACGCTTATGAGCAATTTTTACATTGGTTATATGGCTTGTATATATACGGCATTTTACTTTTTCTATTACTATTTTGCCAACAACTCAAACGATAATAATAATCCGATCGGCGAGCAAAAGCATCTTATCAAGTCGCTTGTAAGAATAGGTATCTTCTCCGCGATTGCGATAGGTATTTCCATGGTTATAGTAGCTTCCGCCTACTATTCCCTGCAGTTCGGAAAGAATGAATTTTCCAATCCCAATTTCTCCTTCTCGCTCAGATTCGATCTGATTGATTTCTTTGCTAAATTCTTCCCCGGATCCTACGACACCGTACGTCCCGAGGGACTCCCCTTCGTATATTGCGGCGTATTAACGCTTTTCTGCGTTCCTCTCTATTTTCTCTCGAAGAAATTCTCGACACGCGAAAAAGTATTTGCGGTTGGCTTGATAGCTGTATTTGTGCTCAGCTTCTCCATTAACACGCTTGATATGATCTGGCACGGATTCCAAAAGCCCAACTGGCTCAACTACCGATATTCATTTATGCTGTGCTTCTTCCTAGTTTCGCTTGCATACAAGGGACTCGGCGAAATCAGAAGAACGTCCGCAAGAACGATTGGTATGCTCAGCGGTCTTATGAT
This sequence comes from Eubacteriales bacterium, assembly GCA_045636385.1. Classification (GTDB taxonomy): domain Bacteria; phylum Bacillota; class Clostridia; order Oscillospirales; family CAG-272; genus CAG-390. Next base: position 100,634 of record JAZTXK010000078.1, read on the forward strand.
TCTCTTTTTAGCTGTTGCGCAAAAGTTCAATTATCACGCTGTCGTTGAAAGAATTAGCGGCAAGGTAGAGTTCGATCAGCCTTTGAAAGACCTTGAGATGATTTGGCTTTCAGGATTTTGCGTAATCATGGTTTCCGTCATTCTTTGCGTAATGATTCGCACAAGAAAGAGACAGACAGCAGCTCTTATGATGCTCGTGTTTGTTTGCATCGAGGCTCTCGGAAGCTGTATTGTAAACTGCGTGGAATTTGGCAACGACGTTATATATTCATCCTATAGCAGCTATAACGATTTTGTCGGTTCACTCCGCCCCTTGACAGATGAGATAGTTGAAAGCGATACCTCTTTCTTTAGATACGAAAAGAACGTTCACAGAAAATACTGTGATAACATGGCTCTTAACATTCGCGGTCTGACTAACTCAACCTCCACATTAAACAAAAAAACAATTGATTTTCTCGCTAACTTAGGCTACGCATCTAAGTCACATTGGTCAAAATATCTCGGAGGTAATTTGATCAACGACTCGCTTCTTGGTATAAAATATATTATTGATACCGAGGACTCGGATATTTCCAATTATTATGAAATGACCGATCTTGAAGAAGTTGAGGTAAACAGCTCGGTTTACTACGCTTATCTTAATGATAGCGCTCTTTCGTTGGCGTACAGCGTCGATCCTTCGATACTCGATTTTGAATTTGATGGCGATACACCTATCCAGAACCTTAATGCTTTGCTTAATTCAATGATCGGATCGGAGGAACAGTTTGATTTCTTCGTACCCGTTGACGTTGAAGAAGATACTATAAATCTTTCTACAAAGAAAAATTCTTCTTATATCGAGTACCGTCCCGAGATATCCGGCAACACGTCAACTCTTAATTATACGTTCACCGCGCCGGTAGACGGAGAGTTCTTCTTCTACCTTCCTTCCGATTACCCCCGCGAGGTAAATCTTAAAGTCAATAATAAATCTCACGGAACCTTCTACGCAAGCGAAACCAAGAGAATAGTATCGCTCGGTTTCTTTGATGAAGGTGCAAGCGTAACTGTTTCAATGACGCTTACCGCTGATGTGCTTTATGTCACCCCCGATGTAAATGCCATCTATTATATTGATGTTGAGTTGGCGGAGTCTGCGCTAGAACAGCTTGCAGAGGAACAGTATATGATTTCAGAAGATTGGCAAGATGATCATTTTGTCGGAACTTATACCACGCAAAATGATAAGACTACGGTTCTTACCACTCTCCCCTATGATGAAGGTTGGAAAATTTATATCGACGGCAACGAGATCGAATACACCAACGCGCTCGACGCTTTGATCGCGTTCGAGATCGATGGCGCAGGAGAGCATACCGTTGAAATGAAATACGCTCCCAAAACCTTTACACTCGGACTCGCGATTTCTCTGCTGTCGCTCATACTCTTTATTATCATTGTTATTTTTGAAAAGCCTCTTGGAATCCTCCGCGATAGATTGATCGCCGGATCATCTTCATCGGAAGACGCCGATGATATCTGCGATATTAATGAAGATGCAAAGGACGAGGTAACAACAGAAACCCAAAACGAAAAGACCGAGGAATAATATGTTCTATTATATTAAAGGTAAATTAGTTCTCAACGAATTTTCGCAGGTGGTTATCGACGTTGGCGGCGTAGCTTATTCTATGACTGTCAGCGCCAATACACAGGCAGCCGTTTCTTCAAAATCCTTCAACGGAGAAAATGAAGTTACGCTTTTTACTCACCTTTCCGTGCGCGAAGATGGAATAGAGTTGTTTGGTTTTCATGATCACGCAGAGCTTGATATGTTCAAACTGCTGATTTCAGTCTCCGGCATCGGACCGAAAGCGGCTATGTCAATCTTGTCACATATGACACCTGACTCTATAGCTTACGCTATCTTTTCAGACGACAAAAAAACCATATCCAAAGCTCCCGGCGTCGGTCCAAAAACCGCTGCCCGTATCATACTTGAGCTAAAGGACAAGATTAAGGGACACAGTGTTGAAGCTCCTGCGAATGATTTTGTAATCAGCAACGTTAAAGTAAACGACAGCAAACATTCGGAAGCTATTGACGCCTTGACTGTACTCGGTTTCCATAGATCGGCCGCCGAGGAAGTATTGAAGACCATCGATGTTGCAAACACAGATCTTGAGGATATTATCCGCGAGGCACTTAAAAAATTGATGAAATAATACAGGATAAAAATGATTGAAGAATTTGATTTTGAAAACCGAATAGTCAACACTTCATATATACCTACTGAAGACGAATACGATACCTCGTTGCGTCCTTCAAGGCTTGAAGACTATATTGGACAAGATAAAGTAAAAGAAAACTTAAAAGTCTATATTGAAGCAGCTAAAATGAGAAAGGACACGCTCGACCACGTTCTTCTCTACGGACCTCCCGGTTTAGGTAAAACAACGCTGGCGGCAATCATCGCAGCCGAAATGGGCGTGAACTTCAGAGTGACTTCAGGACCTGCAATTGAAAAGCAGGGAGATCTTGCGGCTATTCTAACCAATCTACAGCCCGGCGACGTTCTTTTTATTGATGAGATACACAGAATGCAACGGTCTGTTGAAGAGATTTTGTATCCAGCAATGGAAGATCACGTGCTTGATATAATTATCGGAAAAGGTCCTGCCGCAAGGAGCATTAGAATAGATCTCGCTCCTTTCACTCTGATAGGTGCCACAACACGTGCAGGTCAGCTTTCAACCCCTCTTCGTGACCGCTTTGGAGTAATTTCGCGCCTGGAGCTTTATACCCCCGACGAATTAGCTTCCATCGTAACACGAAGTGCAGGAATACTCGGCCTCCCCATCGACCCTGACGGAGCACTTGAGATCGCTTCACGTTCGCGCGGCACGCCGAGAATAGCCAATCGTTTACTGAAGCGAGTAAGAGATTTTGCTCAAGTCAAAGGCTGCGACGTTATTGATTCTGAGATAGCTTCTTATGCATTATCAAGACTTGAAATAGATTCTTTGGGACTTGATAACACTGACAGAAGAATGCTTGAGGCGATAATTTCTTATTACAACGGCGGCCCTGTCGGACTGGAAACACTGGCTGCTACGGTCGGAGAAGAAGCAATAACGCTCGAGGACGTATACGAGCCTTATCTTATTCAAATAGGTTTCTTATCCAGAACCCCCAGAGGCAGATGCGCTACTTTCAGAGCATACGAGCACCTGGGAATTAATCCTCCTACTCTTAATAATCAAGCCATTTTAGAGCAAATGAAGATAGGAGACGACGAAACGGAGGAATGATATAATGCAAAACAACAGCAACTCTCCTAAAATTATATACCCCGACTATATACCAATGCTTGTAATGGCGTTGATAACAGCAATAATCTCCTCCTGCATTCTGTCACCTATTTATACGCAGATCAGCAGTGATATAGTTTTGATGTATACCGTTTTGCCGATAGTCGTGGATTATCTGATTATAATATTTGATATGATATACATATCGATTTTATTTGCCGTTATTTCTTGTTCTACTTACAATTATTTTAAGAATGAGGAAAACAAAAACCTCGGCTTCATGCTTGCGTGCGCGGTAGTATTTCTCAAGCATGTCCTTAACCTTACGGTTTCATCAATAATCGACTCTTACATTGACGTTACTTTCGATATACCGCTTACTTTAATTCTTATTCTTCTCGACGTCATTTCTCTGATAATTGTCAAAGCGCTATCATTAAAGAGATGTAAAAAGCATTTTAATCACGCAAAGAGAATGCAAAAAGCAGCTAAATATCTTGAAAACGTAGTTTACGATGAAAATACGGAAATATATCCTTTTGGATCTTTGCTCAATACAAAAAATCCAATAATCTTCCCTATCTTTGTCGGAGTTATAATTACGGTTTCGGTTCTGATATTGCAAAGACTTTATGCAGATTTTGTGATGATCGGCTTGCCGTCATCCTTCTACGAGGTTGCAGAAATTGTAATTTCATATATTTCCGATATCCTTTTGGGAATAGTTGGTTATGTAGCGGCTTATTATGCGGCAGTGTACGTTTTTATTAAAAAATCAAATTAATTATAATAAAGGATGGTATTTCTTATGAACACAACTTGGCTTGAACTTGGTGGCAAAACTGTTATCGTTACCGGCGGCGCATCCGGTATCGGTTATGCAACCGTTACGGAATTTCTCGCAGACGGAGCTAACGTAGTCGTAGCAGATATGAATCCCGTTGCGCCTGAATTCGACAAAGCGGCAGGCGATTACATATACGTTCCTTGTGATGTCACAAAGAAGGCGGATATCGATAACGTAATCGCAAAAGCAATTGAAAAATACGGAAGAATCGACGTACTTGTAAATAACGCAGGTATCAACATTCCCAGACTTCTCGTAGATCCCGGTCAGCAGTACGAGCTTGACGAGGCTGTATGGGACAAGGTTATGAACGTTAACGTAAAGGGTCTCTTCCTTATGACCCAGGCAGCTGCTCGCGTTATGGTTGCGCAGGGCAAGGGAGTTATCATCAACGTTTCTTCCGAGTGCGGACTTGAAGGATCGGAAGGTCAGAGCGTTTACGCCGCTTCCAAGAATGCAGTAAACTCTCTCACTCGTTCTTGGGCAAAGGAGCTCGGCAGACTCGGCGTAAAGGTTGTAGGCATCGCCCCCGGCATCCTTGAAGCAACAGGACTTCGTACCCTTTCTTACGAGACTGCTCTTGCATATACTCGCGGAATCACCATCGACCAGCTTCGCGCAGGATACTCCAAGACCAGCACCACTCCTCTCGGACGCTCCGGCAAGCTTTCCGAGGTAGCCTCCTCCATCGCATTCCTCGCATCCGAGCGTTCTGCATATATCCACGGCACCACAATCAATATTGCAGGCGGCAAGACCAGAGGTTAATCTCAAAGTACATCAAACAACAGCAACAGCCCACGCGTTGCTGTTGTTTTTTGATGAAATATACTACTAATTGTAAAATTAATGTATTTTCTATTGACCTTATGCAAATTATGTAGTATAATTAACTTTGAATAAACTCGAACGGAGTACATTTATGAAAAAGATTTCTTTTAATAAAATTTTAGCAATCATTATAGGACTTGTAGTATTATTTATTCCTACATACATTGCCATAGCTTCTTATAAAGCAGAAAAGCCTCACGTCCCTGATGTGACGAATAATAACATTACATTGACAATTCAGGATCCGGAAGGCAGATCGTTTGTTATCACATCTGATAACGATCCTAACGAAGTAATCGGTATGTTCAACAACATTAACCAAAGCGGCTCGCCGGTTGCTACTCTGCCTGATTCGATTTCAGGCTCTGAATTTCTTCTTGTAACTTACTCTGAGCGCGATCAAGAGACCTCATATAAATATTACTTCTCTACCGATTCATCGAAATGCTATTACGCAGATTCGACGGGCAAAATTTATAAAATCGCTGTTGTTCAAGCTAAACTGTTTTTAGGCTCACAGTATTCGGTATACCTTTATAAAACCGCAATGCCTCCCGTTCTTACCGCAAATGAAGATAAAGTAATCAACGCAGCAGAACTCGATTGGTATTATTTGGTTTCCGGTGGTACTTACCAACAGTTCGATTACGCTCCCGCTGAAAACGAACAGTTAACTTACAAGGTTGACGATAACTTCTCCTTTAATTTCAATATTGCACCCTCGGATTCAAATCTTAAGGTTTTAAGCGGAGATGAGTTACTCTATGACGGATCGCTCGATTCTCTCAGCAACCTTAATTTATCGCGAAATGCAATTTTAAAATTCGTGATTTCCGCTTCTTGGGCGCAGTCCAATGAATGCCAGTATTACGGAACGGCGAGCTATACCTTCGATGCGCTTGTTATCGCGCCCGCAGAATTTAAAATCGGAGAAACCGAGATCGAGCACGGTGACGTTTTGGTTCTTTCGGGTGTAAATGTTGTTGACCCTGAAAATATTTCTATATCTTTTGAGCCCGCACTGCCCAATAATTACACTCCCGTATTCTTTACGGAAGGCAACTACATGCACACGCTCATTCCCTTCAGCTACGACGTTCCCAACGGCATGTACCAAATCACAGTATCTTACGGATCGACCAGTCAGATGTTCATTCTTAACGTCACGGATTCGAGATACGGATTCAATAAAGCACCCTCTAATTCCAGCGCAAGCGAATCTCTGATTTCAACGTTCTACAGCGAAGAAGATATTAATGAATATAATAACATTAAAGCTGAAATCGTAAAGTCAACCGAGACGCTCAAATATTTCTCCGGTGCTTTTATAAACTACGAAAATGCCGGTACGTTGACATCTAAAAAATCTACCATAAAGCTTGGATTCACCCGTGAGCAAACCCTCAAGGACGGAAGAACATTTAAGCACACGGGCATTGACTTTGAGGTTGCAGCCGGTGTAGACGTTCCCGCGATGTCAAGCGGCAAGGTAGCTTATACAGGATTTTGCGACGTTTTAGGAAATTTCGTGGTTTTGGATCACGGTTATGGTCTGAAGACTTGGTACGCGCACCTCAGTGAAATTTCGGTTTCTGCAGGCGACATAGTACGCACATCGCAATCCGTCGGCAGAACAGGCAACACCGGATTTATAACAGAAAACCGACTTCACGTAGAATTTACCGTATTCGACATTCCCGTTGCACCGTTCTCGATTTGGGATGAAGGAATCATCTTCCCTACTTTTGACTAACAAACAAACCCGTATAATTGCTATATTTTAAGCGCTCATATTGTGAACTATTTGTGAATTGTTCAAAAACATCTTGACAACACAACCGATTTGTGATATCATTTATATATATTTATAATACAAAGGCATTGATCGGGATAGCGTGAAATACGGATGTTACAGAGAGCCGTTGTTTGGTGAAAAACGGTACGGACTGTTTCGCGTAAGTCACTCGGGAGCCGAGGAAAAGAAAGCTGATTTCAGCCGTAGAATTCCTCCGTATGACTGCGTTAAGGTCTATAATAAGCGGCGCACACGCGCAATTTGAGTGGTACCGCGGGTTATGAATTTTCGTTCAGCTCGTCTCAAGATTTTTCTTGGGACGAGCTTGCTTTTTTTGGAGGTAAAATGAACAGCATTTTTGAAATTGACAAACAAATCAAAGCGATGGCGGGCAGAATTGCTGCGCTTCGCGAAATAGAAGGATATACAGCCGAATATATGGCTGAACGCACGGGTGTTACCGTTTCGGAATATCTCGACTGTGAAGCGGGTCGAGCAGACCTTACCTTCGCATTTCTCTTCCGTTGCGCTTCTGCTCTCGGAATCGACGTTACCGAAATTATTGAAGGTACCACACCGAGATTGAAATCCTATACGCTTACGCGTAAGGGCAAGGGGCAGCGTATCGAACAGGCTCACGGAATGACCTATTACAATATCGCGCATTCCTTTGCCAACAGAACCTCTAACCCTCTGTACGTTCACTGTGAATATTCCGCGAAGGCAGAAGAAAGTCCCATAGCCGTTACTTCTCACGAAGGTCAGGAATGTGACATCGTCATCAAGGGTAGGCTCAAGGTTCAGGTAGGCGAGCATACCGAGATCCTTGAGGAAGGCGACAGCATTTATTACGACAGCTCCACTCCTCACGGAATGATCGCTCTCGGAGGTGAGGATTGTTATTTCTACGCAATCGTTCTTCTCCCCGATGAGAACAAAGAAGCCGCTTCCGCCGTTAAGATCGAAGCTGCTCCTGCTAAAAAGCGCGATACCGAGACTCGTGTTTATAACAAGTTTATCACCGCCGAGGAAGACGAATTCGGCGCACCCACTTCTATTACGTATAAGGGTGAAAACAGCTTCAACTTTGCTTACGATGTAGTTGATGCGCTCGGCAGAGCCAAGCCCGACAAGCTTGCTATGATGCATATCGGTGAAGACGGCACCGAAACGCGCATTACTTTTGCTCAGATGAAGAGAGCAAGCGCACAGTGCGCAAACTATTTCAAGTCGCTCGGCATCAAGCGCGGCGACAGAGTTATGCTCGTTCTTAAGCGCAGATACCAATTCTGGTACGCAATGATCGCGCTTCATAAGCTTGGTGCTATCGCAATTCCCGCTACCAATCAGCTCAAGACGCACGACTACGAATACAGATTCAAGACTGCGGGAGTTAAAGCCATTATTTGCGTTAACGATGATTACGTAATCGAGCAGACCGAAGAGGCTCTCGCAACCAATCCTGACGTTTCTATCAAGATCCTTGTTGGCGGCGAGCGTGACGGTTGGAGAAACTTCAATGAAGAGTACACCCTCTTCAGCAGTCACTTTGATAGAACCGACGATTCGCCTTGCGGTGACGATCCCATGCTTATGTACTTCACCTCAGGTACGTCGGGATATCCCAAGATCGCGCTCCACAATTACAAATATCCTCTCGGACATTTCCACACGGCAAAATATTGGCATTGCGTAAATCCCGACGGTCTCCACCTTACTATTTCGGATACCGGCTGGGCAAAGGCAATGTGGGGTAAGCTCTACGGTCAGTGGCTCTGCGAAGCAGCTATCTTCGTATACGACTTCGACAGATTCGATGCAGCAAAGATCCTTCCCCTCTTCAGAAAGTATAATATTACTACTTTCTGCGCACCTCCCACTATGTACAGAATGATCATCAAGGAAGATCTTTCTAAATACGACCTCAGCTCTATCGAGCACGCAACTATCGCGGGCGAGGCACTCAACCCCGAGGTATTCCGTCAATTTGAAAAGCAAACGGGACTTAAGATTATGGAGGGCTTCGGACAAAGCGAAACTACTCTCGTTATCGGTAATCTTGCGGGAAAATCTCACAAGATCGGTTCTATGGGTAAACCAGTTCCTACTTACAATGTTGATCTCGTTGATCCTGAAGGCAACTCCGTCGGCATCGGTACTCCCGGTGAGATCGTTATTCATACCGAAAACGGCGCACCTTGCGGTCTCTTCTGTCAGTATTATAACGACGCCGAGAAGACCTCGGAGGTTTGGCACGACGGCATTTATCACACCGGCGACCTTGCTTGGCGCGATGAGGACGGCTTCTTCTGGTACGTTGGACGTGCAGACGATGTAATCAAGTCCTCCGGATACCGTATCGGTCCGTTCGAGATCGAAAGCGTTATTATGGAGCTTCCTTACGTTCTTGAATGCGGCGTTTCTGCTGCTCCCGACGAGATCAGAGGTCAGATCGTTAAGGCAAGCATCGTGCTTACCAAGGGCACGATTCCCTCGGATGAGCTCAAGAAGGATATTCAGAACTACGTCAAGAAGCGTACAGCACCTTACAAATATCCGAGACTTGTCGAATTCAAGACCGAGCTTCCCAAGACGACCAGCGGAAAGATCATCCGCAGCAAGCTTTAATTATGGAAACCAAACGATTAACCCTATTTGCAGGTCATTACGGCAGCGGTAAAACGAACGTCGCATTGAATTACGCCTTTAATTTGCGTAAGCAAGGATACGATACCGTTATCGCCGATATAGACACCGTAAATCCGTATTTCAGAACAAAAGACAGCGCATCAGAGCTCAAGGAAGCGGGGATCGAGCTTATAGCATCCGAATTCGCAGGATCCAACGTCGACCTCCCTGCTCTTCCTGCGGCGATGTACGATATTATATTTCAGTCGGACAAATACGCAGTTATAGATATCGGAGGCGACGACCGAGGTGCATTTGCTCTCGGAAGATATACTCCCGAAATACTGCGCGAGAACAATTATAATATGTTGATGGTCATAAATATGTACCGTCCGCTGACTTCCACACCCGAGGATACCGTCGAGATTCTTAAAGAAATCGAATTGGCGTCCGGAATACCTTTCAACGGACTTGTGAACAACTCAAATTTAGGTCCTTCAACAAATATCGAAACCGTTGAATCTTCTTTATCATACGCTAAAAAAGTATCCGAGCTTTCGGGATTACCTATCGTAGCAACAAGTTGCCCCGACAGCGAAGCCTTTTCATCCTTTACGGGATTCGGAAACGAATACGGCGAAATTATTAAACTTAAACTCCAAAACAAAATCATATAGGAGAACAAAAATGGCAAAATTAACTTTTAACATTGAAAAATGCAAGGGCTGCGGACTTTGCGTATCTGCATGCCCAAAGCACTTGCTCATAGTGTCTAAGTCCAAGATCAACCAGAAGGGACATTACGTTGCTGAGATCACCGATATGGAATCCTGCATCGGATGCGCGTTCTGCGCTACCATGTGTCCCGATTGCATAATCAAGGTAGAAAAGTAAGGAGAAATTAAAATGGCTGATAAAGTTTTAATGAAGGGCAACGAAGCCATAGCCGAAGCGGCTATAATGGCAGGTTGCAGACACTATTTTGGATACCCCATTACTCCTCAGACTGAAATTGCCGCATATATGGCTAAGAGAATGCCCAAGATCGGCGGAACCTTCCTTCAGGCTGAGAGCGAAGTTGCGGCTATTAATATGGTTATCGGCGTAGCTGCGGCAGGCAAAAGAGTAATGACCTCGAGCTCCAGCCCCGGAATCTCGCTCAAGGCTGAAGGTATTTCCTACCTTGCAGGATGCGACCTTCCCGCGCTCATCATCAACGTACAGCGCGGCGGTCCCGGTCTCGGCGGTATTCAGCCCTCGCAGTCCGACTATTTCCAGGCAACCAAGGGCGGAGGACACGGTGATTTCAGAAACATAGTTCTCGCTCCCGCTTCTGTTCAGGAAATGGCAGACCTCACCGTCAAGGGATTTGACCTTGCTGACAAATACAGAATGGTCGCAATGATCCTCGCAGACGGTACTATGGGCCAGATGATGGAACCCGTATCACTCGATGTTTCCGAGCAGGCTGCTTATGAAAAGCCTTGGGCTGTTACCGGCACCAAGCTTGAGCGTAAGCACAATATCGTAAACTCTCTCTCTCTCGTTCCCGAAGAGCTTGAGCGTTTCAATATCGAAAGATACAATAAATATAAGACTATTGAAGAGAATGAGGTTCTCGTTGAAGAATATATGACCGAGGATGCAGATATCGTTCTCGTCGCTTACGGCATCGCTGCTCGCGTTTCCAAGAATGCAATCGCTGCGGCTCGTGCTGAAGGCATCAAGGTCGGTCTCGTTCGCCCCATCACTCTCTGGCCCTTCCCCAAGGCAACTCTCGAGAAGCTTTCGCACACCGCAAAAGCATTCATCTCAGTCGAAATGTCTATGGGTCAGATGATCGAGGACGTTGAGCTTGCAACAAGATGCCGCAAGCCCGTACTCCTTTGCAACCGCTCGGGCGGTATGATCCCCACTCCCGAGGCGGTTCTCGCAAAAATCAAAGAAGCAGGAGGTATTAACTAATGGTAGTTTTTGATAAACCGCATGCACTGACAGATGCACCTCTGCATTACTGTCCCGGATGCACTCACGGCATCATACACAGACTCGTTGCTGAAGCAATCGACGAATTCGGCATCGAAGGAAAGACGATCGGTATCGCTCCTGTAGGATGCTCCGTTATGGCTTACAACTATTTTGCTTGCGATATGGTTCAGGCGGCTCACGGACGCGCTCCGGCAGTTGCAACCGGCGTTAAGAGAGCAAATCCCGATAACATCGTATTTACATATCAGGGTGACGACGACCTTGCCTCCATCGGTATGGCAGAAACCGTTCACGCCGCAACACGTGGTGAAAATATCACCATAATCTTTGTTAATAATGCGATTTACGGTATGACCGGCGGTCAGATGGCCCCTACCTCTCTTCCCGGTCAGGTAACTCAGACCTCCCCTTACGGACGTGACATTAATTCCGCAGGTTATCCCATCCGCGTTTGCGAAATGCTTGCACAGCTTGACGGAGCTGCTTACCTCGAAAGAGTTGCAGTTAACAACGTCAAAAACGTTCGCAAGGCAAAAGCCGCTATCAAGAAGGCTTTTGAAAACCAGATCAACGGCGTTGGCTTTTCGCTTATTGAAGTAGTTTCGACTTGCCCGACCAACTGGGGACTTACTCCCGAAGCGGCTCTCCAGTTTGTAGAAGAAAAAATGATCCCTTATTACCCCCTCGGCGTATATAAGGACAAGACCAAGGAGGCGTGAGTTATGAAGACTAATCAGATTTTGATTGCCGGCTTCGGCGGTCAGGGCGTCCTCTTCACGGGTAAAATGCTTGCTTATAAAGGAATGTACGAAGGCAAGGAAGTAAGCTGGCTTCCTTCTTACGGTCCCGAAATGCGTGGCGGAACTGCTAACTGCAGCGTTATCCTCAGCGATACTCCGGTTGGTTCCCCTATCGTATCGAATCCCGATATTCTTCTTGTAATGAATCTTCCTTCGCTTGATAAGTACGAAAATTCAGTACCGGCAGGCGGCAAGATTTTTGTAGATTCTACCTTCATTGAGCGCAAGGTTGAAAGAGACGATGTCGAAGTCTTCTATATTCCCGCAACAAAGATCGCCTCTGATGCAGGAGTTCCGACACTTGCCAATATGGTTCTTCTCGGTAAGGTTATTAAAGAGACCGGCGTTATCAGCCTTGATGGCATGAGAACGATGTTTGAAAAGATCATTTCTGCAAAGCGTCAGAATCTTATTGATACAAACCTTGCTACAATCGAACTCGGTTATAACTTTCAGTAAAACAGAAAGGAACATTTAAAATGGATATCAGAATTGAAAAAATCGCTGTACCGAAGCAGAAGCCCGATGAGTCTGCGCTCGGTTTCGGACAGTATTTTACCGATCATATGTTTATAATGGACTACACCCGTGAAAAGGGCTGGCATGACGCGAGAATCGTTCCTTTCGGAAACCTTTCTCTGCATCCCGCGTGCACGGTATTCCATTACGGTGCTGAAATCTTCGAGGGTATGAAGGCATATAGAACCGCTGACGGTTCTATCCAGCTTTTCCGTCCTGAGCAGAACTTCGCACGTCTCAATTCCTCTGCTGAAAGAATGAGATTGCCCCTTGTTGATGAAGAGTTCGCGCTCAAGGCTCTCACCGAGCTTATCAAGATCGACGCTGATTGGGTTCCTCATGCTCCCGGAACTTCTCTTTACATCCGTCCCTTCCTTTTCGGTGCGGATCCCAAGCTTGGAGTTCACTCGATTGACAGATCCGTATTTATTATCATTCTCTCCCCTGTTGGTTCTTACTACAAGGAAGGTATCAACCCCGTTAAGATTATGATCGAAACCGAGGACGTCAGAGCAGTAAAGGGCGGTACGGGTTACACCAAGTGCGGCGGTAACTACGGCGCTTCTAACAGAGCGGGTGAAAAGGCAGAGCAGGCAGGCTACTCGCAGGTTCTCTGGCTTGATGGTGTTGAGCGTAAATACATTGAAGAAGTTGGCGCAATGAACGTAATGTTCAAGATTGACGGCGAAATCGTTACTCCTGCACTCACCGGTTCTATTCTTCCCGGCATTACGAGAAAATCTATTCTCCAGATTCTCCGCGATGAGGGTGCGAACGTTTCCGAAAGACTTCTTTCTATCGACGAGCTGATCGACGCGCTTGAAAACGGTAAGCTTGAAGAGGGCTGGGGATGCGGTACTGCAGCAGTTGTCTCCCCCATCGGCCAGCTTTACTATAACGGAAAGACTTACACTATCAATAATAACAAGATCGGCGAGACTACGCAGAAACTCTATGATACTCTTACGGGTATTCAGTGGGGCAGAATTGCCGATACAAGAGGATGGGTATATCCTATTAAATAATTATCGCAAACTTCAGGCTGTCGCATTTGCGGCAGCCTTTGCTATTGATTTTTGATTCAAAATGTGATATAATTAGATAAAATTACACTTGGAGTTTGATATGATCGTTCGAAAAGCAGAATTTAATGATTTACAGGAAATTTCAGAGATTTACGAAAGTGCGCGCAGATTTATGAGCGATACCGGCAATCCCAATCAATGGGGAAAGACCAATCCGCCGTATGCACGCACTGAAGCAGATTTAAGAGAAAATAATCTTTATGTCGTTGAAGAGGATTGCGATATTTTAGCTGTGTTCTATTACAATTTTGCTGATGATCCAACTTATAAGATTATATATGATGGCCAGTGGCTGAACGATCACCCATACGGTGTCATACACAGAATAGCAGTGTCGGACAAGGCGCGCGGAAAAGGTGTCGCGGGCATTTGCTTTGATTTTGCTTTTAATAATTGCAAGAATTTGAAAATCGACACTCACAGAGATAATATCCCCATGCAGAAAGCTTTAGCGAAACACGGATTTATTCAGTGTGGAATAATACATCTTGCAAACGGAGATGAAAGAATTGCTTTTCAGAAATCGGAGGACTAATAATGAGTAACAACAGACCTAACGTGGTTTTTATACTGACAGACGATCAAAGATTTGATACGATTCATGCCCTTGGGAACAATGAAATTTCTACGCCGAATCTTGACAGGCTTGTAGCTAGAGGAGCGGCATTCACCCACGCGTATATCCCGGGAGGAACAGCATCTGCTGTTTGCATGCCCAGCCGCGCGATGATCAATTCTTCGAGAACTTTATTCAATCTCGTTCAAAACGGAAAAGAAATTCCCGAATGCGATACAACGATGTGTCAAGCTTTCAGATCTGCGGGATATAACTGCCACGGAATTGGCAAATGGCATAACGGAACGGAAAGCTATACAAGATCCTTCTCAAGCGGAGATGATATTTTCTTCGGCGGTATGTGGGATCATTGGAACGTTCCCGTTTGTGATTACAGAGCAGACGGAAATTATGATTGCGAAATACCTTTCGTTCCGAATTTCTCGGGTAATCAGATTCCTGTTCACGTTCTTGCGGATAAGATACACGCAGGAGTTCATTCTACCGAGCTCTTCTCCGCCGATGCAATCAATTTCATAAACGGATATAACGAAGAAAAGCCCTTCTTCCTCTACCTCTCATACCTCGCGCCACACGATCCGCGCACGATGCCCGAGAAGTACCGTACAATGTACAAAGCTGAGGATATTACACTTCCTCCTAACTTCATGGAAATGCCCGCATTCAGCTTTGGTTGGGCCGACAGAGGACGTGACGAAGCGGTTGCTTCATTCCCAAGAAATCCCGACGAGATCAAACAGCATATCGCAGATTATTATGCAATGATAAGCCATATCGATGATAACGTTGGAAGGATTATCGATACTCTCGAAAACAAGGGAGTTTTAGACAATACCATTATTGTATTCTGCGGTGATAACGGTCTTGCCATCGGTCAGCACGGACTTATGGGCAAACAAAACGTCTACGAACACAGCGTGCACATTCCGCTTCTCATAAGCGGTCCCGGTATTGAATCCGACATCAAGCTTGATAATTATGTTTATCTTCTTGACGTATTCCCCACCCTTTGCGAGCTTTGCGACGTTGAAATTCCATCCGGCATCGAGGGAAAGAGCTTTGCGGGTATGTTCTCAAATTCCGTGCTCGAGACGCGCAGCGACCTTTATTTCGCCTTCCAGGCACGTATCAGAGGTATATCCGACGGAAAGTACAAGCTCATCGAGTACAGAACCGATAGGTTGAAGCTGACGCAGCTTTTCGATCTTGAAAAAGATCCTTGGGAGCGTTTCAATTTCTATGATTTCAACGGCTATGACGAAATAGTGGAACGTCTCAGAACTCGTATGAAGGAATACCGCGTCGAGTGGAACGAAGATTCACATATTTACGGCAGACAGTTCTGGGAGCAGTACGAAAAATATGAGGCAGCCGAGGTTCACGGAGTTGATAAGCCCAAAGGCGTTTCAATGGTTAATCAAACCAAGGAATGGTCAAAAGCTAAATAAGCAAAATCACCGTAAGTCATCAAGAACTTACGGTGATTTTTTATTTATCAATTAGATTGCAATGATCTTTCATATTGCAGCATATAGAGCTTATGGTAACGTCCCTTCTGCTGAAGGAGCTCGTTATGTGTTCCCTGCTCCATTATCTGACCGTGAGAAAGCAAAATGATATTATCAGCATGCTGAATGGTAGAAAGTCTGTGTGCTACGACAAGCATAGTACCGATTTTCATCATTCTCGTCAAGGAATCCTGAATCAGAATCTCAGTTTCAGTATCGATGTTCGCAGTTGCTTCATCAAGTATCATTACTGACGGCTTATGAAGTATAGTTCTTGCAAAAGAGAGAAGCTGACGCTGTCCCGCCGAGAAATTGTTTCCTCTTTCTCTGACCTCTTCATCAAGACCGTGTTCGAGCTTATTGATGAAGGTATCCGCGTTAACATACTTACAAGCATCTATTATCTGCTGTTCTTCAACATCATCCATTCTCAAAACTATATTACTGCGAATAGTTCCTGAGAAAAGGAAGACGTCCTGAAGCATTTGACCGAAATGTCGACGAAGCGATGAAATTTTAATCTTTTTAATATCGATACCGTCGATCAGTATCTGTCCCTTCTGAATGTCGTAATTTCGGCAGATCAAAGAGAGTATGGTGGTCTTACCCGAGCCGGTAGAGCCAACAAAGGCAACGGTTTGACCGGCTTTAACCTTAAAGCTGACTCCTTGGAGTACCCATTCGTCAGGCTTGTACGAGAACCAAACATCTTTGAATTCGATTTCACCGCGAACTGTTTCAAGCTCAATTGCATCCGGCTCGTCTACAACGACAGGCTCCATATCCAGAATCGAGAATATCTTTTCTGCAGATGCAAACGCAGACTGCAATGCATTGAACTGCTCCGCAAGGCTTTGAATGGGGTTGAAAAACTTGGAAATATACATATAGAACGTTACCAGAGTTTCAACAGCAATAACTTGACCAAGGAAGGTCGTGCCCTGAATATAACCCTTACCGCCAAGATAGAATAGGCAAAGAACCGAGGAAATATAGAGCGCATAAACCATCGGTCTGAAGATACCGAAAACGAACATTTGCTTCGATTTGGCTCTGCCGAGCTTTTTACTTCTCGTAACAAAATCCTTCATCTTTCTTTCCTCGCGGTTAAAGATCTGAGTGATCTTCATACCCGAAAGATTCTCGGAAAGATAGGTGTTGATATCGGTAGTACCGTCCTTCACTTCTCTATACGCTTTTCTTGAAAATTTACGGAATATAACCGTAAACAGAACAACAAAAGGAACAAAGCAAAGAACCATAAGTGTAAGCTGAACGTTAATGCAAAGCATTGCAATAAAGATACCGACTACCACAAAAGCGTTTTTGATGAGATTTACCAAAATATTAGTAAACATCATAGAAATCGCATTCGTGTCATTTGTAACTCTTGTTACAAGCTTACCGACGGGAATATGGTGGAGCTGTTCGTGAGAAAGTGACTCAATGTGGGTGAAAACCTTTTCGCGAAGCGCCGAAAGTATCTTCTGTCCGATCTTCTGGAGGATTATCGCTTGGAAATATGTACATAAAACGGAAACGATAAGTATACCGACGTAAGCAGCAACGTAGATAAAGAGGCTGTTCAGCTCAAAATCCTCTGCAACCATTCCGGTAATTGCGCCAATGATAATAGGTGAAACTATATCGTATGCGATCGTAAGCGCCATTATTATCAGCACGATAAGAAACGCACCGATATGGGGTTTAGCGTAAATAAGAAGTCTGCGAACTATATCTCCATCCTTCATATTTCTGTCAAAGCCTATCGCCTCGTTCTTGTTCTTCATCATTGCGTAAGCAATAATAAAGATGACTGAAACCAAGGAGATAAAAGAGGCGACTGCTATTATTGGAAAGTATTCGTACATCAGATATCTCCTCCTTCATCCTCAAGCTTCTGAAGCTTGACCATTTTGGCGTATTCTTCACAGCTTTGGCAAAGATCCTCATGTGTTCCGACGGCGGTAACAGAACCGTCCTCAACCAAAATTATCTTGTCCATATTTTCGACCGTTGAAATTCTGTGCGCGATAAGAATAGTAGTCTTTCCTTCTCGCTCACGCTTGAGATTCTCAAGAATCGTTTTTTCTGTCTTGGTATCAACAGCCGATACGGAATCATCGAGAATCAAAATAGGTGCATTCTTAAGCAAAGCGCGTGCAATGGAAATTCTCTGCTTCTGTCCGCCGGAGACGGTAACGCCTCTTTCGCCCAGCATCGTGTCATAACCTTCCGCAAATTCGGAAATATTACCGTGAACATCCGCGAGGTCTGCAACTCGTTGAATCTCATCCATATTTTCATCGTCAGTATAAAACGAAATATTACTCTTTATCGTATCGCTGAACAAGAAATTATCCTGCGGAACGTAAGCAGCAGCACCGCGCACCTGCTTGATAGGGATAGTGTTGACGTCTTTTCCGTCGATATAAAGCATATTATCGTCGATATTATAGATGCGGAGTATCAAATCAACGATTGTGGTCTTTCCCGAACCTGTTTTGCCGACGATTCCGACACGTTCTCCAGCGTTGATCTTAAACGAAACGTTCTTGAGCGCATCTCTGTCTCCGTCCGGGAAGGTAAAGGAAAGATTTCTGAATTCTATGTCTCCCTTTATGGCATCCACTTCAACGAGTTCCGCACGGTCCTTTACATCGATAGGAGCGTCGAGAAGCTCGCTGATTCTCTTAAGGGATGCGCGTCCGCGCGACGTCATATCAATGAGCTCGGAGACCGCCATAACCGGCCATATTACCGAGGTGAAATAACCGATGAATTCAACAAGCTGTCCTGCATCGAACTTTCCAAGATAAACAAGATATCCGCCGTAGCCGAGAATAACGCAGACAACGGACTCAACGAACAGGGTGACAAAAATTCGCATCAATACACTTGCGCGAGTGTATTCAAGGTTGGTTTCCTCGTTTTTAACGTTGAGCTTTTTAAACGCAAGAAGCTCTTTAGCCTCCTTAACGTAAGCCTTGATAACAGCTATTCCCGAAAAGCTCTCTTGCGCGAAATCCGAGAGATCGGAATATGCTTCCTGACGCTTGTCCCATTTTTTCATAAGCGATTTTCCGATTATTGCGGATACAATGAAAAGGCATACGAGCGGCAGACAAGAAAGCAGAGCGAGAGAACTGTTCAATCTCCACATTTTGACTATTGCAAGTACACCGAGCAAAAGAGCGTCGAAGAACATCATTATGCCCCAACCAAAGCATTCTTGAACGGTATCAAGATCATTTGTATAAAGCGACATAAGATTACCGACTTTATTTACCTGATAATACTGATGAGACAGATCCTTTGAACGCTCAAACATTCTGTTTCTCAAGTCTGTTTCAAGCTTAATTCCTGCGCCAAAAAAGCAAACTCGCCAAAGGAATCTGCCAAGGAGCATTATTGTTATGACAAAAATCATAGGTAAGCAAATCTTATCGAGTAAGAAGCTCATATCAAACGGATATATCTGTCCATCCAGGTTGACGCTTCCCGTATTGAATCCGTTGACGATCATCTGATAAAACTCAGGAATCTCAAGCTGGAAATAGTCGACACCGACAAGAGCAACTATACCAATCAGCAGCATCCAACTAAATCTAAAATAATATTTATTGATATGTTTACCGAATATCATTTCTTTCTCCTTAACGATTGCATTCAATGTTTTTATATTATACTACAATGAAACTGAAAAGTCAACATTAAAAAGCATTTACTTATCAACATCTTGTTGAATTATATATATTTATTCTATACTAAAGGTTGAAAAAACGGCACCGAATTTTCCGGTGCCGTAATAAACATTTAAAAGATTGGGTAGCCTGCATTCGTATGCGCCTCAACGAGTTCGTTTACCATTGCAACGATCTCATCGGTAGAAAGACACATACCTGTTCTGGGATCCATCATTGCGGCTTGATAAAGAGTCTCTATCTTACCTGTTACAGCAGCCTCTATCGTAAGGAGCTGTGGATAAATATTAGACGAGTTCATAGCGGCAAGCTGAGTAGGAAGAGGACCAACATAGGTCGGAGTGATTCCGCTCTTGTCAACAAAGCAAGGAACTTCAACACATGCATCAGCGGGAAGATTGGGAATAAGGCCGTTGTTGATGACGTTACCGCCAATCTTAAAGGGCTTGCCTGTAACTATAGCTTCCATAATTCTTGAAGCATATTCGTGCGAACGCTTATGCTCGGGAGTGATGCCGCTCAGCAGGTCTTCTCTCTGCTGTGCCCACTTTACGATATGCTTTTCACATCTGCGCGGATACTCATCAAGCGGAATGTGGAACTTTTCAACGAGATCCTCACGACCGGGCTTAATGTAGAAATTGTTGTACTCAGCGTTATGCTCACTTGACTCGGTGCAGTAGTAACCGAACTTATCAATATAGTCAAAACGTACCATATCCTTATGAGGTTCACCCGCATTCTTGACTTTCGCGCGACGCTTTATTTCAGGATAAAGATCATTACCGTTCTTATCGCGGATCTCAAGAAGCCAAGCCATATGATTTATACCGGCAATTTTCTCCTGACGCCCTTCGAGATATTCCTCCATCTCAAGACTTTTTAAAAGCTTTTCGGAGCAAACCTGAACGCTATGGCAAAGACCGATGGACTTGATGGGCGTGAATCTCTCCATATATCCGGCAAGTATCGCCATGGGATTGGTGTAGTTAAGGAAATATGCGTCGGGGCATACCTTTGCCATATCTGCGGCAAAGTCCTTAAGTACATGGATAGTACGCATACCTCTCATAATACCGCCGATACCGAGAGTGTCGCCGATGGTCTGATTGATACCGTATTTCTTCGGAATAGCAAAGTCTATCTTCGTGCAAGGATCGTAAAGACCGACCTGAATTGCGTTTATAACGAAATTGGAGCCCTTGAGAGCCTTTCTGCGATTCTCAACGCCGAGATACTTCTTTACTTTAGCCCTGTTACCGTTGATGACCTTATTGAGACGGGTGATCAGCATATAAGAATCTTCGAGTCTTTCTGCATCAATGTCGTAAAGCGCAATTTCAACGTCCTTAAAGCACTCGCACATAAGAGTATCGCCAAGCACTTTTTTAACAAAAACGCTGCTTCCCGCGCCCATAAATGTAATTTTCATACTAAAACTGCCTCCGTAATTTTTGCATATACATTATAGCATATTTTATAGTCGAATACAATACGGTTTTAAAAAAATCTACGGGTAAGTTTCATAATTGAATTTACTGTATTGACAAAAACGAAAGTCAATGCTATAATAAATCCAAATAAATTTTGGAGATATTTGTTCAAATGAAGCTTGAATTAATGGGCGAATTCTTTGATGCTAGGCTTGCTGAATATGAATCTCACATGCTTGATTGCATTGAGTCGGCTCGAATCTTCTATCCCTTTACAGCAAAGCTTTTGCCGTTGGAAAGGAATGCTGAGGTTCTCGATCTCGGTTGCGGTACGGGACTTGAGCTTGATGAATATTTCAAAATCAATCCTTCGGCGCATATAACCGGCATAGACCTCGCTCCGGGTATGCTCTCTACACTAAAAGCAAAACATAGCAACAAAAATCTGACGCTGATCTGCGATTCATATTTTGATTATGATCTCGGAGTAAATTGCTTTGATGCGGCAGTATCGGTTGAATCTTTGCACCACTATACGCCGGAAGAAAAGGCTCATCTGTATTCAAAGCTTTTTGATTCTTTAAAATCCGGCGGTTATTTCATTTTGACCGATTATTTTGCAAAAGACAGCAATGAAGAAGCGTTTTTAAGAAGCGAATATTCACGTCTCAAGCTTGAGCAAAACATAACCGATAACAGGTTTTACCATTACGATACTCCGCTTACGGTAGAGCATGAGATTCAAATTTTGATCAAGAGTGGCTTTATGAAAGCAGAAGTTCTCTCAAATTGGGAAAATACATTTACGATCAGAGCTAATAAAAGCATTTGACTTGTACGCTATTGACAAACGATAAATTTTGTGATATAATATGTAAATATAAATTAAAAACAAGAAAAGGAGAAACATTTTATTTCCATGGAAGGCGACAGTTTATTGTTGATCGGCTTATTTGTACTTTGCGTAATTTTCAGCGCATACTTTTCCGCTTCTGAGAGCGGCTTTGCACGAATGAACAAGATTCGTATGAAGAACCGCGCAGACGACGGAGATAAGAAGGCTAAAAGCGCTATGTACATCTCAAACAATCACGATAAAGCACTCACCGCAATTTTGATTGGTAACAATATCGTAAATATCGGTGCGGCTTCTATCGGCACTTTGCTTATGACAAAATGGCTGACCGACATTGACCCAGACACCGTTACCGTTCTGACCACAGTCATCACTACCGTAATCGTTTTTGTTTTCGGCGAGATGATACCCAAAACCTTCGCAAACGACAAACCTGATACGATGGCTCGATTCAGCGCAGGAATTCTCCGCGCGATTATGACGATTCTCAAGCCTCTCGTATTCCTCTTCAATCTTATTTCAACCGCAGTTTCGAAGCTCTTTAAAGGCGAGGATATCCCCTCCATTTCGGAAGAAGACCTCATTGAGATCATCGAAAAAGCGGAAGAACAAGGTGTCGTTGACGAGGAACAATCCGACCTTCTCCTCTCTGTTCTTGATTTTCAGGATAAGACAGCAGCGGACGTAATGACCCCCAGAGAAAAGATCGACTCGGTTGACATTAATATGTCTGCCCGCGAGATCATCGAAATTCTTAAGAATACTTCTTTTTCCCGTATGCCCGTTACTAACGGAAGTATGGATCACATCATCGGAATTATGTCTACCAGAACCTTCCTCAAAGAATATATGGCAAACAAAAATTTCGATCTTCGCTCAACCTTGAGCAAGCCCCATTACGTCAGAACTACCGATGAGATACACGATCTCCTCGATAATATGCGTAACCACAAGAAATACATTGCGATCGTTCGCGACGAATCAAATAAAGTCCAAGGACTTGTAACGATTGAGGACTTCCTTGAAGAACTCGTCGGCGAGATTTGGGATGAAGAAGACGATGCAAAGAAAAACCTCTCTGCTTCGGAGGTGACGAAATGATCGCAATATATACAATTATAATTTTCGTAATGCTCGTCCTCTCCGCTTGTTTTTCAGGCACGGAAGCAGCATTCAATTCGGTTAATACTATGCATCTTCGCCGAGAAGCGGAAGAAAAACCTTCTTCCTCGGCAAGCCTTGCGTACAAAATCAGCCAGAATTTCGCAGATACTCTTTGTACTATCCTTATAGGAAACAACTTGGTTAACATTGCAGCTTCTGCTTGTGCAACTGCTGTTTTTATGCAGCTTTTAACAAGCGATGCTATGGCATCCGTTTTGTCCACCGCAGTATTAACTATCATCGTTTTGATTTTCGGTGAGATTGTACCCAAGATTCTTGCTAAACAGCACGCAAACAAAATTTGTAAAATAGCAGCGTGGCCTATGCAGATTCTTACTTACATTCTCTTCCCCCTCGTATTCATAGTAATGCTTATTATGAATCTTATACGCAAGATTTGGGGTAAAGAATCCGATGAAGAGCCCGAGATAACTGAGGATGAATTATCTTCAATTATAGATACTGTTGAAAAAGAAGGCGTAATTGATGAGGATCAGAGCGATCTGCTTCAGTCTTCGCTTGAATTCTCGGATACAACAGTTGAAGAGATTATGACACCCAGAATTGATCTCGTTACTATTGATCTTGATGATGACGATGATGAGATCTTCGAGACGATCAGTGGGTCTACTTTCTCAAGATTACCCGTTTACCGCGACAGTATCGATGATATCATCGGTATTCTCCATCTTAACCTTTACTACAAGGAAGCGGTTGACAGTAAAAAAGTAGATATTGAGTCTATGCTTCTCGATACTTGCTATATGCACAAGACTCTCAAGCTCCCCGCGGCGCTTAAGATGCTCCGCGAAAAGCAGGTCCATATGGCTATTGTTATTGACGAGTTCGGCGGAACACTCGGTGTAGTTACTATCGAAGATATCCTTGAAGAAATCGTTGGCGACATTTGGGACGAGTCTGATGAAATCGTTTCCGAAATGGTAGAAAAAGCTCCCAATGAGTATGAGATCCTCGGAGAAATGAGCATCGGAGATCTCTTCTACGAGCTCGACTTCCATCCCAAGGATTTTGAATGTGAATATTCCACAGTGGGCGGATGGGCTATCCAAAGCCTTGAAGCAGAGCCTCACGTAGGCGACAAATTCACTTATGAGCACCTTGAGATCGAAGTTACCGAAATGGAAGACGACATACTTGTAACAAAGCTTAAGGTTACCGTCGGCGAGATCAGTAACGACGAAGACGAAGAAGAATAATTTTAAAAACAGCCGTCGACATTTTGCCGACGGCTGTTCTCATAATTCCAACGATTTTCTTCCCGATAGCTTCAGAAGCTCAACGACTCCGTTATTATATTTTGCATTACAAGGTGTACCGTCGATATCGAGCACAACATTCTCTTTTCGTTCGCCCAGAAGCTTCGGCGGTATTATCATATCGTCGAAGAAAACTACCGAATCAATTTTATGTGATAATAATTCCCAACCGGCTTCGAGTGTAACAGTTATCAGATATGAAAATATATGTTCGGATGAGTAAGTCTCCTTGATATCAAGCTTATAAACGTACTTGCCAAACTGAGCGCCCTTATTATAATCGTAAATATACTTTTCCTCTACCTTTTCATATAGAATCGAACAGGCAAATTTATAGCAGTTGGACGCGTATCTATTCAAATAATCGTACTTGGCGTCAGAGCCCTCCTCCGGAAAATCGATAATTATCGCGAGGATAATTTTACCGTCAAAGGCGCACATCGTGTAGCGTTTTCGATTAAACTGCATAATAAATCTCCGCTATATCTTGATACAAAAATGTATTCAAGCATAGCGGAGATTATGATTAAAATTCTAACGTATCCTCGCCGTGGATATCGCCGTTTGAATCGATGAATTTAACCTTGCAGTAATTCTTTTCAAATACGAGAGAGCCACATACGATGTTCTCTTCTCCCTTAAAGGGCTTAGAAGCGGTCACAACGTGACAGGGCTGTCCCTCTGCCTTTGATTCCTCAGTTTGCTTATAAATCGAGCAATTATGCACGTGACCGCAAAGCATCATATCGGGCTTCACGTTCTCGCTTAAAAGCTTGCACCAGTAAGCATACCTGTCCTCCTCAATATTGAAAGGCGGATTAAAATGTCTGTTAAAGGGTATATGAGAAATGACCATCTTGTATTTGACGTCCTCTGCATTATATTCCTTGTCGGCATCCTTGATCACGCTTTCGATATATTTAGTCTGTCGCTCACGGAAGTTTGCGCAGCAAATGGTATGTCCGTATTCAGGATTGGTATCCGGCTTATCCTCGGCGCAGTCAAGAACCAGCGCCCAAATAGGGCCTACTTTGACCGAGAAATACGATCTGCCGTTGTCGGTCGGGGTATGATCCTGGATAAATTCGGCGTAGATTCCTCTCATATCGTGGTTGCCTCTCGAGAAGATTACGGGATATTCGCCCTTTGTTATCTCGCCCGCGATACAATGAATTGCCGCAAAATATTCGATCTTGCCCGAGTGATTGGGAATATCACCGTTCAGAATAAGCAGATCGTGCTCTCCGTCAGCCTTTGCGGCGTTTACGGGGCCGTCGATTCTGTTATGGGCATCAGCAATATGGAAAATGCGAACGGTATCGCCCTCTACGGGTCTGAATTTAGCCGAGTATTCTCCAACGTCCTCGAGCTCGGAAAAATAAGGCTTTCTCTCGATTACTTTTCTGAAATATACGGTATATTCTCTGACGGAATCAAGCTCGCAGGCGGGGACTTCTATCTTATGAGTAAGAGAAGACGTGCGCAGAATGCCGTTAGAGTCGTCAAAATATTCACTATCTCCAACCTTTACCCACATAGTACAAGGCTCGTTGACAGCCACAATTATAACGTATCTGTCTCTTACCGCGTACACGGCAGGATAGGTCTTAAAAATTTCAGGATAATTTTTCATGCTAACCTCCGAATGTTTTTTATTAGTATAGCATTCATTTGATGAAAAGTCAAGATTTGTATTGACAAAAAACAAAATAAGTGATAAAATTATTAAAAATCTAACGGAGTGTGATATTTTGATTTTCATTTACGTTGCCGCAGCCATCATTTTGACGGTTATAGTTGCTTCGATAGTATTCGCAAACGTTGTTTTTAATCTTTGCTTCACCCGCGCCAAGGATCCCGAAGGGAACGTCGAAAGAGGTATTCAACACATTGAGAAAAGCGGCGGTAACGGTGCGGCGATCCGCGAAGGACGTGAGTGGATGCTTTCGCAAAATGTCGAGCATCATTATATTACTTCGCGTGACGGCTTACGTTTACACGGTTTTCTTATTCCGAATACTAACACCGATAAGAAAAGAATGGCCATTCTCGTTCACGGCTACCAAGGTTCGCCTGTGTTTGACTTTTCAGCCGCCGCAAGTTACTATTATAATAACGGCTTTGCGCTCTTCCTGCCCGATCAGAGGACACACGGAGAAAGCGAGGGAAAGTACATTACCTTCGGCGCTTTCGAACGTTACGACATCGTTGATTGGTGCAAATATCTTGACGATTATACCTCTCATGAATACGAGTTCATTTTAAGCGGCGTTTCTATGGGAGCTACTACGGTCCTTCTCGCAGCCGCAGAGCCGGATATGATAAAGCTCAACTACATCACAGCGGACTGCGGTTTTACCGATCCCAAGCGAATCTTTACTCACGTATTCAAGCAATGGTACCATCTTCCCACCTTCCCGATATTGAATTTTGCAAGAGTGTTATGTAAGAATAAAGCAAAATTCTCTTTTGATGAATTCTCTACCACTCAAGCCGTTAAGAATCTCTGCGCACCCATAACCTTCATTCACGGTGAAGCAGATGATTTTGTCCCACCCGATAACTCGATCGATAATTACAACGCTTGCACGGCGAAAAAGCAATTAGTAACTGTACCTGACGCTGCACACGGTGTATCTTATATCAAAGATCCCATTGGTGTTCAGCGCGAGCTTCAAAGGATTTTTGACAATTATTTCTCATAAGAAAACGGCTGCAAAATCGCAGCCGTTTTTACTTTTAAATTAGAAAGCCCAGTTTCCGTCTCTGAAGATCGGAACGGTTTTGCCGTCGTTGCAAATCGCATCAATAGAAAGATCCTCGGAGCCGATCATAAAGTCAACGTGGATCATCGAGTCGTTTACACCCATTTCTCTGCACTCATCGAGAGTATAATTTCCGTAATCCTTAACACAGTTTGCAAATCCCATACCGAGCGCAAGATGGCAGCAAGCGTTCTCGTCAAACAGCGTGTTATAGAAGGTCAGACCCGAATTTCTGATAGGAGAATCGTAAGGAACGAGGGCAACCTCGCCGAGATACGCTGCGCCTTCGTCCATAGAGATCATCTGCTTGAGAAGCTCCTCATTCTTTTCCGCATGAGCTTCAACAGCTTTTCCGCCTTCGAAACGAATGCTGAAGTTTTCGATAAGTTCACCTCTGAAGGAAAGCGGACGTGTAGCTACGACGGTACCTTCCGCAAGACCTCTCATAGGAGTTGTAAAGCATTCCTCGGAAGGAATGTTGGGGTTGAATTCGATACCGGATCCAAGCGCATCCTCGCTGCCGCCGAGGAACATTCCGTTCTTCATCATACCTACGGTAAAATCAGTTCCGTTTGCAGACTTGAAGTGGAGTTCCTTTATGCCGAGAGAATCAAGGTAGTTGCATCTGCTCTTGAGATCAGCGTTGTGCTTGATCCAAGCGAGAATGGGATCTGCGCCGTCGGCTCTTGACGTGTAAAGAATAGCCTCCCAAAGCTTTTCCATCGCCTTATTTTTGGTTTCACCGGGGAACATCTTCTTAGCCCACTTTTCGCCCGGGATAGCAGCGATACACCACTGATACTTATTTTCCATCTTATCGCGGTAGGGCTTGATTATGGGATAGATCGCCTGCTGTGACTTTGCGAGCTTTTCCTGATTGATTCCGGCAAGTCCATCGGGATCTTCTGAATCAATGTAAATCATAACGGGAAGGACATCAGAACGGTGAGCGAGCTTTGCAACCTCCCAATCCTCCATCTTCGAAAGAGTTTTAAGGCTGCGGTATCTATAATTTACCTTAGTCAGCGGCTGATAAGACCACTCAACCATTACCTTCGCAGCTCCCGCACGATAACATTCCTCTGCAAGCATCTTAACGAATTCGGGATTTTCAACCGAAGTGTTGATGATTACCTCCTGGCCTTTCTGTACGTTTGCGCCTTTCACAGCGATGAGTTTAGCATATTGTCTGATGACTGTTTTTTTCATTTTACACCTCAATGGAATTTTGTTCATACGAGATTATAGCACATTTTCGGTATAATTGCAAGTAATAAGATAATATTTTTCTCAAAAAGAAAAGATTGTTATGTTTTTAACTTGAATAATTTTCAATTATATTGTATAATATGCTTAATGACAATTTTGGAGGTATTCCTTATGAAATTATGCGGAATGACGCTTTTATACAGAGATATTCGCGGTTCTCAAGAAAAGCAGCCTATTTCCGACGCTATACGCAGGCTTGCGGCAATTGGATACGATGCGGCGGACGCCAACCTCGTAATGATCTGCAACAAGACCTTAAGACTCCACGAGGACGATTGGAAATATGAGGCTGAAAAGATCGCACTGGCTTCAGAAGAAACAGGAATCGAGATCGCGCAGTGTCACCTTCCTTTCAAGGGCAAAAGAGTCAAGTGCCACACCCCCGAGGATCTTGAATATTATTACGAAATGATGTATCGCGCGATTGACGTTGCATCCTTTCTCGGCATACCGTGGGGCGTTTTCCACCCCGAAACACTTCGTGGCAAAGATCTTACCGATGACGAGTGCGCAAAGATCAACCACGAAACGAACGACAAATATATTGAATACGCACTCAACAAGAATTTGAATATCGCATACGAAAATATGACGCTCGGCAAGTGCGCGGGTTATTGCACTTACGTTGATCAGCTGATACATCTGATCGATTCGTACAATGACAGCAGAATCGGCGCCTGCTGGGATTCGGGTCACGCAAATATGGTTTACGACGATCAGTACGAGCCGCTTTTGAAGCTCGGTCACAGACTTCGTTGTACACATATTAACGACAATCTCGGCGCAGACGATCTTCATCTTGCTCCCTTCTCAGGTACAATCAAATGGGAATCCGTAATGAGAGCTCTGCGCGATATTAATTATCCCGGTGTACTCAATCTCGAAATCGGTCTTAACAATCAATCTCCCGATAGCCTCAAGGACGCTGGTGCAAAATACGCACTTGAAACGCTCCGCACATTAGTAAACTTATAAAGATATGAAATTCACTTACGTTGCAACTTGTATGTTTGGTCTCGAGAAGCTTCTCGGCGAAGAGATAGACGCTCTCGGACTCAAAAGAACCTTTACGATGGACGGCAGAGTTTTCTTCACGGGTGATGCCGTCGACTGCGCAAGAGCCAATATCAATTTAAGAGTCGCCGAACGAGTATATATTCTCGCAGGCGAGCCTTTTACCGCCACGACCTTTGACGAGCTCTTTGAAAAATGTAAACTCATTGAGTGGGAGAATTTCATCCCCCCGTCGGGCGCATTCCCCGTGGCAGGACATTCGATAAAGAGTACTCTTGCGTCCATTCCCAACTGTCAGAAGATACTTAAAAAATCCATCGCAGTAAGACTTGGTGAAAAATACGGTCTTATCAGAATGCCTGAGGATGGACGGCTTACGAAGATCGAATTCTTCATCTTCAAGGATACCGTTTATATGATGATCGACACGTCGGGCGTTGCGCTTCACAAGCGTGGATACAGACCCGTAGCAAACGCCGCTCCTCTCCGAGAAACTCTTGCAGCGGCAATGGCGCTCACCGCTCGTATAAGGCCCGATATCTTCCTCTGGGACCCTTTCTGCGGCTCCGGCACGATTGCAATAGAAGGCGCATTGATCGCAACACGGCGCGCTCCCGGACTCCACAGGAGCTTTGCGGGCGAGGATCTTGCTTTCATCGACGGAAAATGCTGGGAGGATGCGCGAGAGGAAGCTAACTCCAATATTGTTTCCGATTCTCCTTACCGCGGATTCGGATCGGATATCAACCCCGAATGTATCGAAACCGCAATTTCAAACGCAGACAGAGCCGGCGTCGGAAAGCATATTAAATTCTTCACCGCTGACGCGCAGAAGATTTCAAAGCCTTCTTTTGATTGCAGAGGAACACTGATCTGCAATCCTCCTTACGGCGAGCGAATGATGAGTATGCGCGATGCTGAAGAGCTTTACCGTAACATCGGCAAATGCTTTGCCGAAATGTCACCTTGGCAGATTTACGTTCTGACCTCTTGCGAATATTTCGAGCGTCTTTACGGCAGAAAAGCCGATAGAGTCAGAAAGCTCTACAACGGAACAATCCCGTCGTTCTTATATCAGTTCTATAAACCCCAAAAATAATAGCAAAGCCTCCCGAATGAATTCGGGAGGCTTGAATTTTTATTTATCCCAATAAGTGATCTTATCGCCCTGTTTGAAAGGCAAGCCGATCGTTGCGGTAGGTTCTGCATAAATATTAACGGGAACCTTCAAGGTGTTCAAAATGTAGGTATCAACCTTCAAATAGTTATTGGAGGTCTTTCCGCTTGACATAGTGGCAAAATTCTCTGCAGACGTCGGCCACAGGCAGGTTTGAGGATTGAGATATCTGTAAAGCTCCTCCGTACCGCCATCGTATCCGTGATGAGATACCTGAACGATATCGCACTTAAGAGCACCCTTGTATCTATCGCTCATAATATCCGAGCCCTCCCAGCGAATGTCGCCAAGATAGGTAATGGTCTGTCCTGCAATCGTAATTCGGGATACCATTGTACAGTCGTTGAAGAAATAGAGCTTGGTGGGATGCAGATCTTCCTGAGTGTAGATAATTTCAACGCAAGCGTTTCGGATATAGAACTTCATGCCGGTATGAACGATATACTTCTTAACTCCTCCGAGCGTACTCGAAAGATTAGCAAAATCGCTGTTCATATAGTAGTTAGGATTGTAACCGTTATAAGCGTAGGATCCAGAAGGAGTGTTGCAGTACATACCTTCAAGCTTGATCTTGCTCGAATAGTTTTTGCAAAACGTCGAGAAGTTCGTATAATGGTCCCAGTGCTCATGAGTTAAAATCCATGCTGCAATAACTATCTTTCCGTCAGGACGCTTGTTGAGCGAATCAAGCGTGTTGTAAAGCTGAACATAGTCGCCGTTCGAGTTTCCTCCACCGTCATAAACGATAAAAGAGCCGTCCTCGAGTGTGATGATATGGCAAAGGCCGAAATTACCCGCAGCGTAGCTGAGCGACATCTGGGTAATAGCAGGCTCCGCGATCTTTTCGTATGCAGGTACCATTTCGGGTGTAGTATATTCGGGAAGATTATACTTACCTTCAGGACAACTTACGATTCGTACGGAATTTTCAACGGGAACGTAATATACGTAAAGCATGCCTTCCTTTGAAGTATAAGCCTTATGTACGTTATCAGCCAACGTATTCTGCATATAGAGAGTGAATCCGTTTTCCTCAAGAGTCTTGCAATACGCCTCGTATGCTTCAAGCGTGGTTTCGTTAAACATCGCTTGGAGATTGCCGTAGCCTGCATCCTGCACTCCGACCATCTTTCCGGCGGTAAAAGCGGGATAATCAACGAACCAGTTAGCGTAATCAAATACGGCGCGTTCGCCTTCAAGCATTCTGAACGAAACAGTACCGTCTTCGTTCTTTTTGAGATTTGCCTTGAAATAAGTTTCAAAGTTCTTTACAGCGAGCTCGGTAGTCGTTTCATTCCATCCCGCAATGACGATCTTATTGCCAATCACGGCGAATCCGTATCCGTTGTAATCAAGCGTGGACAAAAATTCAGCCGTTTCGGGGCGGGTAGTATTACCTACAAGAATCTCATAATTCTGCGAAACATCGGTACCGCTCTTATACCAGTCGGTGGACAAACCGAGCTTAACGCCGGCTACATTCTGAATGTAAGTACGAAGATCTTTAGCATAAACGACGTCAAGGTCAAGTCTGTCGTTTTCATCCTTCACATTCATCGAATTATCAAGCGAATCGAGATACACTACGTTCATGCTTTGCTGACTGTTATCAATAAAAGTGATTTGCTTGATCGGTTCGCTTACATAACAGAGATTCTCGGGGAGCATCATAACGCCTTCGGATATCGAAGGTAGATAATTATCCATAAAATACTGAACGCCCATCGCAACCATAGAAGTGCGCTCTGCGTTAATAACGATTTTATTGCCTATTACGGTTATGACGAAACAAGTTGAATCAATACCCTCGAGGGCTTTAGCGGACTCGGGACGGGTGGTGTTTCCAACAAGAATCTCCTTGGCCGCAGTAATCTCGTCAGTAACTACGCCGCCCTTGATCCAGTCGTCGGTAATAGCAACTACGTAATCTCCGAGAATTTCATTGATCTGCTTTCTCAAGGTTACAGCAGAAGAAATCACTTCGGTTGTGGTGTTCTCGGGTCTTATGACCGTATATTCGGAAATCGAATAGGGTACGCTCTTCTCTTCAACTGCAGTACTGTTCTCTTCTTCGCCGGAATTGCCGTTCGGGCCGCAGGCAGTCATTGCAGGAACAAGCAAAGAAACAACTATCAGCAGGAGAGTTGTCAATAAAACAATCTTTTTCATTAGAATACCTCTTGTGTTTAACGTTGTATATAGTATAGCAGATTTACCGCTCTTTTGTCAATAGATTTTAAAAAAGAAAAGCCCTTGAGATTAAAACTCAAGGGCTGTGCTGGAGCTGCTAATCAGAGTCGAACTGATGACCTCATGCTTACCAAGCATGTGCTCTACCAACTGAGCCATAGCAGCATCTCTTTAGCACGGGTAATATTATACCACAAAACAAATCGTTTGTCAATAGTTTTTTGAAAAATAAATTAAAAAACCCTTGAGAAATTTTCTCAAGGGTTGTCTGCTGGAGCTGCTAATCAGAGTCGAACTGATGACCTCATGCTTACCAAGCATGTGCTCTACCAACTGAGCCATAGCAGCATCTCTCGCAGCACGTTTAATATTATATCACAAACGCTCGCTTTTGTCAATACCTTTTTTGAAGTTTTTTCGAAAAATATCAAATTTTTTCTTGAAAAAAGCGAGGTTTTGCAGATATCAGTCGAATGCGATAGGAGTTGTAGCAGTTGCCTGTCTGGGAGATGCCATATAATCCGCCACTTCTTCTCTCCACTTGAGATAATGAGCGGTCTGCTTATGTGCGGCAGCGGCAGCTTCGTCGGCAAAAACTTCGTAAAGAACGAAACGGCAGGGATCATCGTTGACCTTAAGCACGTCGAATCTGATATTTCCCGGTTCCTTTCTTGTGTTATCATGGTTGTAAACGGTGATTTTTTCAAAAGCCTCTACGTTTTCGGGCTTAACGTGAACGTAAACGAGTGTAGCGATCATAATAAATCTCCTTAATTATTGTATTATTTATTCAAGCGTCATATATAAAACGGAATGAATATCGGAATATCTGTAACCTTCATATTTATATGAGGTAGAATCTTCAAAAAGTACATAATCTCCGTCTATCGGATCATACGCAGCAGAATCGCAAACCATAAACTTCAGCTTTGATGCTGTCTTTTCTTCTGGATTCAAGCACTCGGCAAAAACGAGATAGTGATTCTTGTTTCCCTTCATAACCTGCACTACGATTCCTTCGGGATGCTGCGCCAAAAGCTGCTTGAGCTTGGTCCTGGTGGGATAATAGATTTTATTCATCTGAACAGTCTTTCCGTCAACGTTAAATTGATTGATAACGTACTCCCAACGCATATAAATGGGATCTCCGCTCAAGGTTGCAGTAGTTGAATCAGATCCGTATTTGCCCGTATTCGCCAATCCGACGGTATACGGATCGGCTACGAGATTACCTTCTTGTCCCGAACGGAAATCATATCCATTCGTCTTGACCGCGCCCATATTATTAAGCACCATAGCAACCGCGCAGTTTCCGCATCCTTCATCCATCCAACAGTAGTTGCCGTTAGGTTCGCGCGAATCGATTGCAAATTTCTTTTTGACGCCGTTTGAGGTAAAGCTTAAGAACTTTAATTGAGTAGCATCCCAGTCGCTTGTATAGATGTTATTTTGGCTATACCAGGTAAAAGCATCGCGATCAACGACTGTAACGGTAAAGCTCTTGCTGAGACCTTCGAGCGAAGCTGTAATGGTAGACTTACCGAGACCGAGCGCACACCAGGTGCCGTCTTCTCCGATCATGATAACGTCCTCATTGCTCGAGGTCCACTTTATATCGTCCGTGAAAACGTTATAAGGGTGCTTTCTTGCGTAAAATACACCGGTAGAATAAAGACGAACCTTTGTGCCGGTGAAAACGACAGAAAGCTTTTCGGTTTTGATCGGCTCGATCAGCCAGAGCTGATTTTTATAATCCGAGGTTATCTCTTGAAGTTCGGTATAATAGTCACTGTACTCAGTAACCGTCGCCGACTGAGTAACAACCAGCTTATTATTTTTTGTGTTGGAGGGCGCAAAGATAAATTGATTGTTATAGTATTCAACTATATCAAACTTTGAAGCCGCTCCCGCCGAAGAAAGCTTAATCTTCTTGAGCTTATTATCCTTGGAGGTGTCAAGAGTATAGCTGTAAGCATATTCACCGTTATCGTTCTGCGGGATTATCATATATGTACCATCGTCGCAAGGCGAGAGGTGGAACACCTGCCCCATACTGCTCTCGGAATACTTTTCAAGATACGATTTAGCTTTAGTCTTTGCCGTATACTTATAAGAGTCAAGATATAAACCTGTGGAGACGTTGCGGATGCGGCAAACCATTTCCGTAAGCTCTACGTCCTCGGTTACCGAATCAACCGTTGCATTCGCGGCGTAAACGCTCACGCCGGGGATACATTGGATCAGCATTAATATGGCAAAGAAAACGCAGATTGCGCGTTTTGATTTGTCATTAAATAAATTCATTATTTTTCTCCAAAACGAGTAATTTATTTTGCCTTTTTAATGCGCCTTTTCATTTTCATAATATCGCGGAGCATTCTGACCGTATCGCGAACGATACGCACCTTGGATTCTCCATGAACGAGGACACTTACAGGCATCTCGATAATTTTATACTTTAACTTCGACGCCCACAAAAGTGCTTCGAAATCAAAAGCAAAGCCGTTTACTTCAAGGCGAGGGAAAATAGTATCTACTGCCTCGCGTCTGAATCCCTTACAGCCGCACTGCGAATCCGATAGCTTAAAACCGCCAACGATGCAAAGAACCTTTATATAAGCCTTCGAAGCTATCTTTCGGATAAAGGTATAATTCGAATATCCGTCCTTGTCAAGGTTTCGGGATCCTATAACGAGCTGGCTATCGGGAGCAGCATCGAAGTACTGCACCATCTTTGCTATAACGTCGGTGCCGTATGCCATATCAGCGTCGGTGAACATCGCAATATCACCGCTCGAAGCAAGCATAGCAGTCTTGACAGCAGCTCCCTTGCCTCGATTTTTCTCGTAGCCGACTATTTTTATACCGGGAAGATTCAAATCGCGTAATATTTTATCACATCCGTCGGAGCTACCGTCGTTGGAATAAATGATCTCATAATCACGGGTGCCGTCTTCCAAAACAAAATTATTCTCCATATACTCCCACAGCTTCTTTGCATTCTCAGCAATTATGGAAGCTTCATTATACATAGGAATACAAACCGAAATTTTCAATTTATAAAGTGCCTTTCAAAGTATTATTTTTTATAAACGTAGAAATCAACGTTCACTTCAGTTTCGAGATGTTCGAGCGCGTTTAACAGTTCTATGGACTTAGATGAGGTTCTGAATTTATATGGAGTCATTCCGAAAAGTCGCTGAATATCTTCATTGTTATCGATATTTATACGATACGATACGTTAGTCTTTTCGACAAGCGTCATCGAAGTCGGCAGATCGGCTCGATCTTCGTTAATATGCACTTCATCATAAATAGATTCTTTAAGGTCGTATAAATGCCGATCTCCGGCGGCACCTATTATCAGAATCCCGTCATCTTTCAAAACTCTCAGGCACTCGTCCTGCGCAATCGGCGCAAACATTGAGAGCATACCGTCGGCAACCGCAGAACGCACAGGTAAATCAAACACGGATGCAACGGAGTAAAAGCAATTATTACCGCCTCGCATATTTCTGCGAACCGAAGCTCTATGCACAGCGTGCTTTGAAAGATCGGCGCCAAAAACGAACGAATCAGCAAACCTTGCAGCAATGTAATCAGAATAATATCCTTCTCCACAACCGGCGTCGACCAAAAAGAAATCGTTATGCAAATGCTTTGCACAAATTCGTGTTATCTCATCCGCGAGAGGAAGATAATATTGTTTGTTCAAAAAAGCTGTTCTGTCATTAACGGCTTCTTTGGAATCACCTCTTCCGCCCGAACGGTAAGAAAGATCAACGTATCCCGATGAAGATAAATCAAAGCAATGGCTCTTTAGTCCTTCTGTAGGTTTGCAACGAAAACTTTTTCCGTCAACATAGAGCTCTGAACCGCATATCGGACATATTAAGAATTCAGTTGTAATCATTATCTTTCAACTTTTATCAATTTAGCGTGTACGGCGTATCTACCGTCTTCATTACCCAAAATACAGGTAGACAGCGTGATAATAATATCATCTTTGGAAAAACTGACATCATCTCTATGATATAGCGATTTAGCCTCGCGTTCATAGAGAAAGCTTACAAATTCATCTTCCGTAGCAAAATACGTTCTGAAATATTTATCATATTTGTCAGTAGGGTAAGCAGAAAAAACTCTGAATGTATAATGTCCGTCAAAAGTAGTAATCTCGATATCGTTTTCCGTGTTCATAAAGAAGTTTGAATCTTCAACGAATTTAGTTGCATCGCAGAACATAGAGCCGTTAAACATATTATGTCCGTAAATTATGATGTTACGGTTCTTTTCGATATTCTTATTATTTCTGAAATCTATAAATATTGCGCCTACCGCCAAAGGATGACCGTCGAAGCCGTGAGTAAGATAAAAATCATTATCTTCACATTGAACCATCGGATAGCTGATCTTTGTGTTCGGAATATGAATATAACCATAAGTATCTTTATTCTGCGTATCGCGCAGCTCTTGGATTTTAGCAAGCAATTTTTGGAATTTTGCACTTGTCACGCCTTTATCAATACCATCGTCAACGGGAGTGTATATCGGACTGCCATTGATCAAAACGTCATGATAACTGCTCAGCGGCCTATCGGATGTCGAAAGAATCATATTGGTTACTCCCGAGTCCGTAAAGCTGTTGATAAGCGACATATAGTCGTCCTTGATCTCTTCATAGAGCTCCTCGCCTTTACCGTAGTCAGATACTATTACAAACAGCTCAGAAACACAGTAGGCAAAAACGCATATACAAATAAAAATCAAAAAAAATCGATATGCTTTAAAAGCAGAAAATTCAGCTTTAAAGGTTCTTTTCCTATGAGGAGGTACAACATCGTCGAGCTTGAGGGAATCAAGCGAATCAATAAAATCGTCAGTTTGGGTTTGTGCGGCATTTACGAAATCTTTTTTATCTGACATTCGTGAGCCTCCTTTCTATACTTATCAAAGTAAATTTTAATACTATTATATTACAAATACGTACTAAATACAAGGTATTGAATTCTTTTTTTAAGAAATTTATACACTTAGTACACAAATCCCGTCGGAATTTGACAAAATATCCGACGGGAAATATGCGCGTTTTAGTTTTTTATTGTAAATTATTTTACTTTAAGCTCGAACCAAAAAGTGGTTCCTTTTCCTTCCGCGGATTCAACCCCATAAGATGCGGAATGCAGGCGTAATAGTTTACTTACTATCGAAAGGCCTATACCGCTTCCGACAATCGCGCGCTTATGAGATTTTTGCTCGGTGTAGTATCTGTCCCATATTTTCTGAATATCATCCTTGGAAATACCTTCACCGGTGTCGGTTACGGAAATACGAACGGTTTTTGGGGAAACAAGCGTTTGTTGAATAATTACGGTCTTATCCGCACCCGTATAGTTTATTGCATTATTGAGCAGATTGTAGATAACCTGAAGAATCATCCCTTCGTCGGCTTCAATCTCTACGTTTTCAGATGCTTTGAATTCAATGACATACCCATAGCGGCGAACAAGCTCGCTATAACGGTTAATTGTAGACCTTATCGATTCCGTAAGGTTCATAACTCTGAAGGTCGGGGCTTGACATTCAGAACTGTATTTTGAAAAGCCAAGCATATCGTTGACAAGAGTAGTAAGTCTTTTGGTCTCATCAATGATGTATTGACAATTTTCAGGAGAGTTTTCCCCCGGAATATCGCGCATCATTTCTGCATATCCCGTAATCAAAGTCAAGGGGGTACGCAAGTCGTGCGAAACGTTAGCTATAAGCTCGCGCTGCAGTCTTTCTGTCTGAGAAATTTCGCCAACTGCATAGTTGAGTGCATTTGCCAATCTTTGAGTTTCGCTATAGCCTTCTTCTTCAAATACCGCAGTATGCCCTATCTCTGCCATTCGCTCTGCTTCTGCGGTCATCTTCTCCAATGGACGTGAAATTCTGCCGGAAAAAGCCCAGGAAAAAACTACGGTTAAAACTACGATTAAAGCGGCTATATATCCAAATTGGACGTTTCGGGTTTGCTGTACGGTGCTGATCGGAGTGAATTCAAGATTAATAAATACGGCAAATAGATCGCCTTGTAAATCAGAAATTGACTTAACCGCAACCGCCACGACCAACTCACGCGAATCAGATTCATCTTGAGCCGGGGATTCAGATACAAAGCTCTCGTTGGTGCTGCCGGATGCTTTACTAATCCTATCACCTGTTGCAAGCGAATAGCGATGAGTAATTTCTCCACCCGATTCAACTGCCTCTGAATAATATGCGGCAAGCGATTGCTCATCTACATAATGAATGATGCAAGTAGGCGAAACCTCTTTATTCACAATACGATCACCGAGAACTCCATTCTCAGCATCATATACAGAAATGCAAACATCATACTTCGAAGCTAATTCGCCGCATATTGAATCAAGATCATCTCTGTTGATGTATTTTTCAATATAAGATAGAACGTCATCAAGCTGATTAAGCTTTGTTCTTTCATAAAAGAAATCAAGAAGCAAGACCTGGAATACCCAAATTACCGCTAAAATAAGTAAAACAAAGACAGTAAGACCTAAAATCAGGTGAGTGCGGATTCCGCCTTTTCTCTTAAATCCATATACAGATCGCTTACGATTATCACTTTTCATTATCACTAATCAGATCAAATTTCTTTGTGATCTTCCCTTCCAAGCGATATCCTATTCCGCGAAGAGTAACAATAAGCGAAGAATATTTGCCGAGAGATTTACGGAGCAGCTTAATGTGAGTATCAAGCGTTCTTGCATCGCCGTAAAAATCGTATCCCCATACCTCACAAATAAGTTTTTCTCGCGAAAGAGCGATATTGTGATTCAAAAGCATGTAGAAAAACAATTCATACTCCTTGGGCGACATATTGACCCTATTACCGTCTATATAAACAATCCTTGCCGTAATATCAGCTTTCAACATACCGTCATCTATCTCTATAATTTCATGCGGAGTCGCTGAAGATTCAGAGACGGTAACATTTGAGTCCACTCTTTTCATGACAGCCTCTATTCTGAGGATAAGCTCTCTGGGAGAAAACGGTTTAACTACATAATCGTCGATACCGAGATTAAAACCGTTTATCTTATCATATTCCTCGCCTCGAGCAGAAAGCATTATTATAGGGACGTTGCTTGACTTTCTGATCTCTCTGACAGCAGAAAATCCGTCAAGCTCGGGCATCATAATATCCATAACAATGATATCTATGCTTTGAGAACGAAAAACTTCAATGGCTTCCATACCGTCGGAGGCTTCAATTACTTCGTGGCCTCCAAATTCAGCATATTTCTTAACAAAAGAACGGATTCCGACTTCATCGTCTACTACCAAAATTTTATACATCTGCTTAACTCCCAAGAAATCAAAGGCTTGAATCTTGCTGTGCGGCACCTTCAGGAATATATTCAATGAGCTTGATCTTCAATTCATAATATTTCCTGTCGCGCTTAATTCTGACTACAACTTCATCTCCGATAGCATTCGCGGAAATGCTGTATGAAATATCGTCAAGATCGGCTATTGAATATCCGTTGATGCTTATTATAATATCGTTTGTCTTCAGCCCGTATTCCTCAACGTCAGCAGATACTATAACCTGTGCGTAAATGTCTCCGAAAATACCGGCGCTGTACTGTACTTGCTTTAACGGTATGCCAAGCGAAGGTCTTCCGGAAACATAACCTTTCGTGATAAGCTGATTAGCAATATCCCAAGCGGTATCTACAGGAATGGCAAAGCTGATGCCTTCTACACCTTGGCCGCTGGTTTTAGCGTTGACGATACCCACAAGTCTTCCGTAGAGGTCAAAAAGTCCACCGCCTGAGTTACCGGGGCTTACAGCGGCATTGGTCTGAAGTAGGGTCATGCTTCCGTTACCCTCCATTACAACTTCACGGGCAAGAGAGCTGATTATTCCGTTTGTGACGGTACCGCCGAGTTCACCAAGAGGATTACCGATTGCAATTACAGTTTGTCCGAGGCGCAAATTTGATGCCGTTCCTATAACTGCAGGAGTGAATTCCTTTCCTTCATCAGGCGTTATAGAAATTACGGCTACGTCAGTTTTACTGTCTGTGCCAATCAAAACAGCTTCATACTCGCTTCCGTCCGTAAGTCTGACGATTATATTCGATGCACCTTCTATAACATGATTGTTTGTGATAATATATCCCCCCGTCGAAATGATAACACCGCTTCCCGCGCCACTGACAACGTACTGAGAATATCCTCCAAAGCCGCTGTTAACGGTTTCAGTTGTTATTTCAACGACAGAATCTCTGACAGCCTCAATCGCCTCCTCCATTGACATCAGCTGACCTGCAACCACAGGGGACTCTGTACGCGGCGGCTCGGATGTGTCGATGAAGGATCTGTCATCTTCCGGCTTTGGTTTGACTGAATCAGTTTGCTCCTTGGATTCAGCAGGCTGTGCAAATACATATTCGCTGGCAAAATAAGCAGCAATGAATCCGGAAGCAACAGACATTAATAAGCACAGCACAAGTATGATAGAACCCGAGAGGATCGTTAATTTCAAATATTTAGAAGAGTCTCGATCGGTCTTTCTTCTCTTTTTAGTATCACAAATTTGTTGATCCTTCTCCGTTGAAATCCCCGATTGGTATATATCTACCGTGTATCCGCTATTTTTATGATCGGGACTGTAAATCACGCCGTGAACTTCATTTTCAGAAGCATCATTTTTACTCGCAAGGTCTTCCTCGCGTTTTTGAGCATCTAATCTATCGAAATCATTATTCATAAGAATTCTCCTTTCTTAATTGTTTTATATTATAATACCGAAATGTGACGATTATATGATTACTCGATAAAAATATGTTGAATGACAGTCAATTAAAACAAAATTCAAAGTTGGTATTGTATTATATAATTAATTATGATATAATTTTAGTACCTTAATGTGGGAGTTTGTTGATATGAAACGATTAACTGAAATAATTCGGAATCTCGGAGCTGCAGATGTTGGTGTTTTGCCTTACGATGAATGTGAAATTATCAATCCCCGTCTCGCAAATAAGCTTATATTTGTTCCAAAATCGGTTTTTATAGGAATCGTACCGTACTATACGCAATATTGCGAGGCTCCTCACACCGTTTCGGCTTATGCTTTGGCTCATGACTATCACAAGCTTCTTTTCGAAATTTGTAATAAGGCTATAGAAGAATTCAAAGCGATATATCCCGAATCTCATTTCGCAGGCTTTGCGGATCATTCTCCAATAAACGAAAAGCTTGCTGCTGCAAAATCCGGCTTAGGTATCATAGGGGACCACAGCCTTTTGATAACCGAAAAATATTCTTCATTTGTATTTCTTTTCGAAATTATTTCAGATCTCAAATTCGATGCGCCTGTCCACGATATCGAATACTGTGAACACTGCGGAGCTTGCAAAAAGGCTTGTCCTGCAAATATAAACGATAAAAAGACTTGCCTTTCCGCTATAACTCAAAAAAAGGGATCGTTAACCGAAGAAGAAATTATATTAATTAATAAATCCGGCTATATATGGGGATGCGATTTATGTCAGCTTGCTTGCCCCCATACGTTAAATGCCATTTCTAAAAATACAATTTACTCAGATTTGTTGTGGTTCAACTCTAATATAATCTCATCGCCAAATGAAAATACCATAGCGGATGCCAACGATTTTAATATGCGCGCCTACAGCTGGCGAGGTCAGCAAACTATTTTAAGAAATTTCTATATTTTGAACAAACAATCTCAAGAGGCTTGCGATGATTAAATTTATATACGGAAATCCCGGTACAGGAAAAACCGAGGAAATATTCAAAATGCTCGAAAGCGATGCTTCGATAAAACAAAAAGCCATTCTTATCGTGCCTGAACAAATGACAGTTTCCGTCGAGCGAGAACTATTATTGCGTCTTCCCGCTTCGGCTCAGCTTTACGTTGAAGTTCTTAATTACACACGTCTCGCCAACAAATTGTTCCGTGAACATGGTGGCATAGATTACAACTCAGCCACTCACGGACTTCAAAAGCTGCTGATGTGGAGAGCTATAATGATCGCCGCTCCCCTGCTTTCCGAATATTGCAGATCGGGCGATGACGACATCGCTCTGGCAGATTCCTTTTTGGCAACTTACAACGAACTGACTGCCGCAGGCATCTCACTTGAAGATTTAGAGAAAATTGCAGCAAGCGGTAACTCTTCAACGTTAACCAGAAAAATTAAAGATATTGTCACTGTAAGCTCTATATATTCTTCTCTTCTTTCTTCAAGTTACTCCGATACCAACGGAGAATTGGTGCGTTTATGCGAACTTTTGAAGAACACCAATTGCCTTAAAGGCACCAACGTATATTTTGACGGATTTTCAAGTATAACCGGCATTGAGCACGCAATCACAAAACTGATTTTTTCACAAGCAGATAATTGCGCCATTACTTTAAGTCTCCCCTCACACAGCTATAAAGGTCTTGACACCGTGTCCATTAAAAGATTTTCTGACAAATTGCGTGGTGACTGCGCATCGCTCGGATTAAAAGTCGAAACAGTGACTCTTGAACAAAATCGCAGAACTCGCTCCCCGCGTTTGTCATATCTTTCATCAAATTTGTGGGAAATGACCACTTCCCCGCTTTCTTCGGACGATTCAATTCAAGATGAATCAATATCATTATATAGAGCCGCTGACATTTACGACGAATGCGAGTATGCCGCTGTCCTTGTAAGAGAATTAGCAGAACAAGGCTACCGCTATAACGAAATCGCTATAATAGCGAGAAATGCGGATAAATACATAGGAATAATCGAACCCGCTCTTGAAAATCTTGATATTCCGTATTTTATCTCCGAAAAGACAGACTCTTCCCTTTGCCCCATCGCAAAGCTTATTCTCTCCGCATTAAGGGTAACGATTTTTGGTTGGCAACGAAACGATGTAATTTCGCATCTTAAAACGGGTTTATGTGGAATTTCACCGCGCGAAGCTGATATATTTGAAGAATATACTTCAAAATGGAACATTAGCGGAACAAAATTCACTTCCCGTGAACCGTGGAATATGAATCCTGACGGTTATACCACTCAAAAAACCGAACGCGGAGAGCAAGCGCTCGCGATCGCAAATTCGGTTAAGAATAATTTTATTTCGAAATTAATCAGCTTTTCGTCAGATCT
Source organism: Eubacteriales bacterium (assembly GCA_045636385.1). Lineage (GTDB taxonomy): Bacteria > Bacillota > Clostridia > Oscillospirales > CAG-272 > CAG-390. The sequence continues at coordinate 144,541 of JAZTXK010000078.1, forward strand.
TAAATCGGCTTCCGACTGCAAGGAAATGTGTCTTGCAACTATAAGATACTTAGAAGAGATAGACGTTAAGGAAGCGTTGAAAAATCTCGCAAAAAAGTATATGCAGCACGGTAAACAGCGGCAGGCATCTGAATGCGTCAGAATGTATGACGTAGTAATCGATGCGCTTGACTGTGTTTGCGATGCCTTTTCCGACTATGAAAAGTTCGGCCTTCCCAAATTCTACCTTGCAATAAAAACAGCATTAGAGGAAACCGATCTCGGATCGATCCCTACGTCAATGGACGAGATCACCATCGGCTCTGCCAATATGCTTCGTGCCGATAACATTAAGTGTGCTATACTGTTAGGTGCTTGCGACGGCGAATTTCCGTCCAACGTACAGGACTCGGGACTTTTGAATTATGCTGACCGTGAATACTTAATAAACCATAAGATCGTATTATCCGGAGATAAAGAAATGCGAGCTTCGGATGAATTATTTTTCTTCCGACGCGCCGCTTCATCTCCTTCGGAAAGGTTAATCATATTCACGCGGGCAGACTCGGAACCCTCTATAGCATTCTCAAGAGTCAAAAAGCTTTTCAGTGAAATCAAAACTATTGAAACAGCCGCAGAAACTCTGCCGAGATTTAAATCTATAAAAGTCATATCCGAATACTTACCTCTTTATGCCGGCACGGACCTAGGAGAAGCATTGAAGAGATTGGCTTCTGAAAATGACGGCGAAAATCAATTACCGTTCGTTTCAGATAATCATTCCGTTACCGCGGAAAACGACGTCATAGCTCCGAATACTATAAACAATTATATTGGGAACGAACTCCGATTAAGTCAATCAAAAATCGAAGAATTCGTAAAATGCAAATTCGCGTATGCTTGCAAATACTATCTTAAGTTAAACGATACCAAGCGTATTACCTTTGCCTACAACAACATTGGAACGCTCATACATACGGTGCTTGAAAAATTCTTGTACTTCGTATACGTAAAGAATAAAGGTGTTCATCCCGACGAAACTGAAAAAGCAAAGATAATCGACCAAATCATCTCCGCATACATAGATGAGTTGATTCCGAGCAAAGATAAATCAAGCGCTCGTCTTAATCATCTTATTGAAAGACTTAAAAAAATGTCTACTCTTATTCTTGATGATCTGTTAGCCGAATTATCAGATAGTTACTTCATTCCCACGTTTTTTGAGTTGCCAATCGGAACTTCAAAAGTGCCTTCTATTACCATCCGCCTTAAAAACGGCAAGCAGATTTCGATGAGCGGTATAGTTGACCGAGTAGATATTTTTGAGACTAACGGTAAAACGTACGTACGAGTTATTGACTACAAAACAGGTGATAAAACCTTTTCCCTTTCTGATATCGCAGAAGGAACCAACCTGCAATTGTTAATATATATATTCTCATTAACAAGCCAAAACTCTTCACATTTGTTCAATAACGGTATCGCCGAGCCCGCCGGAATTACTTATATTTCAGCAAATTCATCAAAGATCAAATCTCAAAGATTCAATGACTCGAGTGAGTCAATTTCAGCGGCAACTAACGAAATCAAGCGCTCGGGGCTCATTCTTGACGATGACGACGTAATTTCTGCTGTAAGCAAGTCTCATAACAATAGATTTTTGATGGCTTCTGCGAGGAAAAAATCAACTGTTTCAAGGGAAGCACTTGACGTAATTTACGGACAAGTGTGTGACGTTCTAAAATCTATCGGCGACGAGATATTGACGGGAAATGCCAACGCTTTCCCCAAGGATGGTGCAGACACATGCAAATACTGCCCCTATTCGAATGTTTGCAGAGTCTCCAAAAAAGATCAGAATTAAAGAAAGGAGAATATAATGGATTTCACAAAATCCCAGCAATTGGCAATAGAATTAAGGGATAGAAACATCCTTGTTTCGGCAGCCGCAGGATCGGGAAAAACCGCTACGCTTACAGAGCGCATATTGCGTCTTCTGACAGACGAAGATAATCCTGCCGACATCGGCTCGATGCTCATAGTTACATTTACCAGAGCAGCAGCAGGAGAGCTCAGGACCCGAATATCAAGAAAGCTCGGCGATGCGCTTGCAGACAACCCTGCAAATTCTCACATAGCTAAGCAAATCACCGCCCTTCCCTCGGCAAAGATCTGCACGATCGACTCATATTATCTTGACTTGATCAAAAGCAACTTTCAGAAGTTGGGTATCCCTGCGCGCTTCAGACTCGCCGATGAAACCGAGTTGCAGATCATGCGATATGAGGTAATGAACGCTGTAATTGAAAGAAGATATGAAACCGACCCCTATTTCAGCCATTATGCAGATGAAATAACAACTGCAAAAGGCGAAAATCAGTTAGCTGAAATCTTGCTGAACATCTGGTTCAAGATAAAAGCATTCCCTGATGGCACCCGTATCCTTGAAGACAGCGCTCAAAAATATTCTCAATATTCTAACGAAGACCTCTTCTCTACACCTATTGGCAAGGAACTGCATAAAGAAATCGTCGAAAACGTCCAATACTTAATCAAAAGAGCCAACCGCATTTTGCAGATGCTTTCAGAAGAACCCGCCGCAGCGCCTTACGGAAAAGCCGTATCCTCTGATTTGGATTTTCTTAATCAATTTATGTTGGCGTTGAATAAGTATTCATATATTGAAGCCAGAAAAGTTTTGTTTGATTATTCTCCCCTTTCATTGGGGAAAGTTGCAAGCGGAGCAAAAAGCGAAGTAACAGAGGAGATCAAAGATGAACGCGGCGACATTAAAGAGCGAATTATAAAGTTCCGCGAAAAAGAGTTTTGTGCGCATCCTGACGATTTGCCATATATTTGCCAAAAGAGCGCACAAATGTGCTTAAAAACCAAAGAATTACTCGATGACTTCATTGATGCTTATCAAACCGAGAAGTCGTCGCGATCCGTTTGTGAGTTTTCGGATCTGAGCCGGTACGCGCTTCAACTGCTCATTGATAAAAACGGAAACCCTACTCAAACTGCGCTTGAGGAACAAGGCAAATATCAGCATATCTTTGTTGATGAATATCAGGATACCGATAACATCCAGGATCTCGTTTTCAAAACGATCTCGAAAGGAAATAATCTCTTTTTCGTTGGTGACATCAAGCAGAGCATATACTCCTTCCGCGGTGCAAACCCAACCGTATTCTCCTCTTACCGAAAGTCTTATCTGCCTGCGGAAAACAATAGCGATATTCCCAATATTCCCCTTTCTGTTTTTATGTCGGAAAACTTCCGTTGCTCACCCAATATCATAGATTTCACAAATTCAGTTTGCTCATATCTCTTCAGAGAAACTGAGGGAGATGGCTGTGGCATCGGATACGTTTCCGAAGACGATCTGATTGCTTCAAGAGGCGAGCCGACAAGCACCGACAAAGTACGGGTTGTGCTTTTAGAGAAAAACAATGGGAACGATGCTGAAAATTCAGAATATTCTTTCGTCATTTCCGAAATTCGTTCGATGCTCAAAAATAAAAAGAAGCCCGACGGTGAGCCGTATATGCCGCGTGATATTGCAATCTTAACAAGATCAAACAAGGAAGCGTCTTGCATGGCAAATGCATTGGCTCAAGCGGGAATTCCGCATGCTAACAGTACAGGAAATGATCTGTTCGAAAATCCGGAAGTTCTTTTAATGCTTTCGCTTCTTTCTGTAGCGGATAATCCACAGCGAGATATTCCTCTTGCGGCAGTTTTGCGTTCACCAATATTCCGCTTCAGTCTCGACGATCTGATCAAAATACGAACCGGGCGATATACTATGTCGCTCTTTGATGCTGTGGAAGAGTATTCTCTTTCCGACGAATCTTCGCGCGAATTACAGTTAAAATGTATCTCCGCTATTGAAAGAATTTCTTATTACCGCACAGAAGCTGAATCCTTACCCGTTCATACATTTATGAGGTTTTTATGGAAGGATACCTCTGCCCTTTCTTATGCAGGATCGGATAAGAGCTCGCAAAAAAGAACGCCGATTGAAAGACGAAGAAATCTTCGTAAATTTTATGAATACGCAAGAAAATACGAAGCGTCGTCATACAAAGGATTGCATGATTTTGTAGAATACATAAACGGCATAATCAGCCAAAACACAAAAATTTCCGATGAAGATGCCGTAACCGATAATACGGTCAGAATCATGACCGTTCACAAATCCAAAGGACTGGAATTTCCTGCAGTATTTTTGATAGGTTGTACCAAAAACACTAACTCAAAAGATTCAAGAAACGGCATTATCTTTGAACCTTCATGCGATGTATCCCTCGCTTTCAAAATTTCCGACTCCACCGGCTTCGGACAGTTAGATACACCTTTCAGGATAGCTCTGGCTAATAGAGTGACACAGCTCTCTTCGGAAGAAGAAATACGAATTCTTTACGTCGCTCTAACACGTGCGCGTGATAACTTATGCATAATCGCTTCCGGCAAAGAAGATAACTCTCAGAAAATTATCGCTGAAGCTTCGAGAAAAGCGGCGTTGGGCGGTAGATTAACTGTATTGGGTTCTTCAAGCTGGATTGACAGAATTATGCTTGGACTTAAGGCTGATCTTCGATCAAGCTTTTATGAAATTGAAACGCCTGTTGCGTCTGATAACACAGAATCGATTGATAACAAATGTGATGAATACGTACCCAACGAAGACGAGATTGAAAATATTTGTAATCAAATCAGACCTTCGCTCAATTTTAAGTACAAGGATTCTTATAATTCGCTGATTCCCGCAAAGGTCTCCGTATCGCGGCTGTATCCGGAATTACTTAACGAAACCGATAATTCTTACGAAATTTCAAAGAAAATTGAAGCTATGGAACCGCGAAAGCCGAGATTTATAGGCGGCGAGGCAACTTCTGCGGATAAAGGAACTGCAACTCATCTATTCTTGCAATTTTGTGATTTTTCAAAGCTTACGCCTAGCGTATCATCAGTAAAAGAAGAAATCGCACGTTTGATAGAATTGAGATTTTTGCCCTCAAACATTTCCGAGCTTATCAGAGCAAATGAAATTGCTACCTTCGCGGCATCGGAGTTCTTTGATACCATTTTGAATGGCAAGAAAATTCACCGAGAGTTTCGCTTCAACGTATTCTTACCCGCAGAAGATTTTACTGATATTTCCGATCAAAAGATCTTATTTGCAGGTGAAAAAATATTAGTACAAGGCGTTATCGACTTATGCCTTGAAGATGCGGACGGCAATCTGATTCTTTGCGACTATAAGAGCGACAGACTAAGCCGCGAAGCTTTAAACGATCGCCGGCTAGCTAAACAATTTTTATCCGAGCGACACGCTAAACAATTGAAATATTATGCCCAAGCCATAGAATTGATTATGGGCAAAAGACCCGATAAGATCTATATATATTCCCTCGCATTTGGAGACGCAATAGAAATAGATGTATAAATCAAACGCCGCTCGCACGCTGTAAACAAGTCCGTTAAAAACGGACAATAAAAAAGAACCTCCTATGGTTGAATAGATAAAAACTATTTGACCATAGGAGGAATTTTTATGTTATGAAGTTATTGGAATATCTCAATGTACGGGAAAGAGATATTCGAACTCAATACGCCGAGGAGCTTCTTTAATACTGCGCGCACAATTCAGGGCAGTTCACGCTCCGGCGGCTTTTGAATTTATAAGCTTTCGCACACTTTCATTACGTAATCGCCGAAATCCTTGCAGCTTGCGCCGTCGCGTCTTCCGGTGATCTTGAGCTCTGCGTCGGGTGCGGTACAAATATCAAGTGCCTTTCCGAGCTTCTTAGCCTCATCTACGAAACCAATGTGTTTAAGAAGCAGCTCTGCGGCACGGAGCATACTCGAAGGATTTGCATAATCGCCGTCACCGCGCTCGATCATTCTCGGAGCGGAGCCGTGGATCGCCTCGAACATCGCGTATCGGCTACCGATATTTGCGCTTCCCGCGGTACCTACACCGCCCTGAAGCTGTGCTGCCTCGTCGGTAATGATGTCACCGTAAAGGTTGGGGAGCAAGAATACTTGGAAATCAGAGCGTCCTCTCGTGTCAACGAGCTTTGCGGTCATAATGTCGATGTACCAATCTTCTACGGTAAGAGTAGGATATTCCGCAGCGGCAATATTTCTCGCTATACGCGCGAACTTACCGTCCGTCTTCTTCATAATGTTCGCCTTAGTTACAACTGCTACGTTAGTCTTACCGTTCTTTACAGCAAAATCAAACGCCATACGCGCAATTCTTTCACATCCGGCGTCGGTAGTCACCTTAAAGTCACAGCAAAGGTAGTCGGGTATCTCTACACCTCTGCTTCCGAGAACGTATTCACCCTCGGTATTCTCTCTGAAGAACGTCCAATCCACGCCTTCCTCGGGAATTGCTACGGGGCGTACGTTCGCAAAGAGATCGAGTTCTCGTCTCATAGCAACGTTTGCACTTTCAAGCTCCTTGGCACCTGTTCCGCCCTTGGGAGTGGTCGTGGGGCCCTTGAGGAGCACGTGGCACTCTTTTATCTCTGCGAGAACGTCGTCAGGAATAGCTTTAGCGCAAGCGATTCTGTTCTCAATTGTAAGCCCGTCGATATCTCTGAGCTCAACCTTACCCGATGCTACTGCATCCTTGAGCAGGTATTCAAGAACTCTGCGAGCCTCTGCGGTAATGATCGGACCAATGCCGTCGCCACCGCAACAACCGATAACGATCTTATCAAGTTTAGCGTAATCGACTGCCTCGGGAGCATTCTTCATCATTTCTGCACGAGCATACTGCTCTCTGAGAAGCGTTTCAAACTGCGCTACCGCTTCATTAATATACTGTTCGTTGTTCGCCATAGCAATTAACCTCACTTGTTTTTAGCAGTAGCGGCAATAAGACCGCCTGCAAGAATAATTTCAATCTGTCTATCGGAAAGAGTACACTCAAGCTCGATGGAATCGCCTGTGTTCTTGTCCTTGAGTATATACTTACCGCTCTTAACGCTATCAAACATACAGCTGATGGAAATATCATCGCCCTCGGAGATCTTATCGTAATCATCAGCATTTACAAATGTCAGAGGAATAATACCAGCATTAATAAGGTTATCCTTATGGATACGTGCAAAGCTCTTTGCAACAACTGCCTTAACGCCGAGGTAAAGAGGAACGAGAGCCGCGTGCTCTCTTGAAGAGCCCTGACCGTAGTTTGATCCACCAACGATAATGCTTCTGCCCATAGCCTTTGCTCTCGCGGAGAACTCAGCATCGCAAACGTTGAAGCAGAACTCGCTCATCTTGGGAATGTTTGAACGATAAGGAAGAATAGCCGCACCTGCAGGCATAATGTGGTCAGTAGTAATATTGTCACCAACCTTAAGAGAAACGGCAACGTTAAGCTCATCCTCAAGAGGCGTTGTTTCGGGATATGACTTGATATTGGGGCCCTTGATAACTTCAGCGGTCTTTGCTTCCTCTGCGGAAAGAGGAGGAATTACGCCGCTGTCGTCGATGATGAAGGAATCTACCTTAATATTGGGATATTCGCCGAGCGTTCTCGGGTCGGTGATCACACCCGTAATAGCGGATGCCGCCGCAACCTCGGGAGATACAAGATATACACCTGCATCGCGGGTGCCGCTTCTGCCCTCAAAGTTTCTGTTGAAGGTTCGGAGAGAAACGCCCTTGGATTCGGGAGAGAATCCCATACCGATGCAAGGACCGCAAGCGCATTCAAGAAGTCTTGCGCCGGAATTGATAATATCGGTGAGCGCGCCGCTGCTCGACATCATGCTGAGAACCTGCTTAGATCCCGGGGAAACAGACATTCCGACCTCGGGAGAAACGGTCTTGCCCTTTAGAATAGCCGCAACAGTGAACATATCGACGGCAGAAGAGTTAGTGCAAGAACCAACGCAAACCTGCGTAACGGGAGTACCCGCAATCTCGCTGATTTTTTTAATATTATCAGGCGAATGAGGACAAGCCGCCATCGGCTCGAGCTCTGAGAGATTGATATCAATAACTCTGTCATAAACAGCATCGGGATCTGAATATACGGGAGCGTAATCGTCTTCTCTGCCCTGCGCTCTTAAGAATTCCTTGGTGATCTCGTCAGCGGGGAAAATAGATGTTGTTGCACCAAGCTCGGCTCCCATATTGGTTATGGTCGCTCTCTGAGGCACGGTAAGCGTCTTAACGCCCTCGCCGCCCCATTCAATGATCGCGCCAACTCCGCCCTTTACGGAAAGTATACGGAGTATCTCAAGGCTTACATCCTTTGCGGTAACCCAAGGAGAAAGCTTACCGGTAAGATTAACCTTGAACATCTTGGGCATTACCATACAGTAAGCACCTCCGCCCATTGCAACGGCAACGTCAAGACCGCCCGCTCCGAACGCGAGCATACCGATACCTCCAGCGGTAGGGGTGTGGCTATCCGAGCCAATGAGCGTCTTTCCGGGAACGCCGAATCTTTCAAGGTTGACCTGATGGCAGATTCCGTTTCCGGGGCGTGAATACTGGATACCGTACTTTGCAGCAGCAGTTCTGATAAATCTATGGTCGTCCGCATTCATAAAGCCCGATTGAAGCGTGTTATGGTCGATATACGCAACCGACAGCTCGGTCTTTACGCGGTCGATGCCCATAGCCTCGAACTCAATATACGCCATAGTTCCTGTAGCATCCTGGGTGAGTGTGCGGTCGATCTTTATGGAGATCTCGCTTCCGGGTGTCATATCACCCGAAACGAGATGTGCGCTAATTATTTTTTCAGCAATTGTTTTCGGTGTCTTCATATCATTCTTCTTCTTTCTGGAAGGTTACAATAAGTTTTTCAAGCTCTGCAGTGGAGATAACGGTCGTTCTACCCTGAGCGTACTGCTCGTCGACCCAAGCCTTGATCTTTGTTACGAGAGGATCGCGCTTGTTGACCATTTCGTCACCCGTAAGGCGATAATGTCCGTTGATCCAATATGCAATTCCTGCGGCGCCCGAGGTCGAGCTTACGGTTACTCCCGCGGGTCTGTTTAGGATTGCGCCGGTATCAAAGATGTTGTAAATTTCCTCGTCCTTAAGCATTCCGTCTGCGTGGATTCCCGCTCGGGTCTTGTTAAAGTCCTCGCCTACGAAGGGAGTCATGGGCGGGATGTGATAATTCATTTCCTTGGTGAAGTAATCTGCAATTTCGGTAATGACCGTGGGATCCATACCGTCGAGCGAGCCGCGGAGCGACGCGTATTCGAATACCATCGCCTCGAGCGGTACGTTACCCGTTCTCTCGCCTATGCCGAGCAACGAGCAGTTGACAGCGCAAGCACCGAAGAGCCAAGCGCAGGTTGCATTTGCAACACCCTTATAGAAATCGTTGTGACCGTGCCATTCAAGCTGTTCGCTCGGAACGTCGGAATAATGCTGCAGACCATAAATAATACCGGGAACGCTTCGAGGAAGCGCAACCTCGCTGTATGGAACGCCGTAACCCATCGTGTCGCAGGCTCTGATCTTTACAGGAATGCCAGCTTCGCGCGACATCGCCTGAATTGCGTTTACGAAAGGAACTACAAAGCCGTAGAAATCCGCACGCGTGATGTCCTCGAAATGACATCTCGGGCGTATTCCCATCTCAAGAGCCGCGTGGATGGTCTTGAGATAATGATCCATAGCCTGGCCGCGCGACATACCAAGCTTTTTGAAGATATGATAGTCGGAGCAGGAAACGAGAATTCCCGTTTCTTTGATTCCGAGGTCCTTTACCAATTTGAAGTCTTCAAGACTCGCTCTGATCCAGGTCGTGATCTCGGGAAATTCAAGACCGAGCTCCTGACAAGCATGCAATGCTTTTCTGTCATTTTCACTGTAAACAAAAAACTCAGTAGCTCTGATTATTCCGTTAGGGCCTCCAAGCTTATTCAACAGCTTATACAGATCAACTATCTGCTGAGGTGAATAAGGAGCCTGCGACTGCATACCGTCGCGGAAAGAAGTATCGGTGATCCAAATTTCATGCGGCATACCGAGAGGAACTCTTCTGTGGTTAAAGGGAACCTTCGGAATTTCGGTATAAGTATATATCTCACGGTACAGATTTGGCTCATCTATATCCTGTAACTGATATCTATATGACTTCTGCTCAAGCAGATTGGATTTCTTTGATATTTCAATCATTGAACTACCTCCGTAAATTTTTTAATATTATACTACATTTTAATTCAAATTGCAAGTGTTTTGACAAACTTTTTCATATTTTCTTGAAATTTTATATTTTTTAGCGCGATTATGCAACTTTTGAAGAACAAGAATGCATTTCATTACTCATTCTGACAATATTTGTTAACAATCTTACCAATTCTCTAAAAATACAGTCAAATATTTTTCGAAAAAGACTTGATTTTTCGAATGTTTTCTGCAATAATATATATACATACATTATTCGGAGGTTTATTATGCTGAAAACAGACGGACTTCAATATCACATCAACTGCTCTCCCGGTGACGTTGGCGGATACTGTATTCTGCCCGGCGATCCCGGCAGAGTGCCCAAAATAGCGGCTTACCTTGATGACGCGGAATTAGTTTCTCAAAACCGAGAATATACCATATATACCGGATATTTATGCGGTGAAAAGGTCAGCGTTTGCTCTACGGGCATTGGTGGGCCTTCAACCGCGATAGCCGTTGAAGAATTGGCTGCGTGCGGTGTGCATACCTTTATAAGAATAGGCACTTGCGGCGGAATTTCTACAATGGTAAGAGCGGGCGACGTTGTAGTTGCAACCGGTGCTGTCAGACAGGACGGCACAAGCGGAGAATACGCCCCCTACGAGTTCCCCGCCGTTTCTGATCCCGACGTACTGTTTGCTTTGATCGAATCCGCCAAGGAGCTCAAATTCCCCTACCATGCAGGTATCGTTCAAAGCAAGGACTCTTTTTACGGTCAGCATAGCCCCAATAGAATGCCTACGGCTTCTGCGTTAAACGAGAAATGGGAGGCTTGGAAGCGTCTTGGCGTTCTTGCGAGCGAGATGGAGGCTTCTACCCTCTTCGTAGTCGGTGCGGCGCTCGGTCTCAGATGCGGTGCTGTTTTTCACGTTGTGTGGAACCAGGAGCGTTACGATCTCGGTTTAGATACCGATGCTGAACAGCAGCACGATACAGACAAAGCTATTCAAACTGCTGTCAAAGCGATCGAAATACTTATCACTCAATAAAACAAAAAGCCCCCAGCGGGGCTTTTTTATATAACTTATTCGATATCTTCGATTACTTCAGTCGCACCTTCTTCAAGAACTTCGGGATTTTCAATAAGCTTCTTGAAATACTTAAATGCTGATGCAAAATAAAATCCGTCGCAGATTCTTTCGTCTGTTACTGCTTTGATATCAATATAACGCTTCTTGATCAAATTTCCGCTTCTGTCATATTCGAACGCAGTTCTCTTTCTGCCATAAGACAAGAAAACGGGAAGATTTCCGAAATCGTAGATATGATGGTAGATCGGATTGATACCGAGCGAACCCATGCTTGTGACAATCATAGAGCCATAGAAAGGCAGGAGATCCATAAAGGCTTTTGGAAGGATGCCTATATAGTCCATGCATTTGATCACCCAAACTATAAAGCGCAGAACGAAGCCGGGAATATAGTTGAAGAACTTGATCAGCTTATCGAATGAGGTCTGCTTATCGAGAGAAGCGATGGCATCGGTTGCAACGACGTTAAATTTTTCATAAACTTCGTCAAGCGTATCGTCGGGAGAAAACTTCACCTTGATAACGGTATCGGGCGCGCTGAGAGACATCTCCTTCTTGATCGTCATAACGAAAACGATTTCGTTTCTCGCATAAATCTTTTGTCCGCTTACGAATCTGTTGATAGCGGGACGCTGAGTGATCGCTCTCAAATATGCCGCAAGCAAGATGTGCAGGAACGAGAAATTCGTCTTGCCTTCGAGCACCTTTTGTCTGCAGAGCGCATCTGCTTTTGAGACTTCAATCTTGTCAGCAAAAGTATTCTGCGCGTCGCTTCTGTTTTTCATTATGTAAGGCATAAGCCTGTTCATAGGCTGCAGGGTATGAAGCTTTCTGCCGTCAGAACGGTCGCCGAGTCTGCGGCGGCGTTTCTTATATGTTACTTTAGCATTATCGTTGTCGACATTCTCGACGGACGCCTGCTTTTCAATTTCGGACATGTGTAAACCTACCTTTTTTATTATTAAGATTTTATAAATTATACCTTATTTTCAAGTCAATTGCAATAGTTTTTCAAGAAATTTTCAGTAAATCAACTAAATTTGAACTTTATTACTTGAAAAAAGATTCGATATGTGATATACTTAATTTAGAAATAATAGGAGTGATTATATGAAAGAAGTACAAATATATACGGACGGTGCCTGTCGCGGAAATCCCGGCCCGGGCGGTTGGGGTGCTATCCTTGTTTGCGGCGAACACAAAAAGGAGCTTTCGGGCGGCGAACCGTCTACTACCAACAACAGAATGGAGCTGTTAGCGGCGATATATGCTCTTGAGCAATTAAAATACCCTTGCGCTGTAACGCTGACGACAGACTCTAAATATCTTTGTGACGCCATTATCAAGGGTTGGGCAGCGCAGTGGAAACGAAACGGCTGGAAACGAAGCAACAAAGAGCACGCCGCCAATCCCGATCTTTGGGAGCGACTTTTGGGCTTACTCGCGATCCACAAGGTCGAATTCGTTTGGGTAAAGGGGCATAACGGACACCCTTATAACGAAAGATGCGATGAAATGGCTACTCAAGCCGCCGATTCCTTCAAATGACAAGACAAGAAACGCACTCGTCAATCGAGTGCGTTTCCTTTTTTATTATTATGCTTTGCATAAAATCTTTGCACGGTTTCGGGATTAATTCGCGAAAGCCATATAAGCATAAAGATTAGCGCAAAGACGCCAAGTATTGCGGTAATCGTAACCGTTGCGGGATCCCATATAACTCCTTCGCCCAAAGTCGGGATAAGATATCCGCAAAAATCGTATATCGCGTGCAACAATACGCAGATCCATATACAACCCGTATACAACAGCACGATAGCGCACATTCCACCGATAAGGAAGGAATATCCAACCTGTAGCAGCACGCCGCCAATTCCTGCGCCTGCAAACAAATTGAAAATGTGAATGCCTCCGAAAGCCGCGGAAGATATTACAGTTGCCCAGAAAATACTTTTACGAGTAGTTGCGCGATTTTCAAGAACAAAAGGAAGCAACACTCCTCTGAAAGCAAATTCCTCAAAAAGACCTATCATAAAAGCCTCAAGCGCAAAAATCGCCACGTACCAATCCGGCGCAGTAACGTATGCGTTTCCGCTTATGACTCCAATGATCGGAAAATTGTTCACAACAACCGCAAGCGGAACAAGAGTGCAAAGCAACACTTTTACTCTATTCTCTTTCACCAATCCGAATACGTTGTATTTCATATAAATCGCAAGCGGGATAAACACCAGGCAGCCCACGAATCGGGTTACGATAACGCGAAACAAAGTATTTAAAGTCGGATCGGCAGAATATGAAATCCCCGAAGTCTCCAAAATTACGAGAGCAAGTGACGGAATGGCTATCATAAAGCCGAACCAATTCTTTTTAACAAACTCACTTATTCTCATATTCCACCTTACTTCTTTTACTCATTCGTAACGTATAGACAAATATGATTCCCGAACCGATAAACAAGATCAACGAGGTAAGCTGAGAGGGGGTCAGGAACTCAACGAAGGTGCTTCCACGGTAATCGTCTCTGAAATATTCAGCAACAAATCTCCAAACTCCGTAAGTAAACATATAGATTGCCATAGTGCCGGGGATACGTTTATACACAAGCACCGCAAGGATTATTGCGAGCGTAAAGAGGAACAAAGATTCAAACAGTTGCATCGGCACGACCTTTGCATCCAAAGCAACGTGATATATGCCATACCACGCGTCAGTCTCCGCGCCGTAACAGCAACCCGCCATCAGACAGCCGAGTCTGCCGAATCCGTGCGCAGAGGTTATACAAACAGCGGCAATATCAAGAAGTCGCGGAAAATACTTGACGTTCTGCTTATCCTTGAAAACGAAATGACCGACAAGGAAATAACCGATAAGGAAGACGGCAACACCGCCTACAAGGCCGCCAAGAAAGGTTGCCCCCGTTGAAGTATTGATGACAAAAGGATCGCCGTCGAGCCAATTGTATATGGCTTGAAACAGTACGGCACTGAAATAACCCAAGCCGATAGCGCAAGCACCTGTCAGCAAAATAAAGTTAAACAGCTTTGCGCTCGTTTTATCGTAGTCGGAAAACAATCTGACTATCAAAAGAGCTGAAACGACTCCGATAGACAAAAATATGTCATACAGCGTCATTCCAAATATAATTTCATAAGGATACATAAATACACCTTCAATTCAGATCAATTCGCAAATTTCATAGCGAGATATGCGTAAAATGCTACGGCAGACGTAAGAGAGTTTTCGTCAAAATCAAAGTCCGGAGTATGATGCTTGTCCGCGAGATCGGTACCGAACAATAGATACGTAGCCTTTCCACCGCGTTCGCATACCCTCGTCATAAACGAAGTACAATCCTCGCTTGCATTGAGATCGGCATAATCCTTAACTTGATCGAAAACGCCTGATTCATCCGCAAGGCACTTGATCTCTGACGCGAAATTCTTATCAAACAATTCAAAAGATCTCGCTCTGCCCACACAGGAAATCTCGGATTTTACATTATACATTAAAGCGGAAGAGGAAATTATGCGTTGTGCGCAATCAATCATATAGTCGTTGATCTTTTGCGTCTGACCGCGGGTCTCAAATTTGATGACCGCGTGGTCGGGAATCACGTTTCTGCTGCTTCCGCCGTTAATTACACCAACGTTGATTCGCGACGCGCCTTCACCGTGACGGGAAATAGCGTGCAGAGCAAGAGTTGCCTGTGCAGCCGCAAGTAAAGCGTTATTACCCTCCTGCGGTGCATTTCCTGCGTGCGCGCTTTTGCCTTCAAAGGTCGCGTCGAATTTAGTGGCGCATAAAAATCCGCCCGTGGAAGCAAAAAGCGAGCCGCTCTTGTTAGCGCCCAAGCCGAGATGCCCCGAAAAGAAATAGTCAACGTCATCGACTATTCCTGCGGCAACCATTGCTTCTGCGCCTCTTACTCCCTCTTCTGCAGGCTGGAAGATAAGTTTTACCGTGCCAGAAAATTCAGATTCATAATCCTTCAGAATTCGCGCAAGTGTTAAACCAATGGCAATATGACCGTCGTGACCGCAAGCGTGAGCCAAGCCCTCGTGAGTCGATCTGAATCCATACTTCATAGGAATATGATTTTCATTTTCGGATTCGGTAAGCTCGTTGCAATCAATATCAAATCTGAAAGCAACTACTTTTGAGTTGCCTTTCTTTTTGCCTTTAAGCGTAGCAACTACTGCTGTGTGACCGCCATCAAGTAAATCACACACAGCGGGATCTGCCCCCTCTTTAACTGCGCGTTCCTTAGCAGCTGAAAGAATATCAACAGACGGAACACCGAGTAGCGAAGGATCAGCTATGACTTCTTTGCCAAACTTAACGTCATAGCCAAGCTTGCGCAAATATTCGATTATAGTACTCGCCGTACGAAATTCGGAGAAACCACTTTCGGGAAATTTATGAAAATCTCTGCGCAAGCGCACGGTTTCCCCCTTCAATGCCGTGGCAGAGGATATTATCTTATCAATCATTTTATTACACATCCGCGTTTTTCAATAGATTTGTTGAGCTCATCGAGAGGCAAGGAATATACAGCTTCGTTCTTATCGCACGAAATAGATGCCGCCACACCTGCACATTCACCGATGCTCATTAACGTTGCCTGAACGCGAAGCGAAGCGTAAGGCTTGCTCTCCGCCGAAATGCATCTTCCTGCAGCTATTACGTTATCAAGCGAGTAGGATACCATAGTTTCGTAGGGAACATAACTGTTTTGATCAAAATATATGAGCACCTGATCGTCATCCTTCGCTTTATGTATATCCACGGGATGAGCGCATTGAGCTACAGGACAAGAGCAAGAAATTCCATTGCAAAAATCTTCATCCGTTAAGGTATATACGCCCTTGATATTGCGGGTTTCGCGAATACCTGCATTAATACCCGAAACTACAATTTCGGCATCTTTGAATTCAGGATACTTAGCTTTCAGCATATCAATAAGCTTGAACATATCTCTGTGCAAGCGTCCCTCGGCTTCGGTATAAGCCGTTCTGTCGGACGCATCGCATTGTGCGCGCGTGATATTAACCGCCAGACTGTTTCCTTTGAGAAGGACGTTGAACCAAGGACCGCCAAACTGAGGAACCTCTTCTGTCTTACCAAGCTCGGTAAGATAATCGTGAATTTCCTTATTAACTGAACTTCCGTGCTTGCCGTCGTGATGGATGCAATACTTCAGAAGATCGGTGCTTGTGTCCACTCCCGTAATAACAAAGCACAAAGACATCGGCTGAAGCTCATTTTTCTTTTCTAACATTGGTGCACCGGCGCTGACTAATAAGTCCGCATCTCCGGTCGCATCAATGAAAACCTTGCCCGCGATCGCTTCATAACCGTTTTTGCTGTTGATAATGACGTGAGTTACCTTGTTGCCTTCCTTTATACAATCAGCAAAATAAGAATTGGTATAAATATTAACACCCGATTCCTCAAGCATTTGTCTTGCGATGAGCTTATAATATTCGGGGTTTACGGAAATGTGTCCCTTGGGGTACTCGACCATCGCAGCACCAAGCTTTTCAAGTCTTTCTACAAACTCCCAAGCAATTCCGCCTACAACTCGCTTGCCTCTGAAGAAGAATCCGCTGATCGGAACAACATAACCAGCCGTTGCGGTTCCGCCTATGAATCCGTATCGTTCAATAAGCGCTGTCTTCTTCCCTGCTCTCGCTGAGGACACAGCTGCAACCCATCCCGCGGGGCCTCCCCCACAGATAACGGTATCATATGATGCGATGACTTTTATTTCTCTGTTGATACTAACAAAACTCATATTTATACCCTCAATTAATTCAATCGTTTTTTCATCCAAATATGCGGACAGCCTTCATCCAATTCGATTTCTCCGAATTCGTTATATCCGCATTTTTGATAAAACTGCATAGCTCTCAGCTGAGAATGCAAATGAATGTATTCAGCTCCCTTTGCACGCGCTGACTGTTCGGCAGAAGAAAGCAGTGCACTTCCGACCTTCAATTTTCTGAAATCCTTTAATACCGCAAGACGCCCCAAATAATAGATTTTATCGGAATCCTCGGTGAAAATTCTGCACGTTCCGATCGGGACTCCCGAATCATCATACGCGACAAAATGTACGGCACGGCAATCCACTGTATCGAATTCCTCTTGAAATCCCTGTTCTTTAACAAAAACTTCTTCTCTGATAGCTTTAGAGTCTTCGGGGAGTTTATCGTAAACTTTTATTTTCATATTCATTATGTTACTCCGATCTTCCGAGCAAATATACTGCGGCAAGAATAAGCACTATACCGACAATCGACGGTATATCGGGTATTTCAAGAAACAGCACGGCGCTGAATACTGTTGCCGCCATAGGCTCAACTACGCTGAGCGCCGAAGCAATACCCGCGGGCAGATGCTTCATCGACCAGGTAAACAGGAAATACGGCATAACAAACGTAACGATGCCAAGTCCGATACAAAGCGGAACGGTAGGCATCGGTGCGGATGCGACGTTACCGATAAGATCAGCGGGATTACAGATCGCTAACGAAATAACACTCATAAACATAAAGCTATATAAGGTAACTGTAACCGGCTCGAGCTTTTTCTGCATTGATACTTTAGTAAGTATATTATAAGCCGCATAAACAAAGCTTGTTAGTATGCCGACGAGTATACCCACAATATTAAATTTCAGTCCGGTAATTATTCCGGAAACAAGACAGCAGCCCAGAAGCATCATTATGAGCGCAACAAGCTTTCCTTTAGAAAACTTTTCTCCGAAGAAAATAACAGAAAACAGCATTACGTAAATCGGAGCGGTATACATAAGCACAACGGCTGTGGCAGCCGACGTCATCTGCATTGCAGAATAGTAGCAGAATGCGGTACCAAAGAGCGTTGCGCCTATAACGGCACATAACATAAGATCCTTAAATTTGATCTTAAACAGCTTTCTGTTCGAAATCAGCGCGTAAACGAGCATACATATAAAGGATACCGTACCTCTGACTGCGGTCATTTGCTGCGAGGTGAATCCGTGTGGGGCAAGATAATGCACGAAGATAGGGGACGTGCCCCAACCGATTCCCGCCAGAATTATAAAAGCGAAGGAGAGAGATTTTTTGTTTGTCATTCGGAATAAGTACCTTTAAAATTATTTATTGTTGCTCGGAATCTTTGCGCCCTTTCCGAGTCTGTCCGAAACAGCGTTATAGATTCGCTGATAATCGTTTGTAAGTATTGTGTCGATTCCCATATCCAAGAAGTAATTTGCCTTTTCTACGGTATCACAGTAGAAATAGTTGCAAATTATTCCGTGTTCATGTGCAAGCGCAACCTTCTCGGGCGTGATATGCTCCTTAAAGAACTGAACCATTTCACAACCGAGTTCAATTGCTCGCTCTACGACAAAATCCTTGGCATCACCGCCACCGACACATCTCTTGAGATGCGGTGCAAGCGCACCGAGCTGCTTGAGCACTTCGTCGTTTCCGGACATAAAGTAAATATACTTGTCACAGTCGTAAATATCGATGAGGCTTATTATCTTCTTCAGATAGCTTTCGGGCAGAGGATTCTTGTTATCACGCGATTTGATATGAATATTCATAATAACGTGGCTCGAGAACTTTTTAAGTATATCTTCAAAGGTAAGAACCTTCAAGCCGTCATATACACCGTCAAATCCTTTGCCGAAGTTAAAGCTGCAAAGCTCTTCGAGTGTGTAATCCCATACGTATCCGGTTCCGTCGGAGACTCTGTCAAGCTTGCTGTCATGGATAGAAACGATCTCTCCGTCCTTGGTTTCCCAGAGGTCAAATTCGATCTCGGTCGCACCGAGAGCAACGGCGGCACCAAACGCGGGAAGGCTGTTTTCGGGAGCAGCGGTATTAAATCCGCGATGCGCACAAAGTCGCGGATACGGAGCAAGATGATCGGGGAGCGATATTGCGCTTCCCGCGGGTCTATACTTCCAAGGTCTTCTGCCGTGCTCAATATACTCAAAATGCGCAATTTCAGGGTTGCCGAATCCGGCAGGCTTATAGTACTTCTTTGCGGGATCAATCTCGCAAACTTCCATTCCGACTCGCGATTTCATATCGACAATCGTCTTTCCGTCCGCCGCTACAACCATACTTCCGCCGCCGATGTCGGTATCTTCGCCCATACTAACAGAAGATCTGACAACGTATGCGTTGGTGTTATAAGCCAAGAATCTGCACATCATATCAAGCGCATCCTGTCTGTCCGTGCGCTGATGAGAGCAACCGATAATTATATCGGGATGGCGGCGAGCAATATTTGCAAAGCTCTCATAGAAATAGAAATCATAACAAGTAAGGAAGCAATATCTTATACCGTCTATATCAATATAAGTCGGCTCGGAAAATTCATAAGAATATTCACTATCGAGCTCACGGTTGAAAACTTCACCGTTTGTAGGATGCTGTTTGAAATAGTGTCCAACGACGTTTCCGTTTCTGTCGAATGCATAAGTAGTGTTACGCAGACCTGCGCCCGAGTCGTACAGAGCGTTTATAAATAGTACGCTATTACATCTTTTAGCCGTTTCAGCAGCTTTATCAAGAATAGCTTTGTTATATCTGCGATAGCTTTCGCGATGCTGTTCAAAAGTTTTTGCATACGCGGGAACGTCAGTTGATTCGGGAAGTACTATGAGATTCATGCTGTCGTCGCATTTATCCATAATATCAAGTTCCCATTGAAAAAGTTTTTCAGAATCATTCCAATCAGCAGAATACAGCGGCTGAATTATACAAACCTTCATTAGACGCTCTCCTTAATCAATATATTTTCATAGGCAACGGAGAAGAAAGGATATCATCCATTACAACGTAAACATTTTTAAGATCGGGATTCTTTCTCATCATATATGCGCGAGATCTGATAACGCCGGTATTGTGAGTATTAAGTCCCTCTCCGCAATCGCTGTACCAGAATTTCTCGCCGACGGGCCAGATATAAGCATCCGCGTCGATCATTTCATAGCATTCTGCCGATACGTTTCCGCAACCGTGATGACCGACTTGAACGATATCACTCTTGAGCTTGTCCGAGCAGTTTTGTGTAAGATCGTTACTGCATACCCATTCGGCGTCGCCGAGAAGCATCATAGTTTGTCCGCCGTCATAAGTCATTTTATATACGACACTCGAGTCGTTCATATTCATTTTGTCGGCAAGCGAAATATCCGGAACGTGGATTACTTCAAATTCAATCTCATCAACCGCAATAATTTCGCCTTTCTTCACCGTGTGAGCCTTGGCGCCTGTGGGTGAATCGGGAGAGATCATAGCAGCTCTGATGATATCTGCATTTGTCACTTTTTCTTTTGCAAGTTTAGTATAAAACTCCTCGGTCAAAAGGTCGCAATAGAAAGTACCTACCGTTACCTTTCCACGGTATTTCTCATCGGAACAAAGAGTGTAATATACACCATAATGGTCTGTATGCATATGCGAGAACAGCCAAGCATCAACGTGCGGCACTTCTCTGCCGCTTATCTTTTGCAGAACGCGGATAAATCTATCTGTATCGGGAACCCGGCCGCCGTCAATAACTGCTATCTTGCCCTCTCTTGATTTAAAGATCATACCGCCCATATTGCAATGAAGCTCCTCGGCACCGTGTAAGGTATAGAACGCCGCGCCTTCGTAAAGAACGGGATCTTTAGCTCTCAAGGATTCTCTTGTAAATTCGTAACAATAGTTTTCGGGAATCGTTATATCGGGATTTTCGGGAATTTCAATATACGAGCTGTAAAGGAAATCATATCCGAGTATATCCTCGACAAAATGATAAGCCGCCATAACAGTGCCTATCTTTCCGTCGTCAAGATGCTTATATGCAGACGTGTACGGTCCTACGCTCTCGGGGGCGCATCCGAGACCTGTGAGGTATAATCTGCTTCCAACGCTTCTGATAACGTATTCCCAGATTCCGCCCGTCATAGAGTCTCTGTAGCGCTTAAATGAGAGTCCGTCGGCAATCTCGCGATTGGTTTCGCCTACGACGATTTCGTTTTCAACAGCAGGTTGTGTATCGCTTACAGTAGGTATCAATTCCCCACATACAAGACGGATATTATCGCGGATAAACGCCGCAGCTCTGCGCTCGTTTTCCGAAGCATTCTGCGATATAACTATAACGTAATCGGTGATCTTTCTCATAATGACATCCTCAATCAATATTCAGTCCAACGATCTTTGTTGCACCGAAAAACTTGCCGAATATGTATTTCGTCGATGCGCTTTCGGTAAGGGTTATGATCTTTCCGTCGTAATAGTCAAGATCTTCGCCCATTGCGGGACCGTGGATTTCTTTTTCAAGATTATCAAGGTAATATACAGGAGCGCCGTCAAAAGTTTCGCCCGAGTCATTAATGCTTGCGAGATCGTATACGTAATATACGGTATCTGTCAAGCCGTACGAAGTCGATAAAACGACCTTGCCCTGAGGGGTAAAGCATATGCCCTGCACATTGTTTCGGAGAGTGTAAACCGCTACGGGTGTTTCGAGATCGTTCAACGCGTATTTAGTGCAAATCGCGTAATGAGTTCCTTCGGCGGTTTCGTGCTCGTGATTCTCGATCACGTATTTTCCTCCGTCGTGGAATTCACCGACGTAAAGAAATTCCTCGTCGGTATACACGAAAGACGCGTTTGTATTAACTTTCGTTCCCGAGCCAATATCAACGATATCGCCGTTCTTTGCAGAAAGAACGCTCTCCAGCGGGAAGGAATATATCTTCTTGGCATTCGCAATATAAACGGTGTCTCCCGTGATCGCGAGACCGCCCGCGTGACCCGTGTACTTTTCGCCCGAGCGGGTAAGCTCTACATAATAAGAATTACTGTCAAAATCGGTAACGTATATTCTTGAATTTGACTTATCTTTCATATATCCGCAGACAAGGATAACGCCGTTTTCTTCGGATACGGCGATACCCTGACAAACAAATCCGTCATTGAGTCCCGGATTCTTGCAAATATTGGTTTTGATCGAATAATAATCCTTGTAAATAAAATGCTTTGCGACATTGAGACCGATTAAAGTCAGGAGGATGAGCGCAAGTACGCCTATGATAATAAACATAATTATTTTACCTGCTATAAGAAGAGCTTTTTTCATAATTTCAATTCCTTAAATAATAGAATCTTCGTGAAGTACGACACCGGCTGCTTCGAGTTTTCTTTGCAACTCGGCAATATCAATTAACGTAAAATCATCGGTCATAGAAGCGGCAACACCTGCGGCTTGTCCTGTTACGGCACAGCAAGGGATAACTCGCATAACGTCCCAGAGTTCATCATCCACGGAGGTGCATCTGCCCGCCATAATAAGATTTCTGACCGACGGGTTAAAGAGGGTTCCGAAAGGTACCTCAAATATCGGACCGCGCTTGCGCCAATCCGAAACCATACCGATCGAATCGTCAAAATGCTTGTGCATTTCATCATAAGTGAGAGTGTAATCACCAACGATTCGACGGGTCATTCTCACCTGAGGTATCGTTGCAACGGTCGAGATCACGGCTTGCGGATTTGACTTTCTGCGTTCAAGCCAATCGTGAAGTATCTGATCGTGTGCGGAGCGAGTCATTTCGGAAAGCTCTTCGGCTTCAAGTCCCGCGTATCTCTTAGAATACATTTCGCGCAGTTTTCCGCTTTCGGGCAGATTCTTCGGAACCTTTGAATTACCGAGGATCTTAAGCTTATAGCCTTCTTCGTCGGTAAAATAATACCAAGCGGCAAGCAAGTTGCCGGGCTTGTAGGTTTCCGTCGGTGCGCCTGCGAATCGCGCAATATCGGCGTCTCCGGTTGCATCAACGACCGAATCAATATAATAATCCGTTCTTCCCGTTTTGTTCTCAACAGAAAGAAATTCGATCTTTCCGTCTTTGACAGCGGCATCAACAACATAGCTACCGTAAAGAATATCAACGCCCGATTCGGTCAAAAGCTGTTCGGCAAGAATAGCAAAGACCTGCGCATTATACTGAACCTGAAAGCGCTTGTCCTTATCGGTTTTAGTACCGATACCGTCAAGCCAGTTTTCGGGATATTTGGCTTCCGCGCCGTATTTGATCGAAAGGCGCAGAAGTTCTTCGGCAATACCGAAAGATACCTGATGCCCAACGCCGTCACATAGCGGTAGATATATAGTTACAAGTCCGGCTGTTCCGAGACCGCCGAGTATGTATTCTTTTTCAAAAAGGATGACCTTTTTGCCTTCCCGTGCCGCGGCAAGCGCGGCGGAAATACCGCCAAATCCTCCGCCGCAGACGGCTATGTCATAATTGTTGTTTTTCATGATAAAATCCTTACATCAAGTTCTATACCAATAACGCCATATTTTCGCTGTTCTTCGACAGAATAATACTGTTCCATATCAGCAGGCGTAGCCTTGCCGACATTTTCACTTGTATATCCGCATCGTAACAAATTTAAGGATTGGTATAACTGATCAAAAGTATCAAAACGATGCAATTTTACAACTGCAGTATTGAGTACTTCTTCGGTAGCGGTATTTGTAAAAATAATTTCATCACCGACATTGATCGTCTGACGCTTTTCATCAAACAATCGCAGTTCAATGGTCTTTTGCCCGCTCCTTATCATTTCAAATGGAGTGGGGGTGAGTTTCATAGTATGCTTCATATTCTGCTTAAAAGTACTGTGCTTTCTACATGGCCTGTGCGGGGAAAGAGATCGACGGGCTGTACTTCGCCGATGTTCCAACCGAGTTCTGCAAGATGTGCGCAATCTCGGGCAAGAGTTGCGGGGTTGCAGGAGATATATACGATCTTTTTGATCCCGGCATTTGTCAGCGAATCGAGAAGTTCGGGCGCGCAGCCCTTTCTTGGGGGATCGAGAACGACGATATCGGGAAGTTCGTCAGCTTTTGCAAGTATATCTGCTGCTCCGTCTGCGGAATCAGCACAGACGAATTTCGCATTTGCTATGCCTGCGCGTTCTGCGTTTTTGATTGCGCATTCAACAGCTTGCGGCACTATTTCAACGCCCGTCAATCTGCGGACACGATGCGCCATTGAAAGTCCTACGCTTCCGATTCCGCAATAGAGATCAAGAAGATGCTCGTTGCCTTTCAGTTCAGCAACATCAGCTGCAGTTCTGCAGAGCAATTCGGCTGCATCGTGGTTTACCTGATAAAACGCCGCAGGAGAAACGTCAAGCTCAACGCCGCAGAATACGTCGGATATTCCGCACTTTCCCCAAAGAGTTTTGTATTCATTTCCGAGGATGAGATTGGAGTTCTTTTGGTTTATGTTGGTGACAATGCCGACTATTCTGCTGAATTTATAAGTTAAAAGCTCAACAAGGCTTTCCGCATACGGAAAATCCTTACCGTTGATAACAAGACAAACGCATATCTCGCCGTTTTCGCCCGAACCGCTTCTGATATACAGATGACGAAGCAATCCTTTTCCGCTTTCTTCATCATAAACAGAAATATTATACTTTTCAGCAAAGTCACAGACCGTTCGCGTAATCTCACCGAATATTGCCGGCTGGAGCGGACAGGCTTCGTTTCCGATAACTCGGTGAGTACCCGAAGCGTAGAATCCCGCGGTAACGCGATCGCCGACTTTGGCAAAACGATATTGCGCTTTATTTCTGTAATGCCATACCACCGCTTCGCCTTTTTCGTTGCGCACACAAGCGGTGTCAAGAATGGTAACGTCACGCAGTCCGACTTTGTCAAACTCTGATTTTACGTTTTGCTTTTTGAGTTCAAGCTCGTGTTCGTAATTTATAAATCTGTACGCACAGCCGCCGCAGGTAGCGGGCGCGGTGCATTCGTTCCCTTTATCGCGCAGAGGAGATTCGGAAAGGATCTTTTGAAGCTTTCCGACGAGATATCCTTTGGTGATCTTTATGATCTTGACTTCTACTCGCTCACCCGTAACGGTTCCGGGAGTAAAGACCACCTTTCCGTCGGGGGTTCTGCCGACGCCGTAACCGAGATTACTGACGGCAGTAACGTCAAGCTCTACGATATCATTCTTTTTGATATCAGACATAGTATTCCTCACCGTTATCAAGGCAGAAGCAAGCAAGCTTTCCGCCACGGCCCGCGCCGCAGTCGATGGCTACGAATCCGTCGCCTTTGTAGATCTTTCCGTCACAGGAATAGTTTTCGGTCGTGGGCATATGACCGCATACGACAGTATATCCGTCAACTTTACGTAAGCAATCATCCGCAGAGAAAGCATCTGCATCATAATCTTCGAAGTCGATATCGGGATCATATCCTTCGATACCCGAGTGAACGAGAAGCCATTCCTTGCCTCCTGCTTCCATCATTTCATAAGAAGGAAGATCCTCGAGGTATTCAAGTACGCCTTCTCTCATCTCGTTTTCGAGCGTTCTGAAGGTATCGAGCGTACTCTTGCCGCCTTTGGTCATCCATTCGGTCATTTCGGCAATATAATCCGCATCGGGAGTTCCGCCGTTTTTAAGCATATCATCAAAGCCCTTGAGCATTCTGTAAGCAAGTCTGTCGTGCTCGCCCGAGATCGCCCAAATATTTTCTCTGAAAGAAAGATCGCAAAGGAGATCCATAGGTTCGCTTCCGTAGTCTACGATATCGCCGAGAATGAACATAACGTCATTCTTTCCGAAATTAATGTCCTCGAGAAGTTTAACGAATTGAGTATAAGAACCGTGAGGGTTCGAAATTACGTAAGTCATAGTGTTTCCTCCAAATTATAAAACAATCGTATTGTTGCAAGGTAAGATATCAACTTGAGCCTCGGGGATCGCCTCAAGGACAAGCGCGCGAAGTCTTTCGCAAACGGGATATTCTGTATGATAATGCCCCGCTTCGATCAATGCGATACCTCGGCCGTTACCTTCGAAAGCAGCGTATCCGTAGGTATGATGCTTGAACTCGCCGCCTACAATCGCATCAGCACCCGCCAATGCCGCGGAAGTTATCGCATCTGACGCAGAGCCGCCGAGAACCGCAACCTTTTTAATCTTTCTACCGTCGGGCAAAAGCGTATAGGTTACGCTATCGGCATCGAGTTTAGCCTTAACAAGTCCTGCTAACTCGCTTTCGGTCATCTCATATTTCAATTCGCCAATGCGACCGATAGCGGGGATTTCGGGATCGTCAAAAGGCTTTATATTTTCAAGTTCAAGCTTTTTGGCAAGGATATCATTCACTCCACCCTCGGCTTTGTCGAGTCTGATGTGGAACGAAAAGGACGCTATATCAGCTTCAAGAAGTTTATTATACCATCTTTCGGGCGGAGTATCGGGAACGGGTTCGCCCCAAAAAAGAGGGTGGTGAGTCAGCAAAAGATCGTAGCCGCCGTCTATCGCGGCATTTACTGCTTTTTCATACGGATCAAGCGCGACAAGCACCTTTTTTACCTCTCGGTCAGGTTCGGGCATTGTATGAATTCCATCGCAATCTATCCCCTCTATCTCAAGCGGGGGCAGCTTGCTTTCTATAAATTCAAATAACTCTTTTACTGT
The DNA here is from genome assembly GCA_045636385.1 of Eubacteriales bacterium. Taxonomy (GTDB): domain Bacteria; phylum Bacillota; class Clostridia; order Oscillospirales; family CAG-272; genus CAG-390. The sequence continues at coordinate 171,293 of JAZTXK010000078.1, forward strand.
CATATTAATTCACCGTTTCGGAAAGCTTTTTAAACTCAAGATATAAATTTTCCGTTTGTTCGTCCGTCTTACCTGCCTCCGCATATCCTTTTATCTTTTTTTCAAGACCGAAAGCATAAAGCGACGCAAGATTTCGCAAGTCTTCACCGCCGCGTTCTATGTTCTTTTTACCAAGCCAGAGCTCTGCTTGGGTAGCGGTTCGAACAACACCGTCGTATTCCGCGACGATGATTTGATACACGCGATCTCTGTCCCTGACTAAAGTTTCATCAACGATATTATAGCCGTTCGCAAATAAATCCTGTCTCAGATCATGCGCGTGTGTCATAGGCTGAAGTATCAGTCGAACGCCTTCTTTTCTCGAGAGCTGAGACGCAAGAAGGATCCTGCTGATCAATTCTCCGCCCATTCCGAGAACATATATATCTTCGGGAGCGTAATCGTCAATACCGTCCAAACCGTCGGTCAAGCGAGTGCCTATGTGTTCAGAGAGCCCTGCCGAAGCAATATTCAGTTTTGCCGCGCGAAGCGGTCCGTCATTTATATCACAAGCCAACGCGCTCGGCGCTATACCGTTACCAACCAAAAAGATCGGTAACGACGCGTGGTCGGTTCCTATATCGGCTACGCGCGCTCCGCGTCTGCCGAAGGAAGCCGCCACTTCAAGTCTGCGGTCGGCAATTTTATATTTATCCATTTATTAATTTCTCGTTTTCTCGGTCTGCCGCAATTATGCGGCAGACCGTTCTTAATTAGTTGTTCTTGCTTGCAAGAAAATCGTTGATGGACTTTACAAGCTCATCGGCGTTGGTGCCGTGAACAGCGCAAGCCTGCTCGATGCTTTCGCCGCGAGAGCAAGGGCATCCGAGGCAGTGCATACCGATAGCAAGGAAGAACTGTGCGGTTTCAACATCATAGTCGAGGATATCGCCAATGATGGATTCCTTAGTTACTGTCATAATTTTCACCTCCATATAGTTATACATTATAATTATAACCTTATTTCAGTTATTTGTCAAGCAAATATATGAATATATTTTTATTTAATATTAAAGAAACGAAAACATAAAAAATTATTTTGAAAAATTCACAAAAAGCTCTTGACAAAAAGGACGACTTGTGATATAATCTGTAAAGCATTTTACTTTACACCAAATTCGGAGGAAAATATGTTTCAGAAATCACTTGAAATAGGCTATCTTCTCGATTTTTACGGTGAAATGCTCAACGAAAGGCGCCGTACTGTTCTTGATATGTATTATAACGAGGATATGTCGCTTTCCGAGATCGCGGAAGCACTCGGGATCACGCGCCAAGGTGCCCGCGACCTGATTAAAAAAGCGGGTGATGAGCTGTTGCTTTTCGAGGAAAAGCTCGGTATGGCGCAAAAGTTCCGTTCTCTTTGTGACTGCACGGATCGCGCCGAAGATATATTGAAGAAAGACGGACTCGTTGATCACTCTTCCCTTTTTTCGATCATCGCCGAGATAAGACAGATCATCGAAAACTAAACATCGACAGGAGGCAAATTTATGTTTCAAAGCTTAAGCGATAAGCTTTCTGCCGCTTTCAAGCATTTCCGCAACAAGGGTAAGCTCACCGAAGCGGATGTTAAGGTCGGAATGCGTGAAATTAAGCTCGCCCTTCTCGAAGCCGATGTCAACTTTAAAGTTGTACGTGAATTTGTTAAACAAGTTACAGAACGCGCGGTTGGATCCGAGGTGCTTGAATCCCTCGTGCCCGCCCAGCAAATAGTAAAGATCGTTAACGAAGAGTTGACCGCAATTATGGGCGGCTCTCAGGCAAAGCTTACAATCTCCTCTGCTCCCCCTACCGTCATTATGATGTGCGGTCTTCAGGGTGCAGGTAAAACCACTCACGCCGCAAAGCTCGCGGCTATGTACAAAAAGCAGGGCAAGCGTCCTCTGCTCGTTGCGTGTGACATTTACCGTCCCGCGGCTATCAAGCAGTTGCAGATACTCGGTGAACAAACCGGAATTCCCGTATTCACGATGGGCACCGACGTTTCTCCCGTTAAGATCGCCGAGGAAGGCATCAAGTACGCTAAAGACAACTTCTGCGATATGGTATTTATCGATACCGCAGGACGTCTTCATATAGACGAGGTTCTCATGGAAGAGCTTCGCGCTATCAAAGAAAAGGTTGAACCTACCGAAATACTGCTCACTATCGACGCTATGATCGGTCAGGATTCGGTCAACGTCGCAGAGCATTTCAACAGTCTGCTTGACGTTACCGGCGTCATCCTCACAAAGCTCGACGGTGACACCCGTGGCGGTGCGGCACTTTCCGTAAGATACGTAACCGGCAAGCCGATCAAGTTCATCGGTGTTGGTGAAAAGATCGATGCGATTGAGCCCTTCCACCCCGACAGAATGGCAAGCCGAATCCTCGGAATGGGCGACGTGCTTTCTCTTATCGAAAAGGCTGAAGCTGCTTTCGACGATAAAAAGGCTGCAGAGCTTGAAAAGAAGATGCGCGAGCAAACCTTCACTCTTGATGATTATCTCGATCAGTTCGAGCAGATCAAAAATATGGGAAGCATGGAACAGCTTCTCGGCATGATGCCCGGTGTCAACGCTTCCGCCCTAAAGGATGCACAGGTTGATGAAAAGGCATTGGCTCGCACCGAGGCGATCATCAAATCTATGACCCCCAAGGAGCGCGCAAAGCCCGAAATACTCAATTCTTCAAGAAAACGCAGAATTGCGGCGGGCAGCGGTACGTCGGTTGAGGAAGTAAACCGACTCCTTAAGCAGTTTGAACAGGTCAAAAAGCTTATGAAGCAATTCACTTCCATGGGCGGCAGACGCCGCGGCAAAAAGATGAAATTCCCTTTCTGATGGGATTCATATAAAAAATATTTTTTAAACATAAAGGAGAAAACAAAAATGGTTAAAATGAGACTTCGCAGAGCCGGCGCAAAGAAGCAGCCCTTCTACCGCGTTATCGTAGCTGACGAGCGCAGCCCCAGAGGCGGTCGCTTCATCGACGAGATCGGTTACTACAATCCCCTCGGAAACTCCGAGATCAAGATTGACGCTGACAAGGCAAAGGATTGGCTCGCTAAGGGCGTACAGCCTACCGAAACCGTTAAGGCGCTCTTGAAGAAGGCCGGCATCACTGAGTAATTGAGTGGTGCAAGATGGATCTCGAAAAGCTTCTTGTAGACATCGTTACTGCTATCGTTGACACTCCCGACGAGGTCAAGGTAGTACGTAACGAAAACGGAAACAACATTGAGTTCACCCTCAGCGTTGCTCCCGACGAAATGGGTATGGTTATCGGCCGCGGCGGTAAGATTGCAAAGGCGATCAGAACCGTTGTTAAGGCAGCCTCTGCCTCCACCGGCAAGAAAGTAACCGTAGATATTCGCTAAGCGGTTTCCACCGCCAAAGCGGGGTTGTTGCCTCTTAGAGTACCACCCCGCTTTTTCTTTTATTTCATGGAGTTCCGAAATGTATATTGAAAACGAACTGAAGAACATTGCCAAAAGATTATTCGATGAAAGAATCTGCTTACAGCCGCTGAGCGATCGCGACCTCAACGTGGTCTACCGTTACAGCGGAATGCTTGAGCCCTGCAGCGAGCTTATAAGAAGACTTTCTGATATAGAGATCAACTACGAAGAGATCACGGCAGATGCCAATCAAGCCGTAGTTAGCGTTAATGAATCAATACTACGTTGCGAAGAACTTTTCAAATCTCTGATCGACAATTGGTACGGCAAAGAATTAACAAGCGGACATTCCTTTTCGATTGATAAATCCGAAGTGTCAATGATGTATCAGCGTTATTCGGAAATGGCAGACGCGCTGACGGCAGAACTCGGAAATCTCGCTGACGCATGCGAACTTTTGAGTGAAACAGCATTGCAGACCAAGGCTTGCTCTGCTTCGTTTCTTGAAATATATAACGAAACGCGGCTTACTTTTTACGCCGCATCGCTTAACAAGGACACTGAAAATATTCTCACATGCAGAGCGATTTCTATGCAAGCGCACGACTCGTCAAAGGAAAGCAACGCTAAAGCTGCGAAGTACATATCGGTTTCCAAATCGGGGGCTATGGCTCTTTCCGTTATCAATAGAGTTATTTCAGAATCAACTTCAAGCTTTGCGGCTTGCGCGCTCGGACGTTCGATCAGCGCTTCAAACGTCGTAAATGTTTTCATTCGAGGCATCGAGGCGTTAAAGAATATCGCGGCTTCAATCAAATTAACGTAATATTTATTCAAAAATTCTCTTCACCGCTTGACTGTGAAGAGATTTTTTGATAAAATATAATAAAATACAAAATGCACTCAAGGAGGCAGCAATGGCTAAATATCTTCTTGCTCTCGACGCGGGCACGACGAGCTCGCGCGCTATTATATTTTCAACCGACGGTAAGATCATCTCGATGGCCCAAGAGGAGTTTCCTCAGATATTCCCTCGCGAGGGATACGTTGAGCACGCTCCCTCGGCTATTTGGAACACGCAGATCTCGGTTGCAAAGAATGCGATCGAAAAGGCGGGTATAACTTACAGCGACGTTGCGGCGATCGGTATTACCAATCAGCGCGAGACCACCATCGTTTGGGATCGCGTTACGGGCGAGCCGATTTACAACGCAATCGTTTGGCAATGCCGCAGAACGGCAGATTATTGCGAGGAGCTCGGAAAGCTTGGACTTACCGGTATGATCAGAGAAAAAACCGGCCTCGTTCTCGACCCCTACTTCTCCGCAACGAAGATCAAGTGGATCCTTGATCACGTTGACGGCGCTCGCGAGCGCGCAAAGAAGGGCGAGCTCTGCTTCGGTACGGTTGATTCGTGGCTTATCTATAATCTGACCGGCAAAAAGATTCACGCAACCGATTATTCTAACGCATCGAGAACGATGCTTTACAATATCAACACCCTTGAATGGGACGAAACCTTGCTCGGACTTTTCAATATTCCGAAGGAAATGCTCCCCGAAGTCAAGCCCTCCTCCGGCATTTTCGGATATACCGATACCGAGCTTTTCGGCGGAGAGATCCCCGTTTCGGGCGTTGCGGGTGACCAGCAGGCGGCACTCTTCGGTCAATGCTGCTTCAATCCCGGCGATGCGAAGAATACTTACGGCACGGGCGGATTCTTGCTGATGAACACGGGAGAAACTCCCGTATTTTCCGAAAACGGACTCGTAACGACTATCGCCTGGGGACTTGACGGAAAGGTCTACTATGCACTTGAAGGCTCGGTATTCGTCTGCGGGGCGGCTGTTCAGTGGCTTCGCGACGGACTCGGACTCGTAAGTCACGCATCCGAAACCGAGTCGATCGCTTCTACCGTACCTAACAGCGGCGGCGTATATTTCGTTCCCGCATTCGTAGGTCTCGGCGCGCCTTATTGGGATCCTTACGCAAGAGGATCTATCTCGGGATTGACGCGAGGAACGACTCGCGCACATATCGTACGCGCGGTGCTTGATTCTATGGCACTCCAGACCTGCGACGTTCTCTCGCTGATGCAGTCCGAGGCAGGCGCGAATTTTGAATCACTCAACGTGGACGGCGGCGCATCCGCAAACAATCTCCTCCTCAAGATCCAGGCGGATCTTCTCGGCAAGAAGGTCATCCGTCCTACTTGCACCGAAACCACTGCACTCGGTGCGGCTTATCTCGCGGGACTTGCAGTAGGTGCTATTGAAAGCACGGATTCTATCCTTTCCAACAGAGCGATAGATACACTTGTAGAACCCGAAATGGATATAATCAAGAGAATGTCTACCTTAAACGATTGGCATAAAGCGGTAGAGCGTTCAAAAGGTTGGGCTGAAAAGTAATTTTTGCTACCGTTAATGTAGATCATTTTTGAGTGTAAACTGCAAATACTAATATAAAAGTATTTGGAGGTTAATAATGAAACACGCTCAAAAATGTGCCGTTATCGGATGCGGCAACGTCGGAGCGACCACGGCATATTCGCTTATGCTTTCGGGGTTGTTCAACGAAATCGTTCTGCTTGACATTGACGCCAAGCGAGCAAAGGGAGAAGCGGAGGATATCGCACACGGAATTCCGTTCAATTCCCCCGTTGAGATATATGCGGGCAATTACGGCGACATAGAGGACGCGGGCATCGTAATCATAACTGCAGGAGTATCGCAAAAGCCCGGTGAAACGCGGATTGATCTCATACAAAGGAACACGAAGGTATTTTCTTCGATAATAAACGAGATCACATCCACCAAGTTTGACGGCATCATCCTGGTCGTTACGAATCCCGTTGATATTCTGACCTACGTTACCATCGCGTTATCGCGTTTCGACCCACGAAAGGTGTTAGGGTCGGGAACAGTACTTGATACTGCAAGACTTAAGCAGCTTATGGGCAATAAATTTGGCGTTGATGCGCGAAACATCCACACCTTTATCATAGGCGAACACGGTGACAGCGAGCTTCCCGTCTGGAGCAGCGCAAACGTTTCGGGGATCGACATCAACTCCTTTTGCGACAATTTCGTATGCGACTGTAACGATTCAGCTCTGCAATCGATGTTTGAAAGCGTTCGAGACGCGGCATATTCAATCATCGATGCCAAAGGAGCAACCTACTACGCAATAGCAGAAGCGGTTAAGAGGATCGTTACCGCGATCGTTCGTGACGAGCGCGCGATACTTCCCGTTTCCACCTTGCTGACGGGTCAATACGGTATCAACGACGTTTGCCTCGGAGTACCTTGCATTGTCGGCAAAAACGGCATAGAAGAGATACTTGAAATACCGCTGAGTGAAACCGAAAAGAAGAATTTCGTCCGATCCGCAAACGCGCTTCAAAGCGCGATCAGCACTATCGGAATGCGAGCAACAGTATAAAAAACAGCCGAGACAATTGTCTCGGCTGTTTTTATCAGTACATATTTTTGATCTTATTATATACGGAATCAACGTCAACTTGAGCGGATTGCCAAGCGTCGCAGTCGCTTTCGGTCAGAGCGAAATTATCGTCGACTGCAATAATTTCGTCGTTGATCGATGCAAAGCGATCGTATTTGCGCAGTTCAAATGACAGATTCATTCCGAAGCCGCCCGAGAGTATTTCTTCCTCAAGGTAAACGATATTTTGTACCGTTTCGGGAAGAATCTCCGAAATCTCTTGCGCCAGGCGGTCGTAAGGCTTGATATACTCGCAAAGCAGAATAGCGATTTCTATATTCTCTTCTGCGAGCATAGCAAAGGTTTCGAGTGCCGTGGACGCCATTCTTCCATGGGTTATGATAACGGTCTTGGGAGTATCGGTCAAAGAAAAGCTTCGCACTTTAATATCGTCTGCTGCCTCGTCATTGTAGAATGCAAGCTTTACGACAGGATCCTCGAGAGCGTTGGGATATCTTATCGCGACGGGCTCGGAGAGAGTCACGGCGTGACGGAGGATTCTTTCAAGCGATTCATAAGTAGCGGGGGTAAATATCTGCATCTCGGGAATCGACGACATAAACGATACGTCAAAGATTCCGTGGTGAGTTGCACCGTCTGATGCGTTCAAGCCCGCGCGGTCGATAGCGAAAATCACGGGTAGCTTCTGCAAAGCCGCATCGTGCAGTATATTGTCGTATGCTCTCTGCAAGAAGGTGGAATAAACAGCGCACACGGGGATCATCCCACCCGCTGACAATCCCGCAGCGAAGGTAACAGCGTGTTCTTCGGCAATTCCTACGTCAAAGAATCGGTCGGGAAACTGCTTTTCAAATTCGGTAAGGCCCGTCCCGCGTCCCATTGCGGCTGTTATTGCGCAAATCCTTGAATCGTTTTTGGCAATATCGGTTAGGGTTTCACCAAAAACCTTTGAGAATCCGCCCGCAGGCTCGGAATCCTTAGGGGATATCGAATGGAACTTATCAGGTCTTTCCTCAGCAGGCGCATAGCCTCTTCCCTTTTGAGTTTTTACGTGAACAACTACGCTCTGATCGTATTTTCTCGCCTCGGAGAGCATATCCTCAAGCTCGGAGATATCGTGTCCGTTAACGGGGCCGATATAATAGAGCCCAAGATTTTCAAAGTAATTCGAGCCGTAGAGGATATTCTTGAGAGCTTTTTTGGCTTTAGTCAAAAAGGCAACCGTGAATTTACCGATAAAGGGAATCTTTCCGAGGAAGTTTCTCGTTGCCGCTTTGGTGCGGAAATATCCCGTGCTGTTTCTGATCTTTGAAAGACTTTGAGCGAAAGAGCCAATATTCTTTGAGATCGACATTTCGTTCTCGTTAAGAACTATAATCAGCTTGATCCCCTTGGTTCTGTCGCAGTTATTCAATGCCTCGTGAATCATTCCGCCTGTAAACGCGCCGTCGCCGACGACGGCAACCGTGTATGCGTCACTTCCGCTCAAGTGCTCCGCCTCGGCTATTCCGAGCGCGGCAGAAATTGAGGTAGAGCTATGTCCAGCGCCGAAGGGATCATATTCGCTTTCCGATCTTTTGGTAAATCCGGAAAGTCCGCCTGGAGTTCTCAAGGTAGAAAACTCTCCACGTCTTCCGGTCACGATCTTATGAACGTAGCTCTGATGGCCGACGTCCCAAACGATCTTATCGCTCGGGGTATCAAAAACGCGGTGGAGAGCAAGCGTTAACTCGACTACGCCGAGATTGGACGCAAGATGACCGCCGCATTCGCTGACGTTCTCGATCAGAAAATCACGGATCTCCTGCGAAAGTGCCGCAGTTTCATCGCGATCTAAAGCCTTCAGATCCTGCGGGCTATTGATTTTTTCAAGACGATCGTATTTATTCTGCATAACTTACTGTTCAACGTCAAATCCGAGATCGTCGAGAATGTCGATGACCTTGGAAACAAGCTCCTCTGCAACGGATACGGTCTTAGTGCTCAACTCAACGGTAGCGTTGATTCCTTCATCGGTCAAAGCCTTGGTGATTCTTTTAACGCACATATTGCACATCATTCCGGGTACTTTAAGAGTTTTCATTATAATTCTCCATTTCAATCTATTTTCTTCTTTGATAAGCTTAAAGCGTTAGTAACTACAAACAAAGAGCTGAGGCTCATTGCGATCGAGCCGATCATAGGCGTCAGCGTGAGTCCCCAAACGGGATAGAGCAAGCCTGCTGCGATCGGTATCGCGAGCACATTGTAGCAAAACGCCCAGAATAGATTTTGTTTGATATTTTTAATGGTATATTTTCCGAGCTTGATCGCTCTGCAAACGTCCTCGGGATCGTCCTTCATAAGGATGACTTGAGCCGAGTCGATTGCGATATCGCTTCCGTTTCCGATAGCAACGCCGATATCAGCCGATGTGAGCGCGGGGGCATCGTTTATACCGTCGCCGACCATCATAACACATTTGCCTTCGTTCTTGATGCCATTGACCACGTCAGCCTTTCCGATCGGAAGGACTTCTGCGTAGACCATATCAAAGCCCGCCTCTGCCGCGATCGAATTTGCAGCCGAAGAGTTGTCGCCCGTCAGCAGGATCGTTTCTATATTCAAGGATTTAAGCGCGGCGACGGCATTCTTCGCAGATGTCTTTATTGTATCGGAAACTGTTACGAAGCCGATCGCTTTGCCGTTTACCGCAACAAAGATCAAGGTTTTACCCTCGGAGGCACAAGCAGCGGATTGATCGACGTATTCGTCGATTTTGATCTGATTTTCGGACATCAGACGATGATTTCCTGCCAATACCTCTCCGATACCTTCAACTTGACCCTTGAGTCCCATTCCGTGGAAGCTTTCAAAATTGCTTACGTTGTAGGTCACGGAATCATCGCGAGCGCCATACGCATCAGTGATAGCGTGGGCGATGGGATGATCGGACAGACTTTCCAAAGAGCTAAGGATAGAAAGAAGCTGCGCTTCCTCGTAATCCTTTGAAACTACTTCGGCGAGCTTCATCTTCCCCTCGGTAACGGTTCCTGTTTTATCGAATATTACTACGTCGACCTTATGAAGCGTTTCAAGTGCTTCCCCGCTTCGGATCAGGATTCCGCGTGTTGCGCCAACGCCCGTGCCAACCATAATTGCCGTTGGCGTGGCAAGTCCCATAGCACAGGGGCAAGCGATGACGAGAACCGAGGTAAAGATCTTAAGCGAAAAACCTATACCCTCGCCAGCGATCAGCCATATTATTCCCATAAGAACGGAGATTGCAATTACTATCGGCACAAAAACGCCTGCAACCTTGTCGGCGACCTTTGAGATAGGTGCTTTTTTACCTTGAGCGTCCTCAACAAGCTTGATTATCTTGGCGAGCATTGTTTCGCCGCCGACATTTGTGACCTTTGCGTAAAGCGCACCGCTCAAAAGCAAGCTTCCGCCAATCAGCGAAGAGCCGCTCTCTTTGTCGATCGGGAGGCTTTCGCCCGTCAGCATTGATTCATCGGCGCTGCCGAATCCCTCAATGACGGTGGCGTCGAGAGGTATATGTTCTCCCGCTCTGATGAGTATAACGTCACCGATGGTAACGCTTGAGGTCGGAACCGATTTGATCGCGCCGTCAACGAACAGGTTCGTATGATCGGGCGCAAGTCGCGCTAAGCCCATGAGTGCGGATTTGGTTTTATTCTCGCTTCTTGATTCCATATACTTTCCGACCGAAACCAACGCCACCACAACCGCCGATGATTCGTAATACAAGCTGTGAACGAGCTCGGGTCTTGCTTCAAGCATAAATGTAAGAACCAGGCTGTAAACCAATGAAGCAACAGAGCTTATCGCAACGAGCGTATTCATATTCGGATTGCCGCGAAGAAGCGAGGTGAGGCCGCTTACATAATAATGCTTACCTAAAATGATGATCGGCAATACGAGCAAAAACTGCAGTAAGGCAAAGTTCTGCGGGTTTGCGTGTGAGTCAACGATAGTCGGAAGCGGCATTCCGAACATATGGCCCATAGAAACGATCATCAAAAGCGCCGCAAATCCTACCGAAACAATCAGAGAGATCAGCTTTTCCTTATCTTCTTTGCTCTTTACAGTATCATCGAAGTCGGTCGATTCCGTCGCATTGGATTCGACGTGCAGAAACGCGCCAAATCCGGCTTTATTTACCTTATCGCAGATCATCTGCTCGGTAGTCTGGCTTTCGTCATACGTTATCGTCAATCTTGCCATAGTCAGATTGACGTTGCTTTCGCTGACGCCGGGGAGCTTTCGCGTGACGCGCTCAACTGCCGATGAACAAGCGGCGCAATGCATACCCGTTATATCATAAATTTCGGTTTTCAAATTTTTCTCCTAAAGCGGTCATTCAAAGAAACGTATTTTCATATCAAACGAAGCCTTGCCGTCCGATTTCTTTCCTGTAAAATACAGCATTCCATCTGATTGAGCCTTTGAAATTTCTACGGTTTCGTTCTCTCTCAATTCGTAATTGAACCAAACGTCAAGGCGTTTCAGATCCGACAGCTTCGCGCGCTCCTCAGGTGACATAGCATCGTAGACGAGATCGCCGTATTTAGCGTTGTTGACATGACCGACACCATCGGTCATACTCGGTCTGACGGTACGCGTTTCGACGACTTCAAACTCTGCGTCTGTTTTCATTTTACGCTCCAAGGACTCAAGGACAGGCTCGCCACAATCAAGATTTACAACGGACAGCTTATCCTTGTTAAGACAAAGTCTTCTCGCTTCGGTTTCAAAGAGAGTCGATATAGTCGCACCTACCGCGGCAACATCACCATTCTCGTCTTCAAATACAAAATCTCTTCTGAACGAGGGGGCTCTTCCGCCCGCGTGCCAGGTTCTGCCCGTCAGCTTGTCGGTGGGCAGAAGCTTTCTTTTCAATTCAATCGAAGTGGATAGCAGAACCCAGGATATGCCGTGGCACTCCATAAGATACTTCTCTCCGATCTGCAAAGCATCAAGATGCTCCTCGATCATCGACATTATCATTCTTTGGTATGAAGACGGAGTAAAATTTCCGTCCGAATTATACATTGAAATATCTATATGAATGGGATGCTCAATAAGTTTTTCGTCCATTTTCTGCCTCCTCAAATAAAATGCCATTATAATTATACAACATTTTTCTCAAAAAATCAAGCAAGAGTGGCTAAAGGCTATTGAATTTATATTAAAATTGTTATATAATAATATTAATTAATTTTCAAAGAGGATTTTCTTGTGATAAAGCTTTGCATTTTTGACCTCGACGGCACGGTCGTCAACTCTTTAAGCTCGATTGCATACTTCGCCAACCAAACTCTTGAGAAATTCGGCTTGGAGCCCTTCCCGATCGACGATTACAGACATCTCGCGGGCGGCGGTGCGCGAAAGCTTATGACAAATCTGATCAACGCCAGAGGTGCCGATATTTCTTTGCTTGAGGATATGGTATCCGATTGGCTTATCCGATATGAGAACGACGCTTTCTTTCTCACGGAGACCTACGACGGGATCATTGATATGCTGAAATCGCTCAAATTCTTGGGTGTTAAGACGGCGATCGTTACCAACAAAAGCGAGCGAGTTGCCAAGCAGATCATCGAGGGGGCTTTCGGTAAACCCGGCGAACTGATTGATATTTCGATATCAGAGCATCCGAAAATGGTATTGAAGCCCGCGCCCGATGAATTGCTGAACGTAGGCAAGAGGTTCGGCATTGATATGTCCGAAACGCTCTATATCGGCGATCACGGCATTGATATGCAAACGGGAAAGAACGCCAAGGCGACTGCTTGCGGCGTAACCTGGGGGTTCCATACGGCTGAGGAGCTACGCGCAAGCGGTGCCGACGTCATCGTGAACACGCCCGAGCAAATTGTAGATTATATTAATAATTCCAAATAACAATACAAGGAGAACAGCAATGAAACGCAAAAACGTTTTGATGATCTTCACAGATCAGCAAAGAGCAGATACGATTCACGCGCTTGGCAACGACAATATCGTTACCCCCGCGCTTGATGGTATTGCCAACGAGGCGGTCGTTTTTGATCGCTGCTACACACCTTCTCCGGTATGTGTTCCCGCAAGACTTTGTATGAAAGCGGGACAGTACTGCGCAAGAACGGGTAACAATAACAACAACCCGAATATTGCTTATGATGGCGAAGGCTTTTACAAGCGTTTTACAGACGCGGGATACAATACCTGCGCTATCGGTAAGATGCATAATTCCCCCGTTCTTTATGACGGCATGGGATTCAGAAAGAGACTCTCTCAGGAGGAGCTTTCTCATCCTGATGACGATTATACGAATTTCATCATCAATTCCCCGTATAAGAACGTCTTTGACTATATGGGACAGAGATCGGATATGTATTACATTCCGCAGATCTCTCAGCTTCCTGCTGAGTTCCATCCCACTCAGTGGATCGGAGACAACTGCGTAGATTTCATTAAGAACGCAAACACCGACGAAGAGCCTATATTCCTCGTCGCATCCTTCATTCATCCTCATCCCCCGTTTGCACCGCCTGCACCTTGGAACAAGATGTACCGCAAGAACGTCCGTGACCCCTTCCTTCCCGAGGATCCCGATTCTTACGAGGATATGCTTCGTAACAAGTATACCTGCGACGCGCTCGGCATCTCTCCCAGACGCCTCGAGCTTCTCAATCAGTATTATTACGCTTGCATCTCCTTCGTTGACTATCAGATCGGCAGAATAGTTGCAGAGCTGAAGGCAAAGGGAATCTACGACGATACCGTCATTATGTTCTCTTCCGACCACGGCGATATGATGGGTGACTACGGATCTATGGGCAAGCGCACAATGCTTGATGCGGCGGCGAGAATCCCCTTCCTTCTCAAGATCCCCGGAAAGGATCACGAGATCAGATACGATCCTGCGTCTCTCGTTGACGTAGCTCCCACGCTTCTCGCGGCTTGCGGCATTGATTTTGATCCCGCAGACTTTGACGGTGTCAACCTCATGACCGATTCTCATGAGCTTGTATATTCTCAGTACGGAAACGGAACCGTAGGCATCTATATGGTAGCCTCCGGCAAGGACAAGCTTGTATATTCCGCAGTCGGCAACAGATACTTCTACTTCGACTCCTTCCCCGATGCGGTTGACAAGTACGACGAGAGCAACGAAAGAGTAATGTATCTCAAGCAGAAGCTTGATGATTACATCGCAAGCGACGTTTGCACCGAGATCGAGACCGAACCTAAGGTAAGTCCCGCGAGACAAGCGAAGTATTCCTTCTATCCGCCGCTCAACGACCATATCAGAAGAGCTGAGGAAGAAAGAGGCAGAATGCCCGAGGGTTATGATATCGTAATTGGTTCAAAGCAGACCGATTTCTGGTAAGCCGTTTAATCTAACATAAAAAACTACCGACAGAGCCTATCTGTCGGTAGTTTTCTTTATATAAATCAGAACAGTCCGCTGATCTTTCCGGTTTCGTCAACGTCAATACGCTCTGCCGCGGGAACCTTGGGAAGTCCGGGCATTGTCATAATATCGCCTGTGAGAGCTACGATAAATCCTGCTCCTGCGGAAAGTCTGAGTCCGCGAACGGTTACCGTGAATCCTTCGGGCGCGCCGATCTTGGTCATATCGTCGGAGAAACTATACTGTGTCTTCGCCATACAAATGGGAAGGTTACCGTAACCCGCAGCAGCGAGTCGGTCTGCTTCTTTCTTTGCAGCGGCAGTAAGGATAGCACCTTCGCCTCTGTAAACCGTGCGAACGATCGCGTTGATCTTATCCTCGATGCTTCCTTCAAGCTCGTAGCTGAATGTGAAATCATTTTCCTCTTCGCAAAGCTTAACGACTTCATTCGCAAGCTCGATCGCGCCGTTTCCGCCGTCTGCCCATACAGTCGAAAGGATAGTCTTAACACCGAGTTCGGAGCACTTATCAATTACGAGTTTGATCTCTGCTTCGGTATCGGTCGGGAACTTGTTGACTGCGACAACACAAGGAAGCTTATAAACGTCCTTGATATTGGAAACGTGACGAAGGAGGTTAGGAATACCCGCTTCAAGCGCAACAAGGTTCTCTTCTCCGAGAGCGGTTTTGGGAAGTCCGCCGTGCATCTTGAGAGCGCGGATAGTAGCTACCATAACAACAGCATCGGGCTTGAGTCCCGCATAACGGCACTTGATGTCAAGGAACTTCTCTGCTCCGAGGTCTGCACCGAATCCTGCTTCGGTAACACAATACTCACCGAGGCGGAGTGCCATCTTGGTCGCTGTTACGGTATTACAACCGTGTGCAATATTTGCGAAAGGACCGCCGTGAACGAGCGCGGGAGTACCCTCGAGAGTCTGAACAAGGTTGGGGCTCATTGCATCCTTAAGAAGTGCCGCCATAGCTCCTACAGCCTTGAGATCGCCTGCAGTAACGGGCTTGTCGTCATAGGTGTAACCGACTACAATACGAGAAAGTCTTTCCTTGAGGTCTGTAATCGAGTTAGCGAGGCAGAATACTGCCATGATCTCGGATGCAACGGTAATATCGTATCCGTCTTCACGAGGAATGCCGTTAACCTTGCTTCCAAGTCCGTTTACGATCGCGCGAAGCTGGCGGTCGTTCATATCAACACAACGCTTCCAGGTGATTCTTCTGGGGTCGATATTAAGAGCGTTGCCCTGATAGATATGGTTATCAAGCATTGCCGCAAGAAGGTTATTAGCCGCACCGATCGCGTGGAAGTCACCGGTAAAGTGAAGGTTGATATCCTCCATAGGAACTACCTGAGCGTATCCACCGCCTGCAGCGCCACCCTTGATTCCGAAAACGGGACCGAGCGAGGGCTCACGGAGTGCCGCGATAGATTTCTTACCTATCTTGCGAAGTCCGTCCGCGAGACCGATCGAAGTGGTGGTCTTTCCTTCTCCTGCGGGAGTGGGGGTGATAGCGGTTACAAGAACGAGCTTTCCGTTCTTTTCGGGAGTATCGGCAAGAAGGTTTCTATCAATCTTCGCCTTATATTTGCCGTACTGATCAAGATACTTCTCGTCGATTCCGGCGGTTTCGGCGATTTCGGTTATGGGACGCAGTTTTGTCTGCTGAGCGATTTCAATATCGGATAAGTATGCCATTTTTCTTCTCCTTAAACATTAAGAATAATTATA
Source organism: Eubacteriales bacterium (assembly GCA_045636385.1). Taxonomy (GTDB): domain Bacteria; phylum Bacillota; class Clostridia; order Oscillospirales; family CAG-272; genus CAG-390. The sequence continues at coordinate 187,332 of JAZTXK010000078.1, forward strand.
CTTTGCCGCCGAAACTGTGTCTGTCATACTGACCGCCACCCGTTACAGCTTCATTTTTGCCGTCAAAATCAGGATTTACGTATTTAGCGAACCAATCATCAAGCTCGCTTGCCATATTGGCAATGATACCCGAATAGCCAGGATCATCATATAGATTATTGTATTCATCAGGATCTGCGTTAAGATCGTAAAGCTCACAAGGACCGGGATAACGAAGAACAAGCTTATAGTCCTTATTGCGGATCATTCTGCAAGGTCCGTATTCGTCAAAAACAACGACGTTCTCTCTTGCGCGCTCGTCGCTTCCTTCAAGAAGCGGCTTGAAGCTTACGCCCGGCTGCTCGGGATCAGGAGTATTTTCTACTCCGGCAATATCAAGGAGCGTCGGGAAAAGGTCGTAATGACTGAGCATTTCTTCAGAAACTCGCTGTCCCTCAAATCTACCGGGAGCGGCAATAATCGCGGGAACCTTAACCGAAGTATCATACATATTAACCGGCTTGGTTCCGTTACCCTTGCCCCAGATACCGTGGTGACCCATGTTCATACCGTTGTCAGCAGTAAATACGATAACGGTGTTGTCAAGGATTCCTTCGGCTTCAAGTCTGTCAAGAAGTCTGCCGATATTCTCATCCATTGCGCTGATAGCCGCATAATAACCGGTAAGGCTTTCTCTGCGATGCTCCTGCCAAGTCTCGGGGATGGGAGGATAATTCATCTGCGAATATCTGATGCCGGGGTGAGACTGCGAATTCCATTCCTCAAGAGTGATCTTACCGAATCTCGTCCAGTTATGAGGAGGAAGATTGGGAGTGGAGTCAAACTCGCAATCCTTATACATATCGATATACTCTTTCTTATGATGAACAGCAGACCAGGGGGAATGAGGAGCTGTGTAGCTTACCGAGAGGTAGAAGGGCTTTTCCTTATCTCGCGTGTCGAGGAACTCGATCGCGTTATCGGTGATAACGTCGGTAACGTACTCGTTCTCAAGCATATTGATCTTACCGTCGACAAGCATCATAGGATAGAAATAGTTATCTCCACCAAGAGCAATAGTCTTCCAATAGGTATAACCCGCCTGAGGAGTTGCACTGTCTCCTATATGCCACTTGCCCGAAAGAGCACACTCGTATCCGGCTTTCGCCATCTCACCGGTGATAGTTCTGTGAGGTGCAAGATACTGAATGGGAGTGTCACCCGTGATCTGGCTCTTACCCCAAGCGTAATACCACGGAAGTCCTTCCTTTTCATAAGCTTTCAGCAGATCTTCGTTGATCTTATCATCCGAGAGATTACCCTTTGCAAGCCAATCGTGAACGCCGTGAGAAGAAGGCATCTTGCCGCACATTATAGACGCACGCGCAGGTGAGCAAACAGGAGAGGCGCAGAAGAAATTCTCGAATCTTACACCCATATTGGCAAGTCGGTCAAGATTCGGTGTCTTCAATTCCTTATTGCCCGCGCAACCCATCGCCCATGCTCCGTGGTCATCGGAGAGAATAAACAGGAAATTAGGTCTATTGTTTTTCATTATTAACCTCATAAAATTTCAACGTTTTACGCCGCGCGCGCAAATTTTGAAATCACTTTTTTGATTATCGGCATAATACCGACAATAATCGGTTTAATATTCAGTAACACTATTAAAATAAATGCTATCGCCTGATAATATATCCATCCTTCAACCTCAAATACCATCGTCAGAGCCTGCAAGCAAAGCACCCCTGTGTTGACGATCAGCTTAAGGGGCTGAACGTTAAATTTAATATACTTCTGAGCATTTACGGCTCGAATAACAAAGACGGTAAGATATCCCGCAATTGCACCAATTGCCGCGCCTTGAGCCGCCTTGATCGGATCGAAACGCTCGAGTATATACGGGATCGCAATAAAACTTACTCCAATATTTGCCGCAGCGCCCGCCATTGAAGTCAAAAGCGAGAGCACGCTTTTCTTTTTAACAAGATATACGCTTCCGAGGAACGTAGCCAATGCAAGAAATACGGTTGCGATTATGAGAGTCGGCATATACTGCCACGCCTCATAAAAGGATTCGTTCATCAGAAGAACCGTGAATATCTTTGAAAACGCAACAAGCCCAGCGCCCGCCATGAACATAAGTCCGAGATAGCTTTTGAATACGCTTGAATAAAAGCTTCCTCTGTCACTGTCAGTTGCATCTGTGACAGCGGAAAGTTGCCATGCTTCCGTGAAGATCGTAGTCAGCAAGGTGATTGCCGTTGGAATCTTATATGCCGCGGCAAAAATTCCGTTTACGTCGTCGCCGCAGTAATGCGCTACCATAAATCTGTTTGCTACGCTGTTGATCCAGAGAAATACGGTAGTCGGGATCATCGGAACACTGTATTTCAGCATACTGACGATGCATTCCTTTTTAACGTACTTAAACTTGAAATCGCGGTGAAGCTTCATCGCGAATATCAGGAATACCGTAACGAGTACGTTCGCAACCACTACCGAAAGCACGTATCCGAGAATGCCCATATCGAAGCATACAAGGAAAATAATATTAAAGGCAATATTTAATGCCGTATTTATTATTCCTTGCAGGGCGTACATTTTGGTATAGCCGAGACCTCTGACGTAATATGAAACCGCGCATTGAAAATTTGCCGTAATGACAAACACAACGATCAGCCAATTGTATCCGTCAAAGTAGTCAAGGTACCAAAGAAGCGGTGAAAGCAGGAGAAATATTGCGCTGCCGATCAGCAGAACCGCCATTCCCGAAGAATAGACTTCTCTTTTCTTCTCTCCCGCATCTATTGCAAAACGGAAAATTCCGTCATACATACCTATTGCGGCAAGCGGCATTAAAAGATTCGCCGCTTGCGTGATGAGGTCGACCGTCGAATACTCTGCAGTTGACAAAAGCGCGGTATAGAGCGGCATAAGCAGAAATACCATAACCTTCGACGAGAAGGTGCCGATGCCGAATATCAGCGTATTTGACAAGAGCTTTTTATATTTATTCATTGTGTGCTAACCTCTGTATTTTCCGCACACGCGGATATATTAGTCTGCGTTCTCCCAGTTGTGGTAAACGTTCATAACGTCATCATCGTCCTCGAGCTTTTCGAGAAGAAGTCCCATAAACTTGATATCATCCTCGCTTGTAAGCTCAACGGTATTCTGAGGAACCTTGGTCTTTTCGGCGGACTCGAGCTTGTAGCCTGCAGCCTCAAGAGCCTCGGAAACAGCGTAAAGATCCTCGGGCTCGGTATAGATTTCAAAGATATCTTCATCTGCAACGAAATCAGCGGCACCCGCCTCGAGAGAAGCCTCCATGAGAACGTCCTCGTCGATATCGCCGTCTTCATTGTTGATGATGATAATACCCTTATCGTCAAACATAAAGCTTACGCAACCCGAGTTACCGAGATTACCGTGGTACTTGGAGAAGTAGGAACGAACGTTACCTACGGTACGGTTACGGTTATCGGTGGTAGTCTCAACGATTACTGCAACACCGGAGGGACCGTAGCCTTCATAGGTGATTGCTTCAAAGTTAGAGTTATCGGAACCCATCGCCTTTTTGATGGTGCGCTCGATATTATCGTTGGGAACGTTGTTAGACTTCGCCTTCTGAATAAGGTCGCGAAGCTTAGAGTTGGAAGCGGGATCGGGACCGCTTTCCTTAACTGCGATGGTAATTTCCTTACCGATCTTGGTAAAGACCTTCGCCTTCTGCGCGTCGGTCTTTTCCTTCTTGTGCTTGATGTTACTCCATTTGCTATGTCCGGACATTGTTTTATACCTCGTTAATTAATAAATTTCTTTAGATTTGCTCGGTCTTCTTCAAGCAGATAAGCTCAAATGCGGTGCCGAGGATGGATTTGGTTGCGGCAGTAAGAGCGACACGGGTAGAAACCACTTCGGGATCTGTTTCGGTCAAAATACCGCAGTTATGATAGAATCTGTTGAATGCTGCCGCGAGATCTATAATATATCTTGTGATATAGAAAGGCTCGTAGTTTTCGATAGCAGCCTCTACTCTCTCGGGGAAGATCGAGATCACACGAAGGAGATCGTGCTCTTCTTCGGTCGTAGCCTTAAAGGAATCACCGATCTTAATATCTGCCGCCTTCGAAAGAACGGAACAGGTACGCGCGTAGGTATACTGAACGTAAGGTCCTGTATTTCCGTCGTATGAAAGCGCATCCTCAAGCATAAAGTTGATATCCTTGATTCTGTTATTGGAAAGGTAGTAGAATACGATCGCGCCTACGCCAACCTTTTCCGCGATCTCACGCTTCTTCTCTTCCGCCATATCGGGATTCTTTTCACCCGTGATCTGATATACCTTTTCGATTGCCTGAGCAAAGAGGTCCTTGAGAAGAATTACGTTGCCGGTTCTTGTTGCGAGCTTTGCTCCGTTGATGCTGACGGTACCGTAAGGAACGTGAACAAGCTCGTTCGACCAATCGTAGCCCATAAGCTCTACAACCTTAAACCACTGTGCGAAATGGAGGGACTGACCTGCAGAAGTTACGTAAATGCACTTATCAAATTTGTATTCGTTCTTGCGGTAAACGGCAGCCGCGATATCACGGGTAGGATACAGAGTAGAACCGTCGCGCTTGAGAATGAGACAAGGGGGCATATCGTATTCGGAGAGATCAACGATCGAAGCTCCGTCGTCGATCTTCATAATTCCCGAAGCACGAAGCTTCTCAACCTGCGCGGGCATCTTATCGGTATAGAAGCTTTCGCCGTTATAAGAGTCGAATTCGATTCCAAGCTGTGCATAAGTTTTCTCGTATTCCTCAAGGCTTATCTTGATGAACCACTTCCAAAGCTCGATATTCTCGGGATCGTTGTGCTCAAGCTTAGTGAATTCGGCACGAGCATCGTCGTTAAGAGACGGATTGTTTTCAGCTTCGGCGTGGAACTTGACGTAAAGCTCAACGAGTTTGTCTATTCCGCCCTGCTCGATGTCTTCCTTGCAGCCCCAAAGTCTGTATGCGACGATAAGCTTACCGAACTGAGTACCCCAGTCACCGAGATGATTGATGCCGATGCAATCGAATCCGGCAAACTCATGAAGCTTCTTGAGCGAATGACCGATTACGGTAGTGCCGAGATGTCCGATGTGGAAAGGCTTTGCGACGTTAGGAGAGGAATAGTCAAGAACGACTGTCTTTCCGTGTCCGTTTTCGGGAGAACCGTACTTTTCACCCTTTGCGAAGACTTCGCGAAGAACGTCGTTTGCGAGCGCGGTGCTGTCGATCTTGAAATTGAGATATCCGTTTACAGCCTCTGCCTTGATAGCTTCATCAGCGGGAAAACTCTCGGCAAGTGCCATAGCGATCTGGATAGGAGAGCGGCGGAGCATCTTGCTGAGTTTAAAGCAAGGAAGCGCTATATCACCCATTGAGGTATCCGTGGGATACTCAAGAAGACCGAGTATTTCGGATTCCGAAAGCGAAGCTCCTGCAAAAGAGGTTGCAACAGATTCGGAAATCGTCTTTGCGATATTTAACTTAAATGTTTTCATAATTATTTACCATCCGTATATTAATATGTTTTACCTTCGTTTATCATATCTATTGCCGCAAGCCTTTGAGACTCGGAGACGTTGATTCCACCAAGTATCCTTGCGGTTTCTTCAATTCTGCCCATTTCGTCAAGCTCGGAAACGGTCGTTTCAGCTCGCCCGTCCACTTCGGTCTTTGATACCCAAAGATGAGTGTGGGCAAGCGACGCGATCTGCGCTGAATGGGTAACGGACAGAACCTGCGCCGAGCGAGCGGCTTGTTTCAATTTAATTCCGACTTTTCGTGAAGTCTTTCCCGATATTCCACTGTCAACCTCATCGAATATCAAGGTCGATATGGAATCGGCTCCCGCGACGGCGCATTTTATAGCGAGCATCACTCTTGAGAGCTCACCGCCCGAGGCTGATTTTGATAGAGGCAACAGGGGTTCACCGGGATTTGCGGCAATCAAGAATTCAACCATGTCCTTGCCGTAATCATTGAAATCCTCACACTCGGAAACGGTGATGGAAAACCTGACCTTCGGCATATCGAGGAAGTGCAGTATTTCACAAACCTCTTTTTCAATGACCATTGAAGCCGCCGAACGCGCAGAAGTTATTTCCTTTGCTATACCGTTAAGCTCCGATCTGATCCTTGCCTCCTGTGCCGATAATTCTTCAATTCTGCCGTCGGAGTTTTCAATCGTATCAAGATCGCGTTTTGCCTTTTCGCCGAATTCGATGATCTCGTCAACCGTGCTGCCGTACTTTCTTTTCAGTCGGGTTATCAGCGCAAGTCTTGACTCGATCTCGTCAAGTCGTTTGCCGGGATCACTGTCGAGGTCGGAATCCTTGACGATTTGCAGCAATTCCGAAGCAATATCATCGAGCTCGTAAGTACAGCTTCGCAGTCTCGCGGCAAGCTCGGAAAATTCGGGTACAACGTCGGCAACCTTGGCAACAGCTTCTGCGGCGTGCAAAGCCAACGAAGATGCAGTAATTCCCTTTTCATTAGTACAAAGAGTTCTTGCCGCGGCGTCCGTATGCTTTTTTATTCGCTCTGCAGACCTAAGCTTTTCGCGTTCCCTGACGAGCTCGTCTTCCTCGCCGTTTTTTAACTTTGCGGAAGAAATCTCTTTGATTTGAAATTCAAGCATATCCTTCATACGCAAAAGCTCAAGAGAATTTTTACGCACCGCGGAAATATCCGACTTCAGTTGCTTCCAATTATAATATTTTTCGCGATATGCGCATAATTTATCATCGGTCTTTGCGAAAGTATCTATAAGCTCAAATCGTTCGTTTTCGTCGGCAAGCCTTAGACTATCGTGCTGACCGTGTATCGAAATAAGGAGCGCTCCGACCCGTCGCATCAGCTGCTGAGTAACTCCTCTGCCGTCAATTCGGCAAACAGATTTTCCTTCACTCGTAAGCGACCTTTCGAGCGTGATTTCGGAATCATTAGTCTCAAACCCCAACTCGTGCAAAGAATCAACCGATTTTTCCGAAAGCTCAGAGAACACGGCACTCACAAGTGCCTTCTTCTCCCCGCTTCTAAGCAGATCGCGCGCTATTTTATTACATACTAAAAAATTAATACTGTCGGTTATAACGGACTTACCTGCTCCGGTTTCACCCGTGAACACCGAAAGTCCATCGTTAAACTCTATTTCAAGATCTCGGATAACCGCCATATTTTGAATATGCAACGATTTCAGCATATCGTATCCTCAATTATATGGTGTCAAGCAGAGCGTGAATTCTCGCGCTGAGATCCTTGGCTGCTGCCTCGCTTCTGACAACCATAATGATCGTATCATCGCCCGCAACGCATCCGAGAATATCGTTTGAATCTATAGAATCAAGTCCTGTAGCAACGGCAGTTGCAAGTCCGGGGTAGGTTTTGACAACAATATTATTCATTGCGTAATCGACACCGATGATCGAGCTTACCAGCGCGCGATTGAACTTGATAGAAGGAATTACATCGCTCGGAGCAGGAACGGTATATCTGTACGAACCGCGCCCCGTTAAAACCTTTGTCAACTTCAGTTCTCTGATGTCTCTTGAAACGGTTGCCTGAGTGACCTGAAAGCCCTCCTTGCGGAGCATACCGATTAAGTCCTCTTGAGTTTCTATCTCATATCTTGTGATCAATGCAATGATCTTTTCCTGACGCAAATTTTTCATTATAGCACAGATCCCCTTTATACGTTATATAGATCCAAGCTTTGAGCAAAGATCTTCATAGAAATTATGCTCCTTGACGCGTAAGAGCTTTGCGACCTTATCTGATTTGGAAACGCGCACCGTCTGATTGCGCATAACCCTGATGTTGATTCTTCCGTCGATAGTCAGATAGAGATAGGGCTCTCTGTCGCAAATATTCTTGACCTCGATGACCGAGCTATCCGAGAAGACGATAGGTCTGTCCTTGAAGGAGTGGGGACAAATCGGCGTAACACAGATAACGGGAGAGTTCGGTGCAAGGATCGGACCGCCCGCGGACAAGGAGTACGCGGTAGACCCTGAAGGAGAGGTTATGATCAAACCGTCTGCGCGGTATGTACCCACGTTTTTTCCGTCCGCTTTTACTTGCATATCTACTATGCGCGCGATAGAGCCGTTTGAAATAACGGCGTCGTTGAGCGCACGGCTTACGTAAAGCGGCTTGCCGTTATGCCTTAACTCGATATCAAGCATCATGCGGTCTTCAAAATAATAATCTCCCGACATGACCTTTTCTATCAAGTCCATCTCGCTGACCTCAAGAGAGGTCATATATCCGAGTCTGCCCTTATTAATACCAAGGATCGGAATATCGCGAGGAGCGGCTCTGCGAGCTGCCTCAAGCACTGTTCCGTCACCGCCTACTACTACGACGAGATCTACGTTATCGTACATTCTGTCGGGTGACACGAATCTGACGCCCTCGCCCTCATCGATAATACCGCGAGCGTAAGTCGGCAGCAAGAGTTTTGCGCCGAGCGCGAGAAAGCGCGACGCCGCCTCTGCGGCTACGTCTGCCTTTTCCTGTATTTTGTAATTTGTTGTGATTGTAATAGTTTTCATCTTTTTCTCCTAAATACCGAAGAAAATTTTATTTATAATCAACTCTGCCGAGGATGATCTCATTGGACAAAGTGTTCTTATCTTTTGTAAATCGCGCAAGGAACTCTACGTTTCCGTCGCCACCTTCGATGGGCGATCTTATCAAGCCGTGGAGATACAATCCGTTTTCTTCCGCGACGGCGACAACGCGCCTAACCGCGCTCAAACGGTGTTCGGGCTTTCTTACGATTCCTCCCTTGCCAAGCGCTTCTCTTCCGCATTCAAACTGAGGCTTGATCAAGGTTACGACCTCTCCGAACTCATTCAAAAGCATTTGAAAGCGCGGGAGGATGAGGGTCTGCGAAATGAAGGAGACGTCCATAACTATCATATCTGCGTAGCTGCCTACGCTGTCGAAATTGAGGAATCTCGCATTCATTCCCTCGAGTGAAATTACGCGTTCGTCTGCTCTCAACTCCTTGGCGAGCTGATCCCTGCCCGAGTCGATCGCATAAACTCGCTCCGCACCGCGTTTAAGTAAGCAATCGGTAAAGCCGCCGGTGGATGCACCGACGTCAAAGCAGATCTTGCCCGACGGGTCGATACCGAAGGCGTCCAATGCGGCCTCGAGCTTTAACCCGCCGCGTCCGACGTAAGCTATCGTATTTTCGCAAGATACGGAATGCTCAAGAGTTTCGTCAATCTTTTCGCTCGGCTTTTTTACAGGCTTGCCGTCGATCACTACCAAGCCGGCTTCGATCGACTTCTGCGCCGATTCGCGGCTTTTGGAATATCCCTCCGAAACGAGGTAAACGTCTACTCTTATCATTTGTCGCGCGTCAATAAGTAATCTGCAAGCTCACAGAGGATAATACGGTCATTGAATACCGACAGCTCCGATTTTGCCTTTTCCGTAAGCTCGCGAGCGTATTCGCGCGCTCTTTCGACTGTCATAAAGGAGAGGAAGGTCGTCTTGTTTCTATCCTTATCAACGCCCACGTTTTTGCCGAGCTGTTCGAGGGAGGAGGTAGCGTCGAGTATATCGTCTACGATCTGAAAAGCAAGACCGATGGCTCTTGCATATTCTACTGCGGCGTTGTAGCGGGGATCGCCTTTATCCGTGCCTGCGGCTATGCATCCGAGCTTTGCAGCTGCGATGATGAGCGCGCCTGTTTTCTTGCTGTGAAGCTTGAGAAGAGTATCAAAATCGAGCTCTTCCTTTTCGCCGCGAAGATCTATGATCTGACCGCCGATCATACCCTCGCTGCAGGTGGCTTCTGCCAAAATTCCGATCGCATTCAAAGCAAGATGCGGAGGCATTTTGCTGTTTTCCGCGATCGTCAAAAAAGATCTGATAACGAGCGAGTCGCCCGCAAGAAGCGCGGTAGCCTCGCCGAAAACCTTATGAGAGGTGGGTTTCCCGCGGCGCATATGGTCATTATCCATACAAGGAAGATCGTCGTGGATAAGTGAAAAGGTATGCATCATTTCGATCGCCGCCGCAAGGGGCATCGACGCTTCGGTCGAGCCACCGCAAATGCGGCAAAATTCATTGACGAGAAAGGCTCTTATTCTTTTTCCACCCGCAGTAAGGCTGTATAATTCGGCATTTCGTACCTCTTCGGTATCACTATCCGAAAACACGCTGTAAATACCGTCCACCGCGAGGTCGACGGCGCGGGAATTCTCCGCAAGCGCCGCGGCTAATTCTTTATTCATTGCGCTTCCTCTCCGTTGACGATGATAAGCTTCTGCTTCGCCTTTGAAAGCAATTCGTTAGCCTCACGCACAAGGGCAACGCCCTCTTCGTAAAGCTTCATGGAATCGTTAAGCGAAGTCTTTCCGCCTTCAAGTATTCTTACTATTTCCTCAAGGCGAACCATCGCCTCTTCAAAAGAGAAATCTTTCTTACTCATTTGTTATATTCTCACTAAATTTATTTACCCCAGTAACGGCGGCGTCGATATTACCGTCCTCAAAGCGTACCGAAACAGTGTCTCCCACGTTTAATTCCGAGACGGATGACGCAACCGCTCCGTCCTTTTGAACTATGGAATAGCCGCGCGAAAGAACCGCGAGGGGATTTAAGGCATTTATCTTTGCCAGATTTTTACCGAAAACGGATTCCTTTTCAGAAACCGTGGCGCGGTAAAGCGAATCGAGCTTTTGACTCAAATACGAGAGCTCGTCTTCTCTTATCTCGATATTGGCGATAGGGTTTGTCAGAACCTTGGAGCGCGATAGCGAGCCGAGGAACTTTTCTTTATTCTCAATATCCTTTGCGACTATACCGCGCACCGTTGTAAGAAGCGAGCTGAGCTTCAGGGCGTAATCACTAATATTGGGAACAACAAGCTCGGCTGCCGCAGATGGAGTCGGCGCACGCAGATCAGCTACGTAATCGGATATAGAGGTATCGGTTTCGTGACCTACAGCAGAAACTACGGGAATATCGGACTCAAAGATCGTGCGGGCAAGCATTTCGGAATTAAAGGCATCGAGATCTTCACCCGATCCGCCGCCTCTGCCGATTATAATGACGTCAACATTATTTCTTTGATTGAAATATTCGATTCCGTCGCATAAGCTCATAGGAGCGGATACGCCTTGAACAAGCGCGGGGTAAAGCTCAAGCTCTGCAATCGGCCATCTTCTGCCGAGAATATTGACCATATCGCGGATCGCCGCGCCTGTGGGAGAGGTTACGATTCCTATGCGCTTAGGGAAGGCGGGGATAGATTTCTTCTTATCGGGATCAAACAAGCCTTCTTCCAAAAGCTTTGCTTTAAGCATCTCGAAGGAAGCAAATTTGTCACCGATGCCTATCGGCGACATAAATCCCGCGTATAGCTGATACGCTCCGTCGCGAGGGAATACCGATACTCTTCCCCACACGCTTACTGTCATTCCGTTTTGAGGCTCAAAGCGTAATCTTGACGCATCGCGCGCGAACATAACACACTTGACGAGTGATTTCTCGTCCTTGAGCGTGAAGTAGAGATGCCCCGTTGCGTAATGATTCTTGAAGTTTGATATCTCACCGCAAACGGCGACCGCCTGAAGCACCTCATCGGAATCGATAAGCGCCTTTACGTATTCGTTCAGTTGTGTTACCGAAAAAGCGTCATTCATCATTTCGGTTGCCCGTTTCGTTCATATATTTCTTTCTGCAGATCAAAGCCACGCCGACAGCGTTGTCCGCGGAATACTGCGGTTCGGTAAAGTAGACGTTACCAAGCTTCGACAACTGCTTTTTGATAATCGAATTGCTCATTACACCGCCCGCCCATACAATGGGGAGATCTCCGTGCGCCGCACGGGCATTTTCCGCAAGCTTAGAGAGCGTTTTGGCGATGAAGGTAAAAGTATAGAGGCACACCGCCTCAGCGGCAGCACCCGAATTTATCATGCGGACGGAATTGTTTTCAAGTCCCGAGAGATTGCAAAGGTTGTCCCGGACGGAGATCTTTGCGTTCAACTTCTCGCCCGAATAATTCAAAGCAAGCTTTTCCATTTCCGGTCCACAGGGAAATTTCAAACCGAGCGCAACGCCTATACGGTCGATAGCCTGACCCGCATTAAGGTCAGCGGTACCGCCGAGCAATTCTATGCGGAAGCCCTCGTTTTCACGTTCTACGAGAACGCATTCGGTCGTTCCGCCCGAAACGTGGAAGGCAATGAATCTTCCGTATTCTTCAAGCAAGCGAGCTTCCTCCGCGCCCGAAGTCGCGTAAGCCGCCATAATATGACCTTGCTGATGCGAGGTGCGGTACAGCGGAGCATCAGCACCTACCGCCAGCATTTCAGCCGCAGATATTCCCGAAAGGAAGCAGGGCATATACGAGCCCTCCTCGTCTCTCGGCTGTGTTGAAACCGCTACCGCCGTGATCTTATCACCCGTCTCCTCGAGAACTCTATGCAGGTCAGCGGTTGCCGCGGGCAGATTCTTAATATGAGCAAAGACGGCATCGGACTGTCTGAGTCCTCTTTCTCCCTGCTTGACGGGTAGGGGATATTTGATATTTGCCAGTATCCTGCCGCACTCGTCGCACAAAGCTACCGAAGTTGTGTAATTGCTCGTATCGATTCCGCAGAAAAGCATTAATTATTGCCTCCGGCGTTCTTTTCCTTAAGCACTGCGTTAAGAACACCGTTTACGAAAGGACGAACAGTTTCGCTGTCGTCATACTTCTTGATAAGCTCTATAGCTTCGTTGATGGAAACGGTATCGGGAATATCCTCACAGAAATACATTTCGAAAATCGCAAGTCTGATTGCAGCCTTGGAAACGGGAGATATTCTCGTCTTTTTCCATCCGTTTGAATACTTTTCCATAAGACCGTCGATAAACTCAAGGTTTTCGCAAACGCCGAAATAGATACGCTTGCCAAAATCGTTGATCTCGGTTTCGCGCATTTCGCACGCTCTCTCAAGAATAGTTTCGGGCGCATCGTCGCTTCTAAATCCCATTTCGAAAAGTAATTCGAGCGCCACCTCGCGCGCTTCTCTTCTTGTCATTTTAGATCCTCCAAAGGTGTGAATATTTGCATTTGGGCAAATTAATCCATAATATATATATTATAACTCAAAAATATTAAATAGTCAACATTTTGAGTGAATAAAATTTGAAATATTCACAAAAATATTCATCAAATGCATAAATATTGCGACTTTTTGAAAAACATTTCATAAATTTACTTGCATTTGTAATAATTTCGTGGTATTATTATAGCATTAGTACAATTATGTCAAAGGAACGTATTATGAAAAAGTTTTGCAAGACCGCATCGGTCAGATCGGCAATTTATTTTACAGTTGCTACGATAATATTCAGCCTGCTCGTTATGTTCGGAAATTCGGGGGAGGAGCTGATCTCGCTTGACCCGAAAAGAATACTTTTTATTTACCCCTTCTGCTTGCTCTTCGCGGCGGCAAATACTCTCGTAACTTATAAAAACATCGATGGCGCGCTTCGTTGGATACTTCACGCCACTATTACCGTTTGCGGTGCATTTTTATTCCTTATCCTCCCCGCCAAGCTTGAAAGCGGATCGGGAAATTTCATGGGATTCGCACTGATAGCGTTCATTTACGTCGTAGGCGTATTAATGTACGCGTTGATTAACAAGCGTGTAAAGTCCGCAATCGTTGAGGATCGCAGATTGTCTGAAAAAACCAATACGAAAAACAAAAGATAAAGAAAAACGAGAAGCATCGCAAAGACGCTTCTCGTTATCTTTTTTATTTTGTAAGGTTAAAGTCAACGAATACCGGGCAATGGTCGGATGCCTTCCATACGTCGGTACCGCGGACTATTCCGTGAGCAACGAAATCAACGCCGTTGATACCGAAAACGTGGTCGATGCTGAGTCCGTCCCCGGGTACGCTACCGTAGCTGTAGCTGGTCTTATATCCCGTCATACGCTCGATTCTTGCGGTGAGCTCTGCGTCGGTAAAGCCGTCTGCGGTAAGATTCTTGTAGGGCTGCGAGGAGCTGTTGAAGTTGTTATCACCCGATACCATTATCGGAATATTACCGAATTCAGCAATGATCGCCTGCTTGATTTCAAGGACCTGAACTACGTTATCGAGCTTCCAGGTAGTTGCCTGCTCGGTAAGCTGCGCGGAGGTGAAGTTTTCAAAGCCCTTGTAGCTGTTGGAGCAAACTGCGCCGTGGTAATTGATCAACGCAAACTTTACGCCATCGTTATCCTCCAAAACAGCCCAGCTGAGCGATTTGGTATTGGTACCCGTGTATCTTCCGCGAAGCCATACGACATCGGATTTTACCAGCTTGAACAGCTGAGTGTTATACATAATGGGCGTGTAGTTGACAGTAGACGAATTATTATGCTTTTTATTGGCAAACGCATAAAAATCGGGAAGATTGTTCAGCACCTTGGTATGTACCTCGTTGTTACATTCCTGCAGACCGATGATATCGGGGAGGTATCTTGTGATAATATCAATACATTCCGCCTCGCCCTTTTTGTCTGCGCTGACCATACAACCGAGATTCCAGGTCATTATTCTGTATTTAGCCTCGGAGTTTACAGCGATCTTGCGAAGACTCGACTCTCCCTTGATTTCGATATCAAGACCGATCTCGAGAGTGTCGACACCTCCTCTCGGCAAATAAGTTTCGATAAAGAGCGCAACTGCTGCGGCAGTCGCATATTCGTCAAAACCGAGAATGATAAGCTTATCTCCAACGAATTTGATAACAAACTCGTCCTTCTTCAAGGTTGCATAAACGTCGTGCGACTCCTTGCGGTTGGTGATTCCGACCAGGATCTCCTTGCCTTCAATCTCGAAAACGTCATCCCTTTTCTGTCCCGTAACGAAATCATCCTTTATCGAAGTGTTCCATTCACCTTTAGAGCGCTCTCTGAATGCGGCAGCAATATCCTTGACCGCATCTATTGCAATGGCTTCCGCATAGGTACCGCGCACGAGGGTATAGTGCATCGCGTCCATATCAAAGAGAACAGCTGTCGTGGGAGCGGGCTCGGTTTCCGGTACGGTTTCGACCAAGGCCTCGGTCGATTCAACAGGTTCTTCGTTTTCACATCCGCTGAAGACAACCGTACTCAAGGTCATAGCAAGTACGAGAATAAATAATACAATTTTTTTCATAAGTTTCACCTCATTTTTAGTTTTCATCAGAACATATTTTGCAAGCGCGTTCTTTTCCGCTTGCTTGCGCATCCGCCTCTGTACCGCTTAGAACATCCGCAGAGGAAGACTTCGACAGGCTTGAGCATTTTGAACTGACGTGCCATACACTTCCGTTCTTTACCCAATACACGATAAGATTTCCGTTTAAATCGTATTCCTTGCTGTATTTTTCTTGCGTTGAGGCTTCGGCGATCACAGCTGTCGTATCGGAGACCAAAGCGGATTCGGTTTCAATCTCAAAGTCCTTTGCACATATCTTACATCCGCGTTCCTTGCCCGCTTCAAGCGCGTCAGCAATATCGCCCGATCGTAGATTTTGCGGCTCGGCTTTTGATATACTTGCGCAATTCAAGCTGATATGCCATACCGAACCGTTTTCGAGCCAATATAAAATCAGGCTGCCGTCCTCGGCGGTTTCCGACGGATATTTATCGGTTACCGGCGTTGATATTGCTTCAAAGATAGATTCGATCATTTCGGGAGTTAAAACCTCTCCCGTTGAATAATCGGTTTCTTCTCCGACAAATCTTTCAACGCATCCCGAGAATGATAAAACCGTCAAAAAAGCAAGACAGACGCAGAAAAGAATCTTAACCTTGTTACTCATCACTTATCCGAGGAATTTTTCGAACATACCCGTTCGGTCTGCCGAATATTCATAAGCCCCTCTGTAATCTGAAAGCTCGCGGCAGCAGACCTCAAGGTCGGTGAATATAAAATAGAGCACAGGCTCGGGAATATTATAATCGGACGACAAGAGCTTTTTGAGTAAATGATAAGCTTCCGAGAAGCGTCCGAGCTTCATCTTGATTTTAGCGTTCAGATGGTCTTCGTAAATAACGGAATCTTCATCGTCCGAAAGAATGAAATCCCACTGTGCGTTATCTCCGTCGTTTATATTTGTCAGCAATAGGAAATATCGGCAGAAAGCATCCGACAAGGAACGCGCCGACGGTGCGTTTGAAGTTTCGATATCGGCTACCAACGATGTGGAAACAGACGCAATGCATAAGAGATACGTATCGCTTTCGCCTATCAGATTTGCGATAGGATAGATAACGTCCTCACATTCGCGCTTAAAGCTGTCAAAAAGCTCTGCGGCTGCCCTAAGCTTACCCGCATTGAAGCAATCTTTAGCTTGATTATAGAGGCAAAGCGCGGAAACGTACTTTATCTCATCGTCCGAGCCGTCAAGATTATCACAAAGATCGCGGCAGATTTCCCAATCCCCCGCAGAATACGCACTCTTGATATCGGGCATTCCCGCTTTTTTTCTGTAATGAAATTCTTCGCTTTCATCGGCAAGCAGATATCCCGCAGGAACTCCCAATCTTTCAGCTATATAGATAAGCGTGGGAATAGAAGGCAGTGCGAATCCGTTTTCGATGCGGCTGAGCATATTTCTCGTTATAAACTCTCCCGCGAGCTCCTGCTGTGTCATCATCTTTGCACAGCGAATATCTTTAATTTTTTCACCTATATTCATTTTACATAACCGTACCAAAGACTCTTTTTATTTTATAATACAAATATTTTATCACATTTTACCCGTTAATGCAACATTTTTTGATAAAAAAGCAATTTTTTCTTGATAACCTCTTTACCTGCGGCGAATTATGTAGTATAATATTTACATAATTTTCATCAAGAGGTTCACAACTATGAAGTTACTCAAAGATAAAATAATGTCCGACGCCACGATAAAGCCCGGCGGTGTCGTTATAGTTTCCAATTTTTTGAATCACAGAATGAATATTTCGCTCATTGATGCGATCGGAAAGCAGTTTTACGAGCGTTTCAAGGACGTAAAGCCTACCTTGATCCTCACGGTTGAGGCATCGGGAATTGGCATTGCTTGTCTTGCGGCAAGATATTTTGGTGTCGACGTACTGTTTGCAAAGAAATCTCAATCCAAAAACGTTACCGGCGAAACTTATTCTTCGCTCGTAAGATCCTTTACCAAGGGAACTGTTTTCGACGTTCGAGTCGATAAAAATTATATTTCCGAGTGTGACCGTGTTCTTATCATTGACGACTTTCTTGCGGACGGAGAGGCTCTTCGAGGTCTTATCGACATAGTCAATCAGGCGGGCGCAACCGTGGTCGGCGCAGGTATATGCATTGAGAAAGCATTCCAGCCCGGCGGCGACAAGATCCGTGCCGCGGGAATAAATCTTTATTCTCTCGCTATTGTCGACACCGATGCCGACGGTAACCTTATCTTCGTTGATAAAAATATTATATAACAGCAACACGCTTATGCCCGACCGACATAAGCGTGTTTTCTCTATTAAAGAAGTATGCAGATGAGTCCTCCGCTGCCCTCGTTGATGATCCTCTCTAAAGTTTCCGAAAGCTTCGTTCTTGCATCGTCGGGCATATGCTCGAGCTTGGAATGAAGTCCTTCGTTTACGAGCTCGTAGAGGGATTTGCCGAAAATATTGGATTCCCATATACTTGCGGGAGATTCCTCAAACTCGTGGAGGAGATATTTGACAAGATCCTCGGACTGCTGCTCTGAGCCAACCATGGGATTAATCTCGGTTTCAATATTGGCTCTTATCATGTGGATCGACTGCGCGGATGCAGAAAGCTTGACGCCGTAGCCGTTTTGCTTACGTATTATCTCGGGCTCCTCAAGTCTCAGCTCGGAAACATCGGGCATTACGATTCCGTATCCGCGCTCCTCCGCGTCGTTTAACGCTTCTGCAACCTTATCGTACTTGCGTTTGATCTCTGCAAGCTCGCAAAGGAGGGGCAGAAGCTCGCTTTCATCATTTATTTCAAAAGAGCTGAGCTCTCCGAGTGTTACGTAGAACAGATCGTCGGCGAGATTTACGGTCACCGTAGCTTTGCCCGTACCGAGGTCGATCTCGGTCAACTCAGCCTCGCTGATATATTCGTTATCCGAAAACGACTCAAAAGCAGCCGTAAGAGAACCGATTTTATCAGCTTTTTCTGCGCACGCGCGGACGCTTTCGCAAATGCTCGTCATAATATGATGATTTTCGGGAAGCGACTTCGTCCACAGCGGAAGGTTGACGCGTACCTCGGAAATCGGAAATTCGTTTAGAACCATTTCGAGAATATGATTGATATCCTCGCCATCGAGCTCGGGACAGCTGACAAGCGCTACGGGTACGCCGTATTTTCTTTCAAGCTCGTGTCCCAAATTCATAGCTTCTTCGGAATTCGGTTTTGCGGAATTAAGTATCACTGCAAAGGGCTTGCCGATCGCTTTAAGCTCGCGAATAACTCTCTCCTCCGCCCCGACGTATGAATCTCTGGATATCTCACCGATCGTTCCGTCGGATGTGATGACCATTCCGATCGTTGAATGATCGCGGATAACGCGATGCGTGCCCTCCTCTGCCGCTTTGATAAAAGGTACGGGCTCTTCGCTCCATGGGGTTCTGACCATACGCGGCTGACCTTCTTCAAATATTCCCATAGCTTCGGGGATCATATAACCGACGCAGTCTATCATCCTTACGCGAAGCTTACCTGCGCCCGTGGGCGTGATTTCGACGGCTTCATCGGGTATGAACTTTGGCTCGGTCGTCATAACCGTCTTACCCGCCGCGCTCTGCGGAAGCTCATCTCTTGCGCGATCCCTCTCATATCCTTCCGCTATATTGGGAAGGACGAGCGATTCCATAAATTTCTTGATAAAGGTCGATTTTCCCGATCGAACGGGTCCGACTACGCCTATATATACGTCACCGCCCGTACGCCCGGCTATATCCTTATATATGTTTGTGTCAGTCATACTACTTCCTCCGAAAAAATAATCTTTGGTAATTCTTATGACGGATCGGGAAAATTTATGCTTCGGATGCGCACTTTAACTTGATTTGTTTCAAAAAATATGATATAATTAACGCGAAAATCATTTAAGGAGCTATAAATGGATCTCTGGCAATATCTATCGTCAAGCAATAAAAAGATCGTGATGTACGGAATGGGCAACGGTGGGGATAAAATACTCGGCGTTTGCGAACGTTACGGAATCGAGATCTCCGACTTTTTTGCAAGCGACGGCTTCGTGCGCGGGCAGAAATTTCACGGCAAGACGGTATTAAGCTTCTCTCAGGTCAAAGAGAAATACGGCAAAGATAATATAATCGTGCTCGTGGCCTTCGCGTCCTCATTGCCCGACGTAATGGACGCCATTGCGAGGGTTTCGGATGAATGTGAAACCTACATTCCCGACGTGCCCGTAAGAGGCGATAACGTTTTCTGCGAGGAATTTGAGCGCAAGTATAGTGAAAATATCAAAAAAGCATATTCTCTGCTTTCGGACGAAAGATCGAAAGAGGTGTTCAGGGGCGTGATCGATTTCAGAAGAACGGGAAGGCTTGATATTCTGCAATCCACATCCGATGCTCCCGACACGGTTTTAGAGGAGCTTTTGCATTTTGATCAATACCGCATTATCGGTGACATTGGTGCTTATAACGGCGATACTGCCGAGGAAATATTGAACCGTTGTCCTCACGCCGAGAAGATATATTCTCTCGAGCCCGACAGAAGAAATTTCCGAAAGCTTTCCGCTTTTGCCGAGGGCAAAGAGAAGGTTATTCCCATAAATGCGGCGGCTTGGAACGAAGGCACGACGTTGTTTTTTGATGACAGCGGAAACAGAAACTCGGGACTTGCGGAGAACGGGATTTCAAAGCGTCGCGTTGAAGTAAACGCTATCGCTCTTGACAGCGTCTTTGTTGACGGAGTTGATTACATTAAATACGACGTAGAGGGCGCAGAAAAGGAGGCTCTTGAGGGCAGCCGCGAGATAATAAGCAAATACCGCCCCGATCTTCTTATCTCGATCTACCACAGAACCGAAGACCTCCACGCTCTGATACTTCAGCTTCACGACATTTGTCCCGAATATAAGCTTTATATTCGCAGATATCCTTATATTCCCGCGTGGGATCTCAATCTCTACGCTACTGTTAAATAACAAAAAGACCGTCCGCTTGAAGCGGGCGATCTTTTCTTTTAGTTATAAAATTCAATAAAAATAAGCTCTGTGCTGTTAAAGAGTCGCGGGATCGGAGGGGCGTTATTCGCCAAGCCGCGGCTTACGATGAGTCTGCCATCGTGCATTCCCGACGTATATTTAGGAAAGAATCCCTGACCGGGTGCGATCAAACCTTTTCCGAAGATTCGTATCTGCCCTCCGTGAGCGTGACCCGAAAGCGTGAGGTCAATATTGAGAGCTCTGATATATTCGGGATAATATTCAGGATGATGATTAAGCAGAAGCTTATAGCCGTCAAGCTTTGCAAATGACGCAAGCCATTCGAGATTAGGCGGAGGCGTCATTTCCAAGTGGTGCTCGGTTACGGGCTCGTCGTTGACGATAAGACCGGAAGTGAGGCCTCCGATCTTTATACCCTCGAATTCCGTGTATGCGTCTTCTAAAAGAGTGATTCCGTTTTCTCTGCAAAAATCCCGTACCTTTTTTACCGCGCCTCCCTCGTGATTTCCAAGCGACATAAATACAGGCGCGATAACTTTGAGCTCATTGAACATATCAAATGAATTTTTCACCGTATCGTCGTGACCGTAGATAATATCACCCGTGCACAATATCACGTCGACGCCCGCTTCTTTGATGCGGTCCACGATCGCGCGGTAGGGCTTATCGTGGTTATCGGCGATAAATGCCGCTTTAAGATTTCTTTGAACGGGAGCCTTGATTCTGTATTCGGTAATCTGCATCTTACTTGTTCAGTTCCTTAATATATTCTATCGCTTCATCTGCGATGACTCCCTCAAGGGGAAGTTTTTCTTCTATAAGCTTTCTCGCGTAAGTCGAGCTGATATCCGCGAGGCTTGAATATGCGGGGAGATATACGGTTTCCGTTATCGGATTGCGATCGTGATTAAACTCAGCCATATTCTGCTCATATTCAAAATCCTCGGTATTCCTCACACCTTTGACGATCGCAACAGCCTTCAGTGCGGCGGCAAGATCAGCGAGATATCCGTCAGCGGTTATGACCGACGCTTGAGGAATATCGGAAAGCGTTAATTCCGCAATTCTCTTTCTTTCGGAAAAGGTAAATTTACCAGTTTTATCGGGATTTATCATAATGGCGACGATCACCCTGTCAAAGAGCTTTGCCGCCCTTTCAACGACGTCCTTGTGACCGAGAGTCATAGGATCGAAGCTTCCGGGAACTATCGCTATTCTCATACCGCGTCCTCCTTGGGGATAAGGATTGTGACGAATGCCGCGCCGTATCTTGATGCGCGCTTTACCGTGAATTTATCGGCAAGTGCAGGTTCGCCCGCAAACACGTCGCTCTCCTCTGCGGTTTCACACACGACGGTAGAGGTGCTTTTCAGTTTCCCGCATTCGATAAGCTTTTTCAGTACGCTAGGGATCAATTTCAAGGCATAAGGAGGATCGAGAAAAACTATATCGAACTTCTCTTCTCCAAGTCTGCCGATCATTGCATTTGAATCGCAAAGATTGATTCGGCATTTAGGAGCAAGACGCGTCTTTTCAGCATTCATCTTCATTATTGCCACAGCCTCGCGTGACGAGTCACACATAACAGCTTCGGTTGCTCCTCTCGAGAGAGCTTCAAGCGCAAGCTGTCCCGAGCCCGAAAACAAGTCGAGAACCTTTCTGCCTTCTATATCAAACTGTATCATAGAAAATATCGCTTCTTTGGTGCGCGCGGCGGTTGGACGCGTCGCCTCGCCGTCAAGAGTGATAAGGTTTACCCCTCTCGCACTTCCGGTAATAATTCTCATAATTATTCCTCCGTTTTCTTATCAAAATAAGCGCGTATACGCAAAATGTCGGTTGAGTTTATCCCCTTGACGGATCTCAAAGCCTCGGCAGATGCGTTTTTGACACCGTTGTAGCCTCCGAAAGCCGCGAGCAAGGCTTTGGCCTTGGAAGGA
Source organism: Eubacteriales bacterium (assembly GCA_045636385.1). Lineage (GTDB taxonomy): Bacteria > Bacillota > Clostridia > Oscillospirales > CAG-272 > CAG-390. Next base: position 209,488 of record JAZTXK010000078.1, read on the forward strand.
CCGATGCCCTCGATCTTCGTAAGCGACGAGGTCTTAACCGTCTTACGCTTCGCCTGAGTCATTCTTCCGATCGAATAGCGGTGTACTTCTTCTTGGATTTTATAAATGAATACAAAAAGCTCGCGCTGTTTCGCTATATTGATCTCGCAATAGTTTTCGCCGTCAAAGGCGACGAGAGCACGCGTTTTGTGGAATTCGTCCTTGACCATACCCGCAGCCGGAACGTGAACTCCGAGCTCTGCCATAACGTCAATAGCCACGGAAAGATGATTAACGCCGCCGTCGAGCAAAATAAGATCGGGGAAAGCCGAAAACGATGCGTTTTTATCTTTACCGTCGCTATCGGGCAGAAGATACTTTAATCTTCTCGTCAATGCCTCGCGCAATGCGCCGTAGTCATCCTGACCCTCGGTTGTTGAGATCTTAAACGATCTGTAATCGCTCTTGGCAAACTTTCCGCCCTCGGTGACGATCATACCGGCGGTAATATGCTCACTTCCGATGTTAGATATATCATACGCTTCTATTCTGTAAGGAACAACTTCAAGCGAAAGCAACGACGCGAGCATTACTGCGGCTTCGTCAGTCTTTTCGTTATCGCGAATATATTTCATAGCCGCCTGCTTTGCGTTCTCTGCAGCTAGCTCACAAAGCTTTTTATTGTCGCCTATAACGGGCTTCGAGATATCTATCTTACGCTGATTGAGAGAGGAAAGCAAATCAGCAAGGAAGATCATTTCGTCTGCTGTGCAATCGAGTCCCAAAAGGATTTTCTCCGGAATATCCTCCGACATTTTGTAATGCTCGAAAAGCAGAGATATCATCGCGGAATTGTCTGCAATTACGTCGCCGGCAAGAGGAAATTCGAGTTTATCGTTAAGAGAACCGTCTCGGACGCGGAGGATACAGAGCATCGTTACTGCGCCGTCCTCATAAACGCCTATAACGTCTCTGTCGGTACCGGGAGAAGCGACAGCCTTTTGCTTTTCGGAAAGCTTGCGCAAAGCCTCAATAGCATCCCTGCACCTTGCCGCCATTTCGTACTGCTCTTCCTCAGCACATCGAAGCATTTCTTCCTCAAGGCTTCTGCGGACCTTTGCGGTGTTACCGCGAAGAACCTCGGCGACCGCTGAAACACGTTCGGCATAATCCTTCTTCGTAACCTTACCCGTACAAACGCCGGGGCAAAAGCCCATCTGATAGTTGATGCAAGGTCTTGTCTTTTCGAAATCGGCGGGGAATTTTTTCTTGCACGAATAAAGACCGAAGGTTTTGTTCATCAGCGAGATAACGGAAAAAACGCTTTGCGTTCCCGAATAGGGTCCGAAGTAGCGACCGCCGTCATCAAGACGCTTGCGCGTCATTATCAATCGCGGATATTCCTCACCCGTCAGCTTGATATAAGGATAGGACTTTGCATCCTTCAATCTGATGTTATATCTCGGCGTATGCTGTTTTATGAGTGTATTTTCGAGAGTCAACGCTTCTATTTCGGTATCACAATGGATGCACTCAAAGCGGCGGACGGATGAGACCATCCGCGCGGTCTTTGCATTCTTGACGTTGTTACCGAAATACTGTGAAACTCGGTTTTTAAGATTGCGGGATTTGCCGACGTAAATAATCTTGTCGGAGGAATCCCTCATAATATACACTCCGGGGCGTTCCGGCAATTGCATTGCCTCCGCGTGAAGCTTTTTCATACGCTCTGAGGCGTGATTTTCTCTTTCGTTCATACTTTCACCTAAACAAATGGGCGGAAGCTAAAACTCCCACCCTCTTGTTCATCCTGATTTAGTCGTTAAAGCCGGATTCGATAAGTTCAACCAGACCTTTGATTGCAGCCTCTTCATCATCGCCGTCAGCAACGATTGTGATAGACATTCCCTTTGCGATGCCGATAGAAAGCACGCCAAGCAAGCTCTTTGCGCTGACCTTTCTGTCATCCTTAACGACCCAAACACCGCTTCTATAAGTATTTGCCTTCTGGATAAAGAAGGTTGCGGGTCTTGCGTGCAGTCCGCTATTGTTGTTAATAGTAACTTCTCTCTGGATCATTTAAGACTCCTTCAATTTGTGAAATACGTAAATAAATTGATACATTATAATTATATCAATTCTTTTGTGCAATTTCAATGGAATTTATCAATAAAAATACAAGATTTGCAAAAGCGTTTTGTTGTTATTTTATACAACAAAAGTTGACCTTATTGCTCTATTTTCTCAATACCCACGATCTCAACGGTAATATCTACGGTCTGAGTATGAAGCTCAAGAACTACGCCGACGGCAATATGAACGCCGTTTTGCGTGACGAGCATACCGTCACTTGTCATGAGATCACACTCTATACTTGTCGTTAGATCGACTAAAGTATTATTGGGATAATAAGCAGGGATAAGATCCCCTGATGCCCCGAGCTCGTAAACCATCTTCGGAGTAACCGTAGGCGAAGAAAGAACCTGCCCCATATATTCTCCGTTTTCAAAATAAACGGGTTCGGAAAGCGTGATCATATCGACAGTTGTATACTGCAAGCCTTCAGCGCGTACCGTAACAGCATACTTTTCAGTATTATAGGTAAACAGTTTCATGTCCGTTGTAAATCTGAAAATCAAAGTTAAAGCCAAAGCAATAACAACTATCAGAACAACGGCATCCATAGCGGCAAAACGAATTTTATTTTTATTTATCTGCTTACTCATTTTGCACCACCTGCATCGTTAGCGTTTTCTTGGCTCAGGGAAATACAAATTCCCTCTGCCTCAAAATTCGGAAGGAGCAATTCGTATACTCCTTCAACGGCGATTCTCTTGCCATCGATCAGATATCCGTCGTCTTTAACCGTGGCAGTTGCTGAAAAAGTAACCACGAGATCAACGAGATCCGGATGCTCGATCGGCTTGACTCCGCCGCTGTTCGCATCGAAAATATACATTATATGAGACTCGACCTCAACAGCCGAAGCAACCGCGCCAAGCTCATATCCGTCAGGGTCGCTGACCTTATCGCCGATATTGATATTGCTTGCATACGCAGAAGGTACACCCGAAATTCTTACAGTGTATATAACATCAACGTCATCAGAATTCACTTTGATCAGATTCCACGGAGAGTATACGGCGAAAAGCAGCGCTACGACGGCTGTTATGCAAAGGATTATCAGTATATCAAGAATATTGATTCCTTCACGTTTTTTCTTTTCTTTTCCCTGGACGGCTTTTTTCTTCGATTTGTTAACTTTATCAATCTTCTTCTCTTCCGTCATTATTCATAACCTCCTTTTCGATATCGGAAAGATCTACTTTTTGAGACCTTTTCCTTATCGGTATCGTTATCGATGCCAAGCTTTCTTCCTCTGCACCGAGATATATTTCCGAGCCGCTTCTGTCGTTGAGATTAGCAGCGGCACAAGCAAAGCCAAGCAAAGCCCAAAACATAAAGAACACACGGTAATTATACCAGGTATAATCAAACATACCCGAAATAAGCAAAGCAGATGCGCCCGCCATAGCAGCTTTCGTAGAGCTGCTCAAAAACGCGTCGGATCTGTTTACTACCAGAGATGAACAGCATTTTCTCGCAGCATTGAATAAAAAGATAACAAACAGAACAAGCCCTATCAGACCTAATTGTATCACTATCTGCATATAAAGGCTATGTGCATGCATTGCATACTGCGTTCCGCCCGTGGCATAGCCGATATAAGCGGTCTTGAACGCTTCCTCGCCCATACCGATGCCTCCCGCAAAAACGTCAGAAAGCAATTGCCACGAGGAATTCCATATCGACACGCGATAGTTATTGGCAGAATCCGCCATAGTGAGGAAATTCTTGATTCGTGCACCTACGGTATCAGGGAACAAAGCCGTCGCTCCCACAACCGAAGCCGCGGCAGGTAATATCCATAGAATCCCCTTAGGCGAGATCATTACGGCGAAAAGGATTCCTCCCGCAACAAGAGCTATCCAAGCGGAGCGGGAATACGTAAATACTGTACACACCGCAAGGAACGCAGATATTATACAACCTAAAATACGCATTTTAGCCAGATTGTGCTTTAGCGTCAAGGTCAGCGCGAACGGGAACACCATAGTCAGATAAACGGCGAGAATATTGGGGTTATTGAATAAGGATACAGCTCTCGACGATATTCCGCCAAACAGGCTTTCGTCCATCCAGCCCGTTGGAGCGAAGCCGAGGCTATACTGTGCTATACCGATAAAGGCAACTATAACGGAGGGAACAATAAAAGCTCCGGCGCATATTTTGGTCCATCTTCTATACTTCATCAAATTGACGGTAAGCGGGAAGATAAGCATAAGCGCACAGCAAAGCATCGCGTGCTCAAATGTGTTACTGTCGCTCGGCGCAGCACCTGCAAGAAGAACAGCTACCCAAAAGGCAAAAAACGCAAAATCCGTGACGCCGAATCTATGAACCCTTTTTCCTCTTATAATTTTGAACGTGTAAGAAACAGCGGTAAACAAGACTATCGCCGCAAGAATGCGGGAAGGTGCAAACGATAAGCCGAGAAACGGTGCGACACCGATAGATATCACAACGCCGCCCTCGGGGTACGCAAGAATCAGCGCAAACAAGATCAGCGCAAGCACGCAGAGCACCATATTAAGCGGAGCGATCAGATATGTCAGCAGTCCGAATAATATACCTAAGATGACTGCTACGCTTTGAGCAGTAGTGATTTTACCGTTCGTCCTCATAGTCTCGGGAGGAACTCCGAAAACCTTCGTCAGAACAAAAAACATTACTTTGCTTTCGGAACAAAGAGTGGAGACGGACTTCTCGGTGAAAATCAAAGGGATCGAAGCAAGCAATACTATAGCACCGCATAAAATATCAACGTAAATATCAACATTAATCAGAAGAATGAAACGCTTGAAAGCGCTGATAATTATGGCGTAGATGCTCCAGGTTATCGTAAATGCCCCAAGTGTTTTTCCGGGGATTCGGAAAAGTCTGCCGGATATCTTATAAAACAATTTAAGAACCAAAGATTTCTCAAACTGCCTCGAAATAGACTTATTGATATATTCAACAACCGGTCTTATCTTGGATTTCAGACGCTTGAACAGCGTCACCGTAGCGCAAGTATCGAAATTATGCTCCGCCTTTTTATTTGAGGTAAAGATTCTGAATAAGACACCCGAAGCGAAATAATCGGCTATTGCATTACACAGTATAAATAGTATTCCAAGAAAGACGCCGTGCTTTTTTCGTTTCTTCTCATCTTTCATAAGCTCACCTCCATTTCATTACTTCTTTCACTAATTATTTATTGATCTTATCAAGTAAATCAGGTCTTTTTTCTTTTGTGATCCTGAGCGCCTCTGCGGCACGCCACTCTGCTATTTTTGCGTGATGACCCGAAAGAAGGATATCGGGAACCTTCACGCCGTGGAACTCGTAGGGTCTGGTGTATTGAGGATATTCAAGAAGTCCCGAAGCGATGCTCTCGTCCTCGTAGCATTCTGAGGAAGCCAAAACTCCGTCGAGAAGTCTTGAGACACAGTCTACGAGAATACAAGCGGGAAGCTCACCGCCCGTCAGGACGTAATCGCCGACCGAGATCTCCTCGTCGACTATCTCATCAAGCACTCTCTGGTCAATTCCTTCGTAATGTCCGCAGAGTATGATGAGACGCTCGTAATTCTCTTTCAGCTCCTTCGCGTGAGCCTGAGTAAGCACTCTTCCCTTCGGCGACATATAGATAACTCGCGTTTTTATTTCGGGAGCCATTGAACGTACCGCGTCGTAGCAATTATATACGGGCGGGGCTGCCATAAGCATTCCCATTCCGCCGCCGTAGGGAGTATCGTCAACTCTTCTGTTCTTATCTTCGCTCCAATCGCGGATATTATGCGCGTAAACGCTGAGATATCCCGCCTTTTGGGCTCTTCCGATTATGCTTTCGGACAAAATATTGCTGACGAGTTCGGGAAATAAAGTCAGAACGTCAAAGCGCATCAGTCAAACATCCCTTCTATGGGTCTGACAAAGATACCCTTTTCAAGATCGATATTGATAACGAACTCGGGAACGGCGGGGATCATACGGTCGCCGTTTGCGGTCTTGACAGTATAGATATCCGATGCTCCTGCGTTGAATACGTCAGAAATAGTGCCGTATTCCGTGCCGTTATCCGCATCTATAACGGGCAGACCGACAAGATCGATGATGAAATAGTCGCCGTCCTCGAGAGGAATGTCGTCGCGCTCGGCGTAAACTACGGTTTCCTTGAGTGTCATTGCAACGTCTACGTCGTTGATTCCCTCAAGAGTGGCAAGAACATGTCTTTTCATCACGGATGAGGAGAGCACCTCGCGCTTTTCGTAGAAGTCGCCCTTTTTGAAATATACGCAAGGAAGATCCGCGAGTATTTCGGGCGAATCGCACCAGGATTCTATTTTAACAGCGCCTTTGACACCGTGTGTATTGATGATCTTGCCGCATTCAAGATATTTCTTTTCATTTACGGATTTCATTAATGATACCTCTTAATCACAAATAAAGCTAAATTTACATTATAAAGTATATCACAAGAATATGATTTTTTCAAGATTTTTTCAGCTTTTTTTGGAATTTGAGATAAAATTTCACGATTTGGTATTGAAGAATTCGGTTTTTTGGTGTATAATCTACTTAAAATATCAACTTGGAGGTCAAAATGTTTACCTTTTTGAGCAACACCACCGGTGACGCCGGTGCTATGGGTACCTGGGGAACCCTCATTATGGTCGTGATCATGATCGCGGTATTTTATTTCTTCGCTATCCGTCCCCAGAAGAAGCAGGAAAAAGAAACTCAGGCAATGAGAAATGCGCTTTCGATCGGTGACGAGATCGTTACCATCGGCGGTATCGTAGGCATCATCACCAACATCACCGAAGAGACCATCACCATCATCTCTTCCCGAGACAGAACCAGAATTCAGCTTCTCAAGTCTTCCGTATCCCGCGTACAGGTAGCAGCTCATCCTTCCGACGAGGAAAAGAAAGAGGAAAAATAAGGATATATGTGAATATCTGAGCGACGTGCCGAATATTATTTACCGAATTATATTATTCGGAGGTAAATCATGGCACACTCGGATAAACACAGGCGCAACGCAAGCGACTCTCATTCAATTTCCGAAACAGCCCCCAAAGCTTCTTTAATTATGCTTTTATCGGGGCTTTTCCTTTTATCTGCATTTGCGTTTTTCATCCGCAATTCGCCAAGCCCCGCAGAGCTTGCGGTCTATTTTGCGCCCACAGCGTTGCTTATCGGGGTGGTGATCGGAGGATTTTATTGCGGCACGCGGCTGAAGGGCGGCGAGAGCTACGCTTCAGCTATTCTCTCCGTCGCGTTAGTCACCGCGATACTACTTGCGGTTAAATTATTCATTCCCGCACCTGAATCGCGTTCTGCTCTCATCGTAGGCATTATATTGCATTTGATGTCGGTAGCCGCAGTAACGCTCGGTACGTTTTTGGCAAATACCAAAGGAAGACAAAGACGCAGAAAGAAACCAAAAATCAGGAGTAAATCATGACTTACACTTTTTACAGTTCCGCTGAAGGAAGATATATTATTTATGACACTGCAAGCGGCGCGGTTATTCGCTCGACTGAGATCGAGGCTTACATTTGCGACGCGCTTGATCCCTGCGAGGAAGGCGCACCCATTTTGCCCGAGAAATGTCCCTCGGAGATCCGCTACGAGCTTGCTCGCTTTGCTTCAACCGAGGTTGCCGAGGCTTACGGAAGGATCAAGGAATACTATAATTCGGGATTGATCTACGGTATTTCGGAAAAAACCGTTATCAGAACGTCGGGTGAGCACTCGGCGAGCGGTGAGCTTTTCTCTGCGGTTCTTGCTAATGCTGATCTTACTAAAGCTGAAGTAGAAGCTATCTAATGCAAAAGCATCTGTTCTCATTGAGAAACAGATGCTTTTTCGTTACATATTTTAATTATTGCTTCGGTCAGCGCGGCGATCGCTTCGCGTGCTTCTTCGTCCGAAAATCCGCTTCCGCATATTCCTACGTTCAAGGTAAGCACACCGCTGTCCTGCCCGAGTGTTCCCGGAAGAAGTCTGAACGCAGTTTCGGTACCGTACATCTGACCGCAAACCGCCTCCGCTATTCGCAGATTTTCCCTCCATCCGTCGTAATCGGTGCCAACCGTGAACGTAATCGGCATTCCGCTGTCGGAATCGTGGATATCAAGAACGCACAAAACGTCGGGGTATCGCGACAAGAGCTCTGACACGGTTTGCTTCATTTTCATATACGCACCTACCGTTCCGCCCCCGTCGTGCTCGGTATTACAATGATGGACTTTTATTCCCGCGCTTGAAATTATTTGAGCGATTGCTTGCCCCGCGTCGCTGACAGTTATCGAGTCGGAGACCTTTTCAGAGTTATGACTGTGCAGTATCAGTATTTTAACTCCCGTCGACGAGCCCATCAACGAGCCTAACGAATAATCTTCGGTCATATCAAGCTTGATATCCGTTTTGCTTTCATCTATCACGACGGGCGGAATAGATATCTTTTCCTGCGCTTCCGTTTCTTCGCAGGCTTCGGTTGTTTCACACGCCGTTTCAACAGGCTGAATTCCGCATTCCGCATCGGGGTTGGTTTCTTCATTCCTTATTAAGCATGCAACGCAAGCAAATATAACCGTAAACAGCAGCGTCATCAAGACGAATCTCAGAATAAGCGGTGCTGCCCTCCTTCGCAGCGCACGGGGCGGAACGTAATACCTTACGCTCTCTCCCTCAGCTTCATTTGCCTTAAGCTCGGGACGTGCAGACACAGGAATTTCAATATTGTTCAGATCTATTTTATTCTCTTCCATCTCGACCTCCGTTATATTTTATCACACAGAAATATATGCAAGGGGACAAGAAATTATTATTACCGAGCAACAACGGAGGCAAATATAAATTATCCGTAAATTTTTTGAACAAAATTCCATTCGGTACTTGATTTTATTTGCTTTTTAGATTATAATATTTGTATGCTATCGCTTCGACGATGCGAGGTGTTGTGCAAGTTGTACATTTTCAGCCCGAAAGTTTGTGCAACCCACCAAACATGTTCAATAGTTGCAATTCACCATTGAAAAATCGTGAAGAAAGTGATATAATATATTGAATTGATTTTATCTCGCGACGCGAAGATTCGATCTCAAACTCAAGGAGGAACCCTACCATCATGACAAAGCGTATCACAGCTTTACTTCTCAGCGTAATCTGCTGTCTCGGACTTCTGACCGCATGTTACGATTCCCAGATCGACGGCGAATACGTCAAAGGCGCAGAGATCACTATGTATCTCTCCGAGCCCGTTTACGATCTCGACCCCGCACTCTGCTACACCAACGATTCCGCACTTCAGATCTGCGGTCTCATCTTCGACACTCTTTTCACTATCGACAAGAACGGTAAGGTTGTCAACTCTCTCGTTGAAAGCTACGAGATTATGGAAGACGACAACACCCAGGAATACTATATGATGCTCCACCTCAAGAAGGACAACTGCTGGTCCGACGGCACCGTTGTTTCCGCTGAGGACGTAGTATTTACTATCAAGAGAATTCTCGACGCAAGCTTCAACAGCGAGGCTGCTTCTATGCTCTTCGATATTAAGAACGCTCGTCAGGCTAAGCTTGGTGACTGCTCTATCGACGACGTTGGCGTATACGCTCACGACTCTCTTACCCTTCAGATCAACTTTGAGGGAAAGATCGACTACGATCAGTTCATTCTCAATCTCGCAAGCCCCCTGCTCGCTCCCCTCAAGGAGAACACCGTTGAAGGCTACGACGACTGGTCCAAGAGACCCGCTACCTCCGTTTACTCCGGTCCCTTTATGGTTCGCCGTGTAAACTACGGTCTTTCTGAGGACGGTTCCGCTACTCCCGAGACCGCTGAAATGGTTCTTGAGCGTAACCCCTACTTCCGCAGAAATTCCGAAGACAAGCACCTCGACAAGGCTGTATCCCCCTATCGTCTTATCATCGACTTCTCTCTCACCAAGGAGGAGCAGCTCGATAAGTTCGCTGCAGGCGAGATCTTCTACGTTGGCGACATCGCTCTCAGCGTTCGCGGAAGCTACGTTGACACCGCTACCGTAACCGATCTTATGTCCACTCACGTTTATTACCTCAACCAGAATGCAGATATCGCAAAAGCTGACGGCACCACCGAAAAGCTCTTTGCTAACAAGGAAGTAAGACTTGCTCTCTCCGCTGCTATCGACCGTGAAGCAATCGCTCAGACTGTTGTATTTGCTCGTGCAGCATCCGCTCTCGTTCCCTACGGCGTATTCAACGCAGGCTCCGTTAAGGAAAGCTTCAGAGAGATCGGCGGCAACATCATCGGCACAACCGCTGATATGACCGCGGCTCAGTCCCACATCTCCGCTTCCGGTATCAATCCTTCCGATTACACCTTCACCATTTCGGTTCGTCCCGAGGATGAAGTACATATGGCTATCGCTACCGCTGTTTGCGCAGCTTGGTGCCAGCTCGGCTTCAACGTAACTCTTGACGAGGTTGCTCTCGCAAAGAACGACGAGCTTTACGCAGGTGAGCCCGCTCTCTCCTTCTACGATGATATTTTCGCAGAGAGATTTGCAGCTAACGATTACGAGGTTATCGCAATCGACTATCAGGCTCCTACCGCTGATGCTTTCTCCATCCTTGCTCCCTTCGCTCGTTCGCTCTCCGGACAGGGTCAGGATATGGAAGAGGCTGCTAAGACCGGTATCTACGAAGACAAGCCTCACAGAACCGGTTACGACAGCACTGAATATGAAGCTATTATGGAAGAAGTCTTCGCTATCAAGGACGATCCCGCAGCTCGCGCAGCAAAGCTTCACGAGGCAGAGACTATGCTTCTCGCTGATATGCCCGTAATTCCGATCATCTTCAACCAGAACGCATACCTCATCTCCGGTGACCTTTCCAAGGAAGATTCCTCTTACTTCGGATACAGAGTATTCAACAGACTCGCTCTCAAGGATTACATCCAGTATCTCGACATTCAGACCGAGGCTGAAACCGAGGCTGCTGAATAATATTTCAATCAATCTTTCAACCAAGCCGCGATATGCGGCTTGGTTTGTTTATTGTGCACAAGTTTATTGAATTCTATTTAAGCAATATGCGAAATTTCAATTCACTTATTGACAAAGTATAGGGAAATATGATATAATATATACAACCATATTTTATGAAAGGATGTATTCTTATGAAAAAGAATTCTACTCTCCTGCGCGTTATCGCAATGATGCTTGTAGCTATCATGATGCTCTCCGCATTCGTTGCTTGCGCAGAAACCGGTACTAGTGAAACCACTACCGAACCCGCCCAGGCGCAGACTCAGGCTCCTACCGAAGAGTCCACCGCCGACCCCACAAAGGACGCTAACGGCTACCTTAAGGACGATCTTCCCGAAGATCTCAATTACAACGGCAGCGAAATCACCCTTCTTGTTTGGGACGACGTTGAGCACGAGGAATTTGAAGTTGCTTACGAAGACCTCAGCGGTGACATCGTTGAGCAGTCGCTCTACGACAGAAACAGCAAGGTTGAAGAAAGACTCGGCCTTACGCTCGCTTTCATCCGTATCGACGGTGATGCGGACAACACAAAGAACTGGAACGCATACGTTAACAACGCAGTTTCCATCAGCGCAAGAGAATTCGACATCATTGCAGGTTACTCCCTCTCTGTCACTCTCAATGCAGCAAGCGGTCTCCTCTTCAATATGCTTGACGACGAGTGCGAATACCTCAACTTTGATCAGCCTTGGTGGAGCCAGCTCCTTCTTGATCAGGCTACCTTCGGCGACAACCTCTACTTCGCTTCGGGTGACATTTCCCGTAACGCGCTTGAGATGATGTACGTTTGCTACGCAAACTCCGATCTTCTCACTGAATATCAGCTCCAGAACCCCCAGGAGATGGTAGAAACCGGCGATTGGACTTATGATAAGTTCTTCGAGATGTGCCAGGGCGTTTACAAGGACGACGGCGACGGCGTCAAGAACTGCGAATCCGAGACCGGCGACACATTCGGTTACATTACCTCCGGTATCCACGTTGACCCCTGGTTCTACGGTTCAGGCGCAACCATTTGCGAGCGTAACGCAGACGGTGAGATCGTTGAATCTCCCAGCTTCTCCGGCGAGCGTGTTGCTAACACCCTCAGCAAGCTCTGCGAATTCCTTGACGGCGAGTACGGTATCTACACCGAGAAAGTTACTCACCAGAAGGCATTCGGTCAGGGACGTGCACTCTTTATGATGGAGCGCGCACGTGTATCCCACAAGGTTCTCGCTCAGAGCTACGGCGAGACTCAGTTCGTAATTCTCCCTTGCCCCAAGTATGACAAGGATCAGGAAGAATACATCACCGTTATGGGTAACCCCTTCACCCTCTACGCTATCCCCGCTGATATCGAGGATCCCAAGATGGCTTCCGCATTCATCGAGTGCTTCGCTTCCGAGGGCTACCGTCAGGTAACTCCCGCCGTATTCGAGATCTCCCTTAAGACCAGATACGTAGCTGACTCTCTCTCCGGTTATATGTACGATATTATCAGAGCGAACATCACCTACGACGTAGGACGTCTCTTCTCCGGCTCTCTTATCGGTCAGTCGACCTTCAGAAACGCAGTAGCAGGCGGACAGGTTTGGGGCTCTGTTGCAAAGCAGTCCTCCACCGCTCTCAAGAGATCCCTCAAGAATCTCAATAACGCACTTAACAAGTAATACATATTTATGCCGTAGGCTATTTCAGCCTGCGGCATTTTTTATCTTATCTATTGACATTGCAGTATTCAATGTGGTAAAATATAGGTAAATCTTAAGAAAGGATTTTCTTACTATGAAAACCAAATTTTCCATACGTGCGATTGCGTTTATGCTATTTTCAATTATGCTTTGCGCATCATTTGCGGCTTGTGCCGAAACCAAGGATCCCGAGATCACTACCGAAGCTCCTTCCGAGGCACTGACCACCGCGCCTACAGAAGAAGTGACCACTGCCGATCCCACCAAGGACGCAAACGGTTATCTGAAGGACGATCTCCCCGAGGATCTCAACTTCAATGAAAATATCACTCTTCTCGTTTGGGATGACGTTGAGCATGAGGAATTTGAGATTGCTTACGAAAACCTCAGCGGTGATATAGTTGAGCAGTCGATCTATGACAGAAACAGCATGGTTGAGGAAAGACTTGGTCTTGATCTTAATTTCGTCCGCATTGTCGGTAACGGAAGCAATATCAAATCCTGGAATGCATACGTCGGCAACTCCGTCTCGATCAGCGCGAGAGAGTTTGATATTATCGCAGGTTATTCGATCTCGGTAGCAAAGAATGCATCGAGCGGATATCTCTATAATATGCTTGACGATGAGTGTGAATATCTCAACTTTGATCAGCCTTGGTGGTCTGACCTCCTTCTTGAACAGGCTACTTTCGGCGACAATCTCTACTTTGCTTCGGGTGATATTTCCCGTAACGCTCTTGAGATGATGTACGTTTGCTTCGCCAACACAATTCTCCTTGAAAAGTATCAGCTTGAAAATCCCCAGAATTTCGTTGAAAACGGAGACTGGACCTACGAGAAGTTCATCGAAATGTGCCAGGGTGTTTACGAAGATACCGACGGCAACGGCGTAAAGAACTGCGATAAGGAATCAGGTGACACCTTCGGTTACATCACCTATGGTACATACGCTGACAACTGGCTTTACGGCTCGGGTGCAACCATTTGTGAAAAGGCTCCCGACGGTCAGATTATTGAATCTCCCTCCTTTACGGGTGAGCGAGTTATCAACACTGTTCAGATGCTTTGCAATCTCTTTTACAGCAGCGACTACGGAATTTACACCGAAGGTACCTACCATCAGACCGCTTTCGGTCAGGGACGTTCGCTCTTTATGACCGACCGCTGCAGAACCTCGCATAAGCGTCTTGCGGCAGAGTTCGACTTTGACGATTTTGTAATTCTTCCCTGCCCCAAGTACGATAAGGATCAGGAAAACTACATCACCGTTATGGGTAACCCCTTCACTCTCTATGCGATCTCCGCTGACATTCAGGATCCCAAGATGGCTTCCGCATTCATCGAGTGCTTTGCTTCCGAGGGTTATCGTACCGTAACTCCCGCTGTATTTGAGCTTTCGCTTAAAACCAGATACGTAGACGATCCTACTTCCGCTCTTATGTACGACCTCGTAAGAGAGAATATCACCTATGATGTCGGACGTATCTTCTCTGACGACCTTATCGGTCAAGCTACCTTCCGTAACGCTCTCGCAGGTAATCAGGCATGGGCTTCAGTTGCAAAAACCGCTGCTGCAGGTCTCAAGAGAAATCTTACAAAGCTCAATAACGCTCTCAATAAGTAATTTTCATTTTCCGCAAGTCTGTTTCCGGGCTTGCGGATTTTTAAACAATTTTTCACATTTTCTCTTGACTTTCCGGCAAGCAATATGTTAAAATAGAGTATAATAATAAGAAAGGAAACTTTCCCCATGAGAAAAAGCAACACGATCCGCATCACCGCAGCTCTGCTAATGTCAATTATGTTGATATCTCTGTTTGCTGCTTGCGCGGAAACCAAGGATCCCGAGATCACTACCGAAGCTCCTTCCGAAGCACTGACCACCGCGCCTACAGAAGAAGTGACCACCGCCGATCCCACCAAGGACGCAAACGGTTATCTGAAAGACGATCTCCCCGAGGATCTCAACTTCAACACCGATATCACTCTTCTCGTTTGGGATGACGTTGAGCACGAGGAATTTGAGATTGCTTACGAAAACCTCAGCGGTGATATAGTTGAGCAGTCGATCTATGACAGAAACAGCAAGGTCGAGCAGAGACTTGGCATAACTATGAGCTTTATCCGTGTTAAGGGAAATACAGATAACGTAAAGAACTGGAACGCTTACGTTGGTAATTCGGTTTCTATTAATGCAAAGGAGTTCGATATTATCGCAAGCTATTCCGTATCGGTTGCGAAAAACGCTTCGAGCGGATATCTCTTCAATATGCTTGACGATGAATGCGAATATCTCAATTTCGATCAGCCCTGGTGGTCGGATCTTCTTCTTGAACAGGCAACTTTCGGAGATAACCTCTATTTCGCATCCGGCGATATTTCCCGTAATGCACTTGAGATGATGTACGTTTGCTTTGTTAACACAAATCTGCTTGCAAAGCACAATCTTGAGAATCCTCAGAATCTTGTTGAATCGAACGACTGGACTTACGAAAAGTTCATCGAAATGTGCAAAGGCGTTTATGAAGACACAGACGGCGACGGAACGAAGAGCCTTACTAAGGACAGCGGCGATACATTCGGTTACATCACTTCCGGTACATACGCAGACGGCTGGTTCTACGGCTCCGGCGCATCTATCTGCGAAAAGAACGCAGACGGTGATATCGTAGGCTCGCCTACCTTCTCGAGCGAAAGAGTTGCCAACACCGTATCTATGCTTTGTACTCTTTTCTACAGCAGCGATGACGGTATGTACGCCTCCGAGGGAGGTGGCCCCGCACATCAGAACGCTTTTGGTCAGGGTCGACTTCTTTTCATGACGGACCGCGCAAGAGTTTCGCATTACAGACTTGCTCCGCTTGACTTTGACGATTTCCTTATAGTTCCCTGCCCCAAGTATGACAAGGATCAGGAAAGATTCTACACGACTATGGGTAACCCCTTCACCCTTTACGCTATTCCTGCAGATACTGACAACCCCAAGATGGCTTCCGCCTTCATCGAGTGCTTCGCTTCCGAGGGATACAGAATAGTCACCCCTGCGGTATTTGAGCTTTCTCTCAAGACGAGATACGTCGACGATCCCGTTTCCGCTTCTATGTATGATATCGTAAGAGAAAATATCGTTTATGATATCGGACGCCTGTTCTCTACCGATCTCATCGGTCAGTCTACGTTCAGAAATGCGCTGGCAAACAATCAGACGTGGGGATCTGTTGCAACTCAGGCAACAAAGGGGCTTGATAAAGCAGTTAAGAAGCTCAACTCTGCACTTAACAAATAATATTTTTCCGCAAGTTCTTTAGGGGACTTGCGGATTTTTTGTGTTTTTATATAGACAAATTAAAAAAAATGTGATATAATATTATATCTATGTAATTATGAGGTGTATTATGGATATTATTAAGCTTAAAGGACTTTCGTATGCCTCAAATTCATACGTCATTATCTCGGGCGGTGAAGGAGCGGTTGTTGACCCTTCTGTTGACGTCAAGGAGATAATGAACGCGCTGAACGGCGCGAAGCTGCGGTATATTCTTCTCACGCACGGTCATTTCGATCATATTCTCAAGCTTGATTCGCTCAGATGCGAAACCGGCGCTGAGGTTTGTATTCACAAAGCTGATGCTGATATGCTAAAGGATCCCGATCTTAACGCTTCAGCGTTCTTCGGCCTCGACTTTGCCTCTCTCGGTGCAGATAGGCTTTTGAGCGACGGTGATAAGCTCCCTCTTGGGCGCGAGATTATCGAGGTCGTGCACACACCAGGGCACACTCCCGGATCGGTCTGCTTTGATTGCGGCTACGATCTCATTTGCGGCGATACTCTTTTCACCTCGGGCTACGGCAGATACGATCTTCCGGGCGGCGATGCGAGAGTGCTATTCTCCTCCCTCAAGATGCTTGCTGATCGTCGGGATAATCCGATGATCAACCCTGGTCACGGCGCATCGTGCTCACTCGCAGACGCCGACGTGATCCGCGCGATCAGACATCAAAACTTTTAAAAATCAAATCTAATTTATAAAGGAATTCAAAAATGGACTACAAGCTTCTTTCTGAACTTTTATTCCCGAACGTTACAACGACTCCCGAAGAGCTCGAGGAAAAGTATCCTCCCCGTAATCTTCCCGAGGGCGCGAAGGTAACGAGATTCGCTCCCAGCCCCACGGGTTACGTTCACCTCGGCGGCGTTTATCAGACTATGGTAGGCGAGCGTCTTGCTCATCAGTCGGGCGGCGTTTTCTTCCTCCGTATCGAGGACACCGACGCAAAGCGCGAGATTCCCGGCGCGGCTGAAAATCTTATCAAAACTCTCGCTCACTACGGCATCAATTTTGACGAGGGCGCAACCGTTGACGCTGACGGTAAGGTTATCGATAACGGCAACTACGGCCCCTATAAGCAGAGCGAGCGCGCTCACATTTATCACGTTTACGCTAAAAAGCTTGTTGCTGACGGCAAGGCTTATCCTTGCTTCACCACCGAAGAAGAGCTTGCGGCTCTTGAAGCTACCGATAAAAAGGCAGAGGTTAAGTCCAAGGAATGGACCGAAGATGCGGCAGCCGAGCAGAAGGCGGCTATGCTCAAGATGCGTGAGTTCACCATTGAGGATGTTCAGAAAAATCTTGAAGCAGGCAACAAGTTCGTTCTCCGTATTCTCGCCGACGGCGATCCCGATAAGAAGACTCCCTTCGGAGATCTTGTAAAGGGCAAGCTCGAGATTCCCGAAAACGACGAGGACTTCGTTCTTCTCAAGAGCGACGGAATCCCCACCTATCACTTTGCACACGCAGTTGACGATCACCTTATGAGAACCACTCATGTTATCCGCGGTGAGGAATGGCTTCCCAGCGTTGCAAAGCACATTATGCTTTTCCGCTATCTCGGATTCAAGCTCCCCAAGTACCTGCACACCGCGCAGATCATGCAGCTTGATGAAAACGGCAACAAGAAGAAGCTCTCAAAGCGCGATCTCGGTGCAAATATGAGCGACTATTCCCGTCTCGGATATGCTCCCGAGGCTGTTGCTGAATATCTTCTTACCGTTCTTAACTCCAACTTTGAGGAGTGGCGTCTCGGTAACGCGGACAAGCCCTACACCGATTTCAAGTTCAATATCAACAAGATGAGCGTTTCGGGCTGTCTCTTTGATATCGTAAAGCTCGGCGACGTTTCGAAGAACGTAGTTTCTAAGATGACTGCGGAGCAAGTTTATAATTATCTTGTCGAGTGGGCAAAGGAATACGATGCTGACTTCGGCGTAAAGCTTGAAGCTGATCCCGATTATGCAAAGGCGATCCTTTCGATCGGCCGAGGAGGCAAGAAGCCCCGTAAGGACTTCGGACGTTGGGATGAGGTCAAGGCTTTCATCAACTTCTTCTACGATGATTACTATACCGTTATAGATCAGATCCCCGAAAACTTCGACAAGGCTGACGTTAAGGCGGCTCTTGAGAAATTTGCGGATACGCTCGATATGGCTGACGATTCTAACGGTTGGTTTGAAAAGATCAAGGCTATCGCTGAGTCGCTCGGTTTTGCTACCGATATGAAGCAGTACAAGGCTACTCCCGAAGCATTCAAGGGTAGCGTTGCGGATATCAGTATGTTCGTCCGTGTTGCTATCACGGGTAAGATGAACGCTCCCGATCTTTTCACCGTAATTCAGATCATCGGTTACGACCGCATTGTTGCGCGCGTTAGAGAATTTGCAAACAATCTTTGAAAGTGAGAATAAGGCTATGAATGAAGAAAAAGTAATTGCCGGCAATTTTATTCACGATATTATCGACGAGGATCTTGAACTGAATCCCGGTCTGAAGATCCATACCCGTTTTCCGCCCGAGCCCAACGGTTACCTTCACATCGGTTCGGCAAAGGCTATCAGAATCAACACTCAGGTTGCAAAGAAGTATAACGGACTTTTCAACCTCCGCTATGACGACACTAACCCCGTTAAGGAAGATGACGAATACGTAAGATCCATCTACGAGGATCTCAAGTGGCTCGGTTGCGAGCCGAACGGCGGCATTTTCTACGGCTCCGACTATTTCGAGAAGTGCTACGAATTCGCAGTACAGCTCATCAAGGACGGCAAGGCGTACGTTTGCGACCTTACCGCAGAGGAGATGCGCGAGTACCGCGGTTCTCTTACCGTTCCCGGCAAGAATTCGCCCTACCGCGACCGTTCGGTTGAGGAAAACCTCGATCTCTTTGAGAAAATGAAGAACGGCGAGTTTGAGGACGGAACTCATACTCTTCGTGCGAAGATCGATATGGCGTCTCCCAATATGAATATGCGTGACCCCGCGATCTACCGTATCGTTCACACCTCTCACCACCGTCAGAGCAACAAGTGGTGCATCTATCCCCTCTACGACTACGCTCATCCTATTCAGGACGCGCTCGAGGGTATTACCCACTCGCTCTGCTCTCTCGAATTCGAGAACCACCGTCCTCTCTACGATTGGGTAGTTGAGAACATTGGTTTTGATCCCAAGCCGAAGCAGAGAGAATTTGCACGTCTTAACGTAACTCACACCGTAATGAGTAAGCGTTATCTTCGCCAGCTCGTTGAGACCGGTCTTGTTGACGGTTGGGACGACCCCAGAATGCCCACTCTTTGCGGTCTCCGCAGACGCGGCTACACTCCCGAAGCAATCTTCGATTTCGTTGACCGTGCGGGCGTTGCAAAAGCATACAGCGTAGTTGATATCGAGCTTCTCGAGCATTGCATCCGCGAGGAGCTGAATGCTACCGCGGCAAGAAGAATTGCTGTTATGAAGCCCGTAAAGCTTGTTGTTGACAACTATCCCGAGGATAAGGTTGAATATTTTGAGGTTTCCAACAATCCTCAGAACCCCGAGGCGGGAACAAGAAAGATTCCCTTCACAAAGAACATCGTTATCGACGCCGATGACTTTGCGGCTGTACCGCCTCCCAAGTTCTTCCGCCTCAAGCCCGAGGGCGAGGTAAGACTTATGGGTGCTTACATCGTTAAGTGCGGCGAGATCGAGTACAACGCAGACGGAACTGTCAACACCATTCACGTTACCGCAGATCTTGAGTCCGGAAACGGTAATCCCGTTGACGGCAGAAAGATCAAGGGAACTATTCATTGGCTCTCTGCTGACTATGCACAGACTGCAGACATTATGCTCTATGATCATCTCTTCACTCTCGAGAACGTAGATGATATCCCCGAGGACAAGACTTATAACGATTATCTCAATCCCGAATCCGCTATCAAGCTTGAGGGCTGCATGATCGAGCCCGCACTCGCTGAAGCAGAGGCAGGCGAGAGATTCCAGTTCGTCCGTAACGGTTACTACGTAAAGGATACTAAGAATGCCAATACCTTCAACCGCATCGTTGGTCTTAAGGACAGCTTCCCTAAGAAGTAATATCCGATTTTTGCTTGAAAACAAGATAATAATACTGTTCATACTCGCATACCTGCTCATTATTTCGATAGTTGCATTTGCTGTAACCGTTTACGACAAATGGGCGGCGACCAAGAGACCGCAGGAGAGAACGAGAGAAAGCACTTTGTTGCTTCTCTCGGCGCTCGGCGGATCGGTCGCGATGCTGTTTACGATGCTCGGGATCAGACATAAAACAAAGCATATCAAATTTATGCTCGGTATACCGATTATCATTCTGCTTCAGCTTGCGCTGACGGCGGCAGTATTATTTCTTATATGATGCAGGAGATCACAAAATGGATCAGAAAAAACTTGACAGAATCAACGAGCTCGCAAGAAAGTCGAAGGTCGAGGAGTTGACCGAGGAAGAAAAGCTCGAGCAAAAGGCTCTCCGCGAGGAATATATCAAGGAGTTCAGAGCTTCAATGCGAGGCATTCTCAACAACACCACGATCGTTTCTCCCGACGGAAGCAAGGAAAGTCTTTCAGGCAGAGCAAAGAAAAATGATTAATTTTAACGTCCCGACGCTCGTCGGGACGTTTTTTTGAATTTCATACTTTACTTTTTGCCTAAAATATGATATACTATTTATATATGTTTATTTGACGGTAGAAAAATGGAAAATTTGATTTATGAAAGAGATGCTTTCTCGCCCGAAGAAACCTCGGCGGCGGGAGCATATTTGGCAGAACTGATATTAAAGGATACTGCTCTTCCTCGCTTCGTTGCGCTTCGCGGTGATCTCGGCGCGGGAAAGACAGAGTTTACGCGCGGATTTGCTTCGGTCGCTTCTCCCGGAAGCACGGTCAAGTCACCGACTTACGCACTTGTAAATGAATATAAAAAAGGAAAGTTACCTATATTTCATTTCGATATTTACAGACTTGCCGACGAGGACGATCTATATTCAACGGGATATTTTGATTATCTTGAGCGCGGAATATGTCTTGTCGAATGGTTCGAAAATATTCCCGAATGTCTGCCGGATGAATATTTTGAGGTTATAATAGACAAGATCAATGACGGCGCGGCGCGTCACATTTCAGTCTATTTGAGGTAATGTAATGAAGATTTTTGCTTGTGATTCCACCGCAAAGACGGCTTCCGTCGCTCTTTGCGAGGATAATATACTTCTTGCGGAATTTACGCAGAACGGCGGCAACACGCACAGCGAAACGCTTTTGCCGATGACGGAGGTTCTGCTCAATTCAATGAAAACAGATATCGACGAGATAGATATTTTTGCGGTTTCGGAGGGGCCCGGATCGTTTACCGGCGTTCGTATCGGCGCGGCAACCGTTAAGGGCTTTGCGCACCGAAAGAATAAACCCTGCATTGGAGTTTCCACTCTTGAAGCGCTGGCGACCAACCTTGCATTCGGTGAGAATAAGATAATCATTCCCGTAATGGATGCGCGCAGAGGGCAGTTTTATACCGCCAAATTCGCGTTTAAGGACGGAGCGCTCGTAAGACTTTGTGAGGATATGGCGCAGAGCTTTGAGGATTTTCTTGCCGAAGTCAAAGAGCTTGACAGTAAAGTCTACCTTTGCGGCGACGGCTACAACGCGGGAAGAAAGCTTCTCGGTGATGAATATTCTTACGAAACTCCCGAAAAGCTCCGATATCAATCTGCATATTCCGTTGCGCAGATAGCGTACAAAAAGTATCTTGACGGCGACAGAACCTCTGCCGAAGAATTAAGACCCACATATCTCCGACTTCCTCAGGCGGAGCGCGATAGAATCAATAAAGAAAATCTGAAAGGATAATATAACAATGGAAAACAAGAACCTTGTAATTGCGTGCGACCACGCAGGATTTGACTACAAAAACGATCTCATCAAGTACCTCGAGGCAAAGGGCTACAATATGACCGACGTTGGTACCTATTCCCCTGAAAGCTGTGACTACCCCATCCCCGTTCACAGACTTTGCGAAAAGATCACCTCGGGCGAGTGCCCTCGCGGAATCCTCATCTGCGGCACCGGTATTGGTGTTTCCATCGCGGCTAACAAGCATCCCGGCATCCGTGCGGCTCTTTGCGGAGACAAGTTCTCAGCTGAAATGACTCGTCAGCACAACAACGCAAACGTAATCTGTATGGGTGCAAGAGTTATCTCCTTTGAGCTTGCTTGCGAGCTTACCGACATCTTCCTTAACACCCCTGCGCTCGACGAGGAAAGACACCGCAGAAGAGTTAAGATGATCGAAGACCTTGAAAAGGGCGTTTTTGACGAAGCAAACTACAACTAACCTCTCCGAAGGAGTTATACTATGGGTGGTTCACCTAAAAATTTAGCCGAAATTCTGAGAGCGAGCGCAGGCAAGCTTAAAAGCCGCACAACAGCCGCTATAATCGTCGCAGGCGGGTCTTCCACCCGTATGGGAGGAGAGACACCCAAACAATTTCTCGAGCTTTGCGGCATGCCTGTCGCGGTTCACGCTATGCGTGCTTACGAGGAATCCGAGTATATTGATCAAATATACATCGTTGCACGTCAAGAGGATATCGAAAGCGGTATTTACGACACTTATGCCGAGAAGTTTGAAATCAAAAAGTACCGTAAGTGCGTTGCAGGCGGAACAACTCGTCAGGAGTCGGTTCTTAAAGGAATCGAGGCGCTTTCGGACGATGTGAAATTCGTTGCAATCGCAGATGCGGCACGTCCGCTTACCACTCCCGGGCTTATAAACGCTGTCTGCCTTGCCGCTTACAGATACGGCGCGGCTTCCGCGGGTACACCCGCGGTCGATACTATCAAAACCGTTGACAACCACAAGTTTATCACGGGAACTGTTGAACGCGCAACCGCTTGGCAGGCGTCTACACCACAGGCTTTCAGCCTTCCGCTTTATCGCGCGGCGGCTTACTCTGCGCTTGACATCGGATTTGAGTGCACCGATGACAATTCACTTGTCGAAAGACTTGAACGACGCGTTAAGTTCATTGACGCGGGCAGATACAATATCAAGATAACAGAAAAGCTTGATCTTTTGATCGCAGAAACGATACTTTCGGCGCGTGACGGTGTTTTGAGGGAGGACGAGGAATGAGAATCGGACACGGTTACGATGTTCACCGTACAGACCCGACTCGCGAGATGTTTATCGGCGGCGTGAAGATCGATTGCGGATTCGGACTTCTCGGTCATTCTGATGCCGACGTGCTTTTGCATGCGATAATGGACGCGCTTCTCGGCGCGGCGGCGCTTGGCGATATCGGACGGCATTTTCCCGACACGGATCCCGCATACAAGGGTGCCGACAGCCTTGTTCTGACGCGCCACGTTGCCGCTCTGATCAAAGGAAAAGGTTACCGCATAATTAATGTGGATTCCACGGTAATCGCGCAGAGACCAAAGCTCGCGCCTCACATACAGCTTATGCGCGAGAGGATCGCGGGCGCTCTCGAAATTGATATTGATGACGTCAACGTCAAGGCAACAACCGAGGAAAAGCTCGGTTTTACGGGTAGCGGCGAGGGTATCGCGGCACACGCGGTCTGTCTTATTGAAAAAATCTGACGAGGTAAAATTATGATCTATATTTCCCCTTCCCTGCTCGCGGCGGATTTTACCCGCCTTGGGGATGAAGTTAAAAGAATTGAAGAAGCCGGTGCGGACTATCTGCATCTTGACGTAATGGACGGCGTGTTTGTGCCGAATATCTCGTTCGGTCTGCCCGTAATCGAGTCGCTTCGCTCAAAATGCGGACTCATCTTCGACGTTCACTTGATGATAACCAAGCCCGAAAGATACGTCGAAAGATTCGCAAATGCGGGCGCGGATATAATTACATTTCATTTTGAAGCTTGCGATGATCCCGCGGCACTGATAAAGAAGATCAAGGAACTTGGTAAAAAGGCTTCGGTCTCGATTTCTCCGAAGACTCCTGCAGAAGCTGTTCTTCCCTTCCTTGCAGATCTTGATATGGTTCTTGTCATGACCGTTGAACCCGGTTTCGGTGGACAGTCGCTGATTCCCGAGACGCTTGAAAAGGTTAATGTTATTCGCAAGACTATCGACGAAAACGGATATAACTGCAATATTCAGGTGGACGGAGGAATATCGGAGAAGAATATTTCGCTCGTTACCGATGCAGGTGCGAACGTGATAGTTGCGGGTACTGCGGTATTCAGATCTCCCGATCCAAAAAAAACGATTGAGGATATGAGGAAGAATTCATAAAGCATTGAAATCAGCCTCCGATAAGGATTTACCCTATCGGAGGCTTTGGTATTAATATTTTATTTAACCCTCATCATCGCCGCGGCAAGCGTAACGCCTTGAGTATTCTTTCCTCGAAAGTAAATATCAAATCCAAGCTTATACCAAAAACCAACGTCATATTCCGTAGTAAAACTTGTTATCTGAATCACTTCTTCTTTTGCACATTGATAAAGTTGCCATACAAGTGATCTGCCTATTCCTTGATGTCTGAATTGCGGATCGACATATATTGATGTCACCCAAGATATACTGTCCAAGGGCGCTTTCATACTGTGAGGAAAGGCAAGAATCACTCCTTTGGTCTCATTATCTCCCGAAACTGCGACGAAACCGAAAAGGTCATCGGCTTTACTCAACAGATATGTCTTTCTACTTTCATCCTTTGCGTATTTATTAATCAGATCTAAGATCTCATTCTTCTCTATTGCTCTGATGTAGATATCACAACTTTTCCCGGATAATGCTTTGCGATGTATACAGTAACTAAATATATGATAATAGTTTCCGTAATACAAGGGCTTATTTATATCATCCTGCATTGTTCCGTAAGAAAGCATAGTAGTACCTTGATTCAACCAAAACATACTTGCTTCAAGAGAAGGATTGGCAAATCCCCAATAATAAATAATGTTTGCAAGCTCAGCTTGTCTTTTCATTTCTGCAAACAACGCGGTTGCTATTCCCTTTCTCCTATGTTCCTTATGCACAAACAGGTAATGAATGTACCAGCATTTTCCCATAATCGGTTCCGGAACTTCCTGTTCACTGAGAGTAATCCATCCGATAATGCCATTGCTCTCATTAACCGCCACATATATGATTGCGTTTTCTCGTGCTTTCTCATCTCTTATTACAAAGCTTCTTAAAACATAATCTCGTTGAGCTTGGTTCGCCTTGCAAATAGTTATTTTTGTACTGTTCATTATTAACCTCCGAAAAATATTGTATTGAAAATAGTAGTGACTTAATAAACAATACAAACTCACGGGAAGTGCAAAGAATGTATATAAAACAAAAAGCCAAGAAAAACGCACACTTTCTCTTGTGAAGTACAAGAGATTGAATGTTTTCTTGGTTCAATGACATTATATACTGATCTAAGCACGTGGTCCTCCTTTCGTTTGTATTATATCATATTTGCTTATCTTTGTCAAGAAAAAGCTGTCTGAAAATATAAAATAATCGCAAGTAAAAGAGGCAAAACGGAAATTCCGAATTGCCTCTTTTTCAATTATTTAGTTAATGCGATAAATCTGGGATCTTCGCGGATAAAATCAAACTTCTTTGATTTCATAAACTTATGCACAATTTCAGTATTAGTTTCTGTATAATTCTTTGTGTCGAACAAAATATCCTCAATCGCATATTTTACATACTTACTTGTATACGGTAATTCTCCCGAGGGGATAGAATCAAATTCTTTTGCGTGATACAATGCTTTTTCAAGAGCCAAGATAGATTCATCCGCGTTATTGAGTTCAGCATAACTGCGCGCCATCAGTTCATAAATCTTCTGCAAACGGCAATGGAAAAAGATATAGTTGCCGTCATATATAACGATTTCCCATAACTGCAATGCGGTTTTGCATGCATCGATCTTTTCGTTTGGATCGTCGTATTTCTCGTAATATATCTTTTTAGTGACATAATCCAGCAAGTTGAGAATATTCCTGTGCTTTTGAAGCAATTTCTTCTCGCGGTTTTCTTCCGAGAAATATGCGCTTTCAACAAGAATTTCACGGCTATGCCAAATGCAGGGGGCAGATTCCGCATAATCCACAGCCAATTTCTCGTTTGCTATCTCGAGATTCTTATTCGCATACAAGCACACGATATTTTCAATCGTTCTGCCGCGAACTATATCATCACGGCAATCACGAAGTATTCTGGCACAGATGAGCAAGGCTTCTTTTGCATTATCGTTCTTTGTTTTGTCATCAATACCAATATAAAGTGTTGAATCGAGTGCTCTTGCCAATTTTTCCATAAATACAAAATCACCGGGATATTTCTGTACCGCCTCGCGCCACAGAGCAAGATTTGCCATGATCTTACCCTGATTCAAATACTGCTTTTCTTTCTCAAAGGCTTCATCAAGATAAGTATCTCTGTCATCCTTTCTGCCGAGCAATTCATCAGTTGTAATGTCAAAGAAGTTTGCAAGCGAAACGATCATAGCAATATCCGGCGTGGTCTTTCCGCTTTCCCACTGGGAGACGGCGGAAACGGACACGTTCAGATATTCCGCAAGCTGTTCCTGTGTCAAGTCTTTGTCTCGTCGGCATTTTTTAATAACAGTTCCTATTTCCATATGTTTTCTCCATATAATTATTCAAAAGCGCTTTTGTACTTATATTATATCATATTTTTTATGATTTGCAAGAGAGCTGTTCTTAACGGTAACTTAAGCATTGCTAAAATCATTTAAGTAATGTTAAAATACGTTTGTAAAAAATACGGTGCAACTTTTGAGCTGCACCGTATTTTTGATATAAATTAATATGCGATCTTTGCGGTGATGTAATCCTTGAGTTCTGCGATCGGGATTCTTACCTGCTCCATGGTGTCACGGTCGCGGACGGTTACGCAGCCGTCGCCTTCCTTCTCTGCGTCGCCGACGGTATCAAAGTCAACGGTTACGCAAAGAGGAGTACCGATCTCGTCCTGACGGCGGTATCTCTTACCGATAGAACCGGTCTCGTCGAAGTCGAGCATGAAGTACTTGGAGAGCTCCTCGTAGATCTCGCCTGCCTTGTCGGAAAGCTTCTTCGAAAGAGGAAGGATAGCTGCCTTGAAGGGTGCGAGGGTGGGATGGAGACGGAGAACGGTTCTAACATCGTTCTTTGCCTCGTCGATAACTTCCTCGTCGTATGCATCGCAAAGAACTGCGAGAACGCTTCTCTCTACACCGAGAGAAGGCTCGACAACGTAGGGAACGTATCTTTCATTGGTCTCGGGATCAAAGTAAGTAAGATCCTTTCTCGACTCGTTCTGATGCTGGGTAAGGTCGTAGTCTGTTCTGTCAGCAACGCCCCAGAGCTCGCCCCATCCGAACGGGAAGAGGAACTCGAAGTCGGTGGTTGCCTTGGAGTAGAAGCAAAGCTCCTCGGGATCGTGGTCGCGGAGACGGATATTTTCGTCCTTGAGACCGATGGAAAGCAGCCAGTTGTGGCAGAATTCTCTCCAGTATGCGAACCACTCAAGGTCGGTGCCGGGCTTGCAGAAGAACTCAAGCTCCATCTGCTCGAACTCGCGAACGCGGAAGATGAAGTTACCGGGAGTGATCTCGTTACGGAAGGACTTACCGATCTGTGCGATACCGAAAGGCATCTTCTTTCTGGTGGTTCTCTGTACGTTTACGAAGTTGGTGAAAATACCCTGAGCGGTCTCGGGACGGAGATAAACGGTGTTCTTTGCGTCCTCGGTTACGCCCTGGAAGGTCTTGAACATAAGGTTGAACTGACGGATATCGGTGAAGTTGTGCTTGCCGCAGGTGGGGCAAAGAATGTTGTGCTCCTCAACGAATTCCTTCATTTCAGCGTGAGTGAATGCGTCGATGGGCTTGGGAAGCTCGAAGCTGTTCTCTGCGCACCAATCCTCGATGAGCTTGTCAGCGCGGAATCTTTCGTGGCACTCGCGGCAGTCCATAAGGGGATCCGAGAAGCCTGCAAGGTGACCCGAAGCTACCCAAGTCTGGGGGTTCATAAGAATAGCCGCGTCGAGACCGACGTTGTACTTGTTCTCCTGAACGAACTTCTTCCACCAAGCCTTCTTTACGTTATTCTTCAGCTCAACGCCGAGAGGTCCGTAGTCCCAGGTGTTTGCAAGGCCGCCGTAGATCTCGGAGCCGGGGAAAATGGAGCCGCGGTTCTTACACAGAGCCACGATTTTGTCCATGGTTTTTGCGTTGTTGTCCATTTTTCTATCCTCTTTTTTTTAATTATAAATTCTTTTATAATTCGCGAAAGTATCGCAGGTATCAGGCTCGTCTACGACGGTCAGCTCCTCGTTTCCTAGCGATATAACCTTCGTTGTAACGTGAAGTTCTCGGTTATTGTATGCGTATTTGAAGATCAAGTCGATATTTTGTTTGAACACATCAAGACTGAAATCGGTATCGACCATTGCTTCGATCTCGGCAAAAACAGCGGGGGCGCGGTTATAATTCGTTATGCTGATAAAAGTTGTAATAAACTTTTTTATAAGCTCGGCGGTGGTCTTTTCGCGCGAGCCGCCGTTATGATAGTCATTAAACATCAAAACGTCAAGCACGCCCTCTCCGTCAAGCCTTTGAATGCCCGACTTGAGATTGATATCTATTCCGCCCGCTTTATCGGTATATACCATATCACAGGGAACGTTAAAATTTATTCCGCCGAGAGCATCGACAAGCGCCGGGAATTTTTCCATTGAAACAACGGCGTAATTATCGATCATAACGCCCGTCATAGCGTAAACCTTATTCAGAAGGGCTTCAAGCCCGTATCTGCCGTAGACCTCGGAAAGCTTGACGTATTTACCGCTCATATCAACGTACGCATCGGTGGGAAATACGGTAAATGTGAACTGCTCGCGTTCCTTATCCGCACGGATAAGAACGAGCGCGTCGGTTTCGATTAGTCGGTAATCGACCGAATAGAATCCGGAGCTGAAGATCAGGCTTCCGTCGTCAGCCACGATGCCGTCGCCGCTCCAAAATTCTTTATCCGAAACGACCGAACCGGGCTTTGGCTTTACGTCGGTGGGAGGCGAAACTGCTGTGACCTCGTCCGCTTTGATCCCGTAAAGTTTCTCAAGCATCGAGGGATCGTAATTAACGAATCTGGAGGGGCGAAAATCCGTTCCGATCAGCAAAAGATTGAAGGATTCGCCTTTGTCTGTAAGCTGAACGCCAATGGGATTATCGGGGGAATCTTCGGGTTCTGCAGTAGTTTCCTCCGGCGGCTGAGTTTCGACGCTGTCGCCGAGAAGATTATTCAGAACCAAACCAACGAGCATATAGGCTATCAAGCCAAAAATTATCAGCGCAATCAGAAACGTCAAAACAAAGTTTTTAGTTGCGGAAAGCATTTCATCTCCTCCTTTCGCAACTTATATTATACACCAATCCACGGTGCAAAAAAAGACATTAATTGTAACAATTATTCAACTCTCTCGCCGAGAATCTTGACGTAATGCTGATAGAATTCCTCGTATCTGCCCTCGTCGAGTGCTTCGCGGATCTTTCCCATAAGCTCGTTATAGAAATAGAGATTGTGAAGCACGGCAAGTCGCATACCGAGGCTTTCCTTTGCCTTGAAGAGATGTCTGATGTAAGAACGGCTGTAAAGTCGGCACGCGGGACACTGGCAATCGGGATCGATCGGTCTGTCATCCTTGGCAAATCGCTCGTTGAGAAGGTTGATCTTTCCCTTCCATGTAAAGAGATTTCCGTGGCGTGCGTTACGGCTGGGCATTACGCAGTCGAAGAAATCTATACCTCTGCGTACAGCCTCGATGATATTAAGGGGCGTTCCGACGCCCATAAGGTATCTCGCCTTTTCCTTGGGCATATGAGGTTCAACTGCATCAATGATACGGTACATATCCTCGGTTGCCTCACCTACTGCAAGACCGCCGATAGCATAACCGTCGAGATCGAGCTCCGCGATCTGCTTCATATTCTCAATTCGGAGATCCTCGTAGGTTCCGCCCTGATTGATACCGAAAAGAAGCTGATTCTTATTGATAGTTTCGGGGAGCGAATTCAGACGTGCCATCTCCTCTTTACATCTGACGAGCCAACGAACCGTTCTCTCCGCCGACTGCTTGACGTACTTATAGGGCGCGGGGTTCTCAACACACTCGTCAAACGCCATTGCTATCGTCGAGCCGAGGTGCGACTGGATCTGCATACTCTCCTCGGGTCCCATAAAGATGCGCTTGCCGTCGACGTGGGAAGCAAATTTTACGCCCTCCTCCGTAATCTTGCGGAGCTGGGAAAGGGAGAATACCTGAAATCCGCCGCTGTCGGTAAGGATGGGGCCTGTCCAATTCATAAATTTGTGAAGTCCGCCCATTTCGTAGATGAGCTTATCACCGGGACGGATGTGGAGGTGGTAGGTGTTGGAAAGCTCTACCTGACAGCGCACCTCGCGAAGGTCCTCGGAGGAAATACCGCCCTTGACAGCCGCGCAGGTACCTACGTTCATAAACACGGGAGTCTGGATGTCACCGTGTACCGTGTGGAAGACGCCTCTGCGGGCGCGGCCTTCCTGTTTCAGAAGTTCATACATTTTAAGTCCTCTTAAACAAATGATCTATTGTATTTTTTGTAATTTCTATTGCAATGGGTCTGCCGTGCGGACAGCATATAACATCGGGGTTTGCCTTCAGCTCGCGGACGAGCCATTCGGCGTAGCCCTCGGGATAGACGCGACCTGCCTTAATCGCCGCCTTGCAGGACGCCTGATAAAGTGCCTTTTCAAAGACGATATCTGCGGTCAGCTCGACACCCGAGCCTTGCTTTACCGAATCGGCAAAGACTTCAATCATCGCCGCCGCGGCGTTGACGGTCACGGCTGTTGGGATCGCGGAAATATATACCGTGTTGCGAGCAGTGGAGAAGGCAAATCCGACGCTCTCGATGCTTTCGCGGTATTCCTCGAGAAGCGCGATCTCGTCGCTCATTAGCATAACCTCGACGGGCAGAGCCATAAGCTGTGAATCGGGTTTTCGGTCGCGGAGCGATCGCTTGAGAGATTCAAATATCAGCCTCTCGTGTGCCGCATGCTTGTCTATAAGAAGCATCTTGTTTCCGCACTCGACGATGACGTAGGAATTAAACACCTCACCGACGAGTCTGTAAAATCCCGCCTCGGAGGGCGACGCCTCGCGCGCAATCTCGCGTTCGGGTGCGGGAGGAGCGACGGGTTCGTTTGTGACTTGTGGAACGGTCGGTGTGACACACTCTTTGGCAAAGTCGCGTTCGGGTTGAGACGGCGACTTGAACGTGGAAGACGAGCGGAATATCGGAGGCGGAGTAGACTCGCGGAATACGGGCGTAGGCGTAGGCGTAGGTGTCGGCTCGGACACGGGAGCCTGCTCGGTGATGTCTATCTGCTTATACGGCGTCGGCTCGAGCGCTCTGTCAGCCACGGGAGCGAAAGCTTGCGCGGACGTTGGTTTGGTCGAGCTGACGAATGCGCTCCTTCTGCCCTCAAGCCCGTCGATTTGCGGTCTTTCGGTGTTTTCGGCAAGAGCCGTGCGAACCGAATGGTATATCGCGTCAAAGACGGGTCGCTCGTTTGAGAATTTGACCTCAAGCTTGCTTGGATGTACGTTAACGTCAACTGTATTCGGTGCGATATCAATATAGATCACGCAGCCGGGGAATTTTTCGGGCGGGATATACGAGGTATATGCCTGCTCGATCGCCGCCATTGCGGTCTTGGTCTTGATATATCTTCCGTTGATGAAGAAATTCTGATAATTTCTGTTAGCGCGCGGATAGGCGGGTGCGGTTATGAAGCCCGACACCTTAACGCCGTCTCGCTCACCGTCGATCTCGAGCATCGAGGTGGCAAGATCCTTGCCGTAGACGCTTCGGATAGCCGATCGGCGGTTTCCGTCGCCGCTTGTTTCAAGCTTAAGCACCCCGTCGGAAATGAGCTTGAACGCGACCTCGGGGTGCGAGAGCGCGATCTTTTCAAGCACTGTGCCGACCGCCATAGCTTCGGTGAGATCACGCTTGAGGAATTTCAGTCTTGCCGGGACGTTTGCGAAAAGATTTTCGACTATTATAGTCGTTCCGTCGGACGCGCCGCGTTCGCTGACCGCGCCGACTCTGCCGGAATTTATCTCAATAAACGCGCCCATTTCACGGTCTCGGGTCTTTGAAATGATGCGCACGTCGGCAACCGAGCATATCGCGGCAAGTGCCTCACCTCGGAAGCCGAGAGTCATGATAGCCGCGAGGTCATCGGCTTCGCGTATCTTGCTCGTCGCGTGACGGCGGACGGCTACGGGAAGATCCTCGGGCTCGATTCCCGAGCCGTTATCGGTTACGCGCATAAAAAGCACACCGCCGCGCTGTATCTCGACGGTTACTCTGTCTGCGCCCGCGTCTATTGAATTTTCAACCAGTTCCTTGATCACCGAGGCGGGTCTGTCGACGACCTCGCCGGCGGCAATGAGGTTGGCGACCTCAAAACTCAATACGTTAATCTTACCCATTTTCTACCGTTCTAACTTACTTTAGTTTCTTTTGAAGCTCATTGAGAAGCGCCATCGCCTCGAAGGGCGACATATTGTTGAGATCAGCCGCACGGATATCGTCGATAACGCTGTCCTCAATACAATCATCGAGTGTGATTGCAATATCGTCGTCTACAATGACTTCACTTGCGTTCATTGCGCGAGCACGGGCTTCGGTTTCGGCGAGGATCACCTTGGCGCGGTTGATAACCTCATTCGGGATTCCAGCAAGCTTTGCTACCTCGATTCCGTAGCTGTCGTCGGTGCCGCCCGGAACGATCTTGCGAAGGAATACTATTCCGTCGCCGCGTTTTCTTGCGGCAATATTGTAGTTGACCACTCCGTCGAGCTCGTCCGCAAGCGCGGTCAGCTCGTGATAGTGAGTGGCAAACAAGGTCTTTGCGCCGACCTTCTTGCTTTGCGTATATTCAACGATCGCACGCGCGATGCTCATACCGTCAAAGGTCGAGGTGCCGCGTCCGACCTCGTCGTAAATGATAAGGCTATTCTTCGTTGCCGAGCGGAGGATCGTCGCAACCTCGTTCATCTCAAGCATAAAGGTCGACTGACCCGATGCGAGGTCGTCGGACGCGCCGACGCGAGTGAAAACTCTATCGACCACGCAGATATCTGCAGCAGATGCGGGAACGAACGAGCCGATCTGCATCATAATGCT
This sequence comes from Eubacteriales bacterium, assembly GCA_045636385.1. Taxonomy (GTDB): domain Bacteria; phylum Bacillota; class Clostridia; order Oscillospirales; family CAG-272; genus CAG-390. The sequence goes on from JAZTXK010000078.1 coordinate 242,866, forward strand.
GATGATAGCGACCTGACGCATATAGGTGGATTTACCCGCCATATTCGGTCCCGTAATGATCATAACGCGCGAGTTTTTCATATCAAGGTGCGTATCGTTGGGAACGAAATAGGAATCCTTGACAAAAAGCTCGACAACGGGGTGTCTACCGTCACGAATCTCGATCATCTTGTTATCATTGAGCGAGGGGCAGACGTAATTGTTCTTCGCGGCGACCGAGGCAAGCGAGCAATAGACGTCAAGCTTCGCCAGAGTCGATGCGACCGACTGTATTCTCGGAGCAGCCGCCGCAACGAGTGCGCGGATCTGCGAGAAAATGTCGTATTCAAGGGCGGCAAGTCTGTCGCCCGCTCCGAGGACTGTGGCTTCGATCTCCTTGAGCTCCTCGGTTATGTATCTCTCGCCGTTTGCGAGGGTCTGTTTTCTGATGTAATGCGCGGGCACCTGATCCATAAAGGACTTCGATACCTCTATATAATAGCCGAATACACGGTTATTTCCAATCTTAAGCGTCTTGATTCCCGTCGATTCGCGTTCCTTTTCGGCGATCTGCTCAAGCCATTGCTTTCCGCCGCCGAGGATGGAGCGAAGCTCGTCGACATCCTTATCGTAGTCCTTCGCGATCATTCCGCCCTCTCTGACGGAGAAAGGAGGCTCGGGGTCGATGGCGCGGTCGATCAACGTTGTGATATCATCGAGAGGATCCAGCGAATTGCGAAGCGAGGCAAGCTCACCTCCCGCAAAGTCCGCAAGCAGCTCCCTGATCTTCGGAACTACCGAAAGCGTCGCGAGTATTGCGCGAAGATCGCGCGCGTTCGCGCTTCCGAAAACAACTCGGGCAACGAGGCGTTCAAGGTCGAGCACCGAGCTCATAAGATCCGAAATATCTTCGCGGAGCATATAATTTTCAAAAAGCTCGGTGACCGCGTTCTGTCTGCGGAGGATTTCGGAAACCGAGAGCAGCGGGTGCTCTATCCAAAGCTTGAGCATTCTCGCGCCTGCCGCACTCTTGGTCTTGTCCAGCACCCACAAAAGCGAGCCCTTCTTTTCCTTGGTGCGCATAGTTTCTGTCAGCTCGAGATTGCGGCGCGTCGAGTAGTCGATCTGCATATATCTGTTCGTTTCGTAGATATTCAGATCCTTAATATAGGACATATCCGATCTCTGCGTTTCCGCGATATAAGAAATTATCGCGCCGAGTGCGCAGATCAGTTCCCTTCTCTCGAGATCCTCCTCTCGGAGTATGCCCGCAAAATGACGCGAGGCGGCAATGCTCGCGGCAGTCGGCTCAAAATAATGAGCACGTCTATCCTCGATCATTGATCCGACCTTATGGGAAATGAAATCAAAAAGCGCCGGCTGTGTCTTAATCGGTACGTTGATAAGGATCTCACTCGGCTGATAGGTCGCAAGCTCGTTTTGAATCTCGGTGACGATGCTCTTGCCTGAAAAATCGGTGGCGTAGATCTGTCCCGTAGAGATATCCGCAAAGCAGAGACCCGCGCCGCCCTCGGTCAGGTAGAGCGAGCAGAGGAAGTTGTTCGCTCCCTCGGTCAGCATCTGCGGCTCGATAACGGTGCCGGGCGTGATGATGCGGACAACGTCGCGCTTGACGAGTCCCTTTGCGGTAGCCGGGTCCTCGACCTGCTCGCAGATCGCGACCTTATAGCCCTTGTCGATCAGCTTTGCGATGTATCCCTCCGCGCTGTGGAAGGGTACTCCGCACATAGGAGCGCGCTCGGATTCACCGCAGTCGCGTCCCGTGAGCGTCAGCTCCAGCTCGCGCGAGGCTGTGAGGGCGTCGTCAAAGAACATCTCGTAAAAGTCGCCGAGACGGTAAAACAAGAGGTAGCCCTCGTATTGATTTTTTATTTCAAAATATTGCTGCATCATAGGAGTCATAATGCAACACCTCTCATTTCTTAAGCGTTAATGTGAATTAGTGACAGCCGTGGCAGGTGGAGCAATCGTGTGTGCAAGCGGAGGGATCCTCGCCCGTGATCTGCTGCATCATTACGTTATTGATCTGAGTGAGAAGCTCGCGGACCTGATCCTGCTTTTCGCTGAATTCAACGAAGGTCTTCGATGCGGTGATCTCGCCGTAAAGCCCCTGAAGTCTGCTCTGAACGGTCTCGATAACGAATGCGTTCGGCTCGGACTTTGTATTTTCCTCTGCGAGAAGCTGCTGCTGAACCGAATACTCGCGGATCTTATCCTGGAGTGCCTCGTCTGCAACGTAAGCTGCCTCTGCCTTTTCGTAAGCCTTCATAAGCTCGCTTTCTTTAACTTCCTTGCCGATATTTGCGGCAAGCTCAAGAATCTGTGCCTTTTCCATTTTTATAATTCCTTTCAAATATAAATCTTATTTAACTTCCTCGCCGTAAAGGGCGTAGGGGTGTGTCTTGGTCACCTTGACCTCGACGTAATCGCCCTCCCGCGCCGTATCCGACGCGAAAAGGAGGATCTTATTTCCTTCGGTTCTGCCCTCAAGCATTCCGGAATTGTTTTTGCTCTGTCCCTGACAGATCACGCGATAAGTCTTACCGAGGCATTCGGCATTCAGGCTATCTGCGATCTCAGTCTGAAGATCAAGCAGCCGGCGCATACGCTCCGCCTTGACGTCATCGGGAACGACATCCTCCATCTTCGCGGCGGGCGTGCCGTTTCGAGGCGAGTAGATGAAGGAAAAAACCATATCGTATTTAACGTATGAAAGAAGCTCGAGTGTCTTCTCGAAATCCTCATCGGTTTCGCCGGGGAAGGCGACTATGATATCTGTCGAAAGAGCTGCATCGGGGAGCTTTTCCTTGATGTAATCAAGGATTTCGATATACTTCTCTGCTGTGTAACCGCGATTCATTTTGCGGAGTATCTCGCTTGAACCCGACTGCAGAGGCAGGTGGAACTGACGCGCGATGTGTTCGTTTCGTGCCATAACGTCAACGAGCTTTTTCGTTGCGTCCTTCGGGTGGCTCGTCATAAAATGAAGCTTATAATCACCTTCGATCGAGGCAAGTCGCTCGAGAAGATCGGCAAAATCACAGTTGAAATCGCATCCTCTGCCGTATGAATTGACGTTCTGACCGAGGAGGGTGATATCCTTATAACCTTCTGCGATAAGTTGACGTACCTCCGCTTCGATAGCATCGGGATGACGGCTTCTCTCGCGTCCGCGGACGTAGGGCACGATGCAGTAGGAACAGAAATTGTTGCATCCGTACATAATGCTGACCCACGCGCGGTAATTGCTCTCGCGGACGACGGGAATATCCTCGACCACGGGAGGTCTGTCCTCGGGGATAATAAATGTTCTCTTTGCACCCGAAAGGCGTCTGTAAAGAAGCTCGGGGAGCATATAGAGATCGGAGGTTCCGAAGGTGAAATCAACGTAGGGGTATTTATGCTTGATTTCGTCGGCGCGGTGCTGTTGGGACGGCATACATCCGCAGACCGCGATTACAAGTTCTTTTTTATTAGTCTTGCAATGCTTGTACTGACCTATTAGCGACAGCGCCTTTTTCTCGGCGTGCTCGCGAACCGCGCAGGTGTTTACGACAATGAGGTCTGCATCGCTCGGTTCAGTTGTGATGGTGTATCCCATCTCGACCGCCATACCCGCGATTCTCTCGCTGTCAGCCTCATTTTGCTGGCATCCGAAGGTCTGCACGAAACATTTATAGCCCTTGCCGCCAATCAAAGAAAGCACTTTATCGGCGTGCTCCCTTCTGCCGCTCGGCAACGGTTTTCCTATATTCATTCTCTTACATTCACTCATAACAATACTACTCGATTATACTTAATATTATATCACTTTATTATACTACAAAATTGCTTCTGTGTCAAGTGGAATTTTTATATAATGTATTTAAAAACCAATTATATGCAAACAAGGAACGTATTCACAAAAACTTCATACATTTTCATCCGGAATATGCTATAATTAAAAAGCAAGATAACATCCCAAAGGAGATGCGATATGAAATTTTCAATTAATTTTCCGGTAAGAATTATTTCGGGAAGAGATTGTGTTAAAGCAAACGCAAGCGAGCTTCTTCTCGGTAAAAAAGCTTATATAGTAACGGGTTCTGCGGGAGCTGCGGCAAGCGGCGCACTCGGTGACGTAACAAGCATCCTCACTGAAAATGGCGTGCTTTACGAGTCATTCTGTTCCGTTCCCGCCAACCCTCCTTTGCTTGATGCTTATAACGTAGGTATTAAAGCAAAAGAATTCGGCGCCGACTTCGTTATCGGAATCGGGGGTGGCTCCGCTATGGATGCCGCAAAGGCGATCGCCGCATTTGCGGCAAATCCAAATATCGAGCCCGAAGACATATTTGATAAAAACAACCTGACGGGCGGCGCGCTTCCGATAGTTTTGATCCCGACTACTGCGGGTACGGGAAGCGAAGCAAATCCTTATTCTGTATTATCCCTTCCCGATGGCAAGAGAAAAAAGACCTACAATTCTCCCTACGCCTGGGCAAAGGTAGCGTTCCTTGATCCCAAGTATACGGAATCAATGAATTACTCCGGCACCGTCAGCACCGCTCTTGACGCATTTGCTCACGCGCTTGAATCCTATCTTTCACCCAAAGCTGACGCGCTCTCTATGATGCTTGCAGAATATGCCGCAAAGAACATCTGGGACGTTTTAACCCAGATGCCGGATGAGTTTACGGAAGAACATCGCGATATGCTTTGTTACGCCTCCTGCGCGGCAGGTGCGGCAATAAGCATCACAGGAACGGGCTTCCCTCACCCGCTCGGCTACAGTCTTACGATGCTTGCGGACATTCCTCACGGTCGCGCTTGTGCTGTTTTCCACGGCGATTATATCGAATACAATATGAAAACTCCCGTAGGCGCGGAGCGTCTCAACGCTCTCGCTGCGGCGCTCGGAACCAAGCCGAAGCTTATGGCTGAATTTCTTCCCGGTCTTGCTGACGTTGATATCAAACTCAGCGAAGAAGAAATCGTAAATTACGTTAATCTTATCAAGGGCGCTAAAAACTACACCAACAGCCCGTACGTATTAAACGAAGAGGAAATGCTTGAAATCTACAGAAAGCACTTCGCTCGGAAAAGAGGTAAATAATGCTCGAACAGCTTAAAAAGGAAGTATACCGCGCCAATATGATGCTCGTTGAAAAAGGCCTTGTTATCAACACTTGGGGCAACGTCAGCGGTATTGACAGAGAAAAAGGCCTTGTTGTTATCAAGCCCTCGGGAGTTGAATATTCGGAGCTCTCTCCCATCGATCTTCCCGTTCTTGATCTTGACGGAAATGTAATCGAAGGCAATTACAAGCCCTCCTCCGACACTGCTACTCATCTCGCGCTTTACCGTGCCTTCCCCGAGATAGGCGGTATTACTCATACTCATTCACTCTACGCAACCTCGTTTGCGCAGGCAGGAAGAGGAATCAAGGCTTACGGAACAACTCACGCGGACTATTTCCCGGGCATTATTCCCTGCTCTCGAAAAATGACTCCCGCCGAGATTGAAAAAGATTATGAGCTCAACACCGGCAACGTGATCATCGAAACCATCTCCGATATTGGTGCTGACAAGATCCACGCATGTCTTGTCTATTCGCACGGTCCCTTCTCTTGGGGCAAGGATGCCGTCGCATCGGTAGACGCCGCGGTCGTTCTCGAGGTCGTTGCGCAGATGGCATTCAACACCGAGCTTCTCCAGACAGCAGTAAATGCAAATGGCGGAATTCCCATGCAGCAGGATCTCCTTCTCAAGCACTTCAACCGCAAGCACGGCCCTAACGCCACTTACGGTCAGAACTGATCGAATTTAATATAAAAACGAGTCGGTATCAAATACCGACTCGTTTTTATTAAAGCAACGGTGCGATCAGGCGCATAATGCTGTTAAGGAGTCTTCTTAAAACTCCGGCCTTGCAATCCGCCAAACGTATTTCTTTACATTCACCGAGAGTGGCAAGGAAATCTTCTTTAGCTGCTATTACAGCCGAACAACCGTACAGCATAGTACCGCATTCAAAGTGCAAATACAGGCTTCGGAAATCAAGATTAGCAGTGCCGATGCTCGCCACCTCATCATCGCTGACAAAAATCTTTGAATGAATAAATCCCGGTGTATATTCGTATATACGCACTCCGCCCTTGATAAGATCATAATAATACGATTGGGTGGTAATATGTACCAGCCTCTTATCCCATTTGTGCGGAGTAATTATTCTGACGTCAACACCGCTTTGAGCCGCGAATATCAAAGCGTTCAGCATACTGTCGTCTATTATAAGATACGGCGTGCAAATATATAGATACCTCTTTGCACCGTGTATCATTCGCATATATATTCGTTCGCAAACCTGATCTTTGTCAAGCGGGCTGTCGCAGTAAGGCTGTACGTAGCCGTCATTAATTTCGACAATCGAAGATTCGTCTTTGTACCGATAAATGTCCTGACCTTCAACATCAACGTCCGGCTCGGGCGAGGTCAAAAGCCACATTTTGAGGAATATTACGGTAAGTGACCAAGCACCTTCGCCTATAAGCCCGACAGCGGAATCCTTCCAATGCCCGTATTTTTCAATCTCGTTGATATATTCGTCCGCGAGATTGATTCCGCCCGTAAAGGCTATCTTGCCGTCAACCGAGCAGATCTTTCTGTGGTCGCGGTTGTTCTGCAAGCCGGTGAGCAGAGGTCTGAAGCGGTTGAAGGCGCGGCATTCTATTCCCTTTTCCGCCATCATCTCGGGATAATTTTTGGGCAGAGTAAATATACAGCCGAAATCATCGTATATTATCTTTACATCAACGCCCGACGAAGCCTTTTCTTCGAGTATTTCGAGCACGGAATCCCACATTTTTCCTTCGCCGATAATAAAGTACTCAAGGAAAATATATCTTTCGGCGCTCCTTAGCGCCTCGAGAAAATCTTCGTAAAAATCTTCTCCCGTGGGATAATACTTTGTAACGGTATTATTGCTCACCGGGAAGCCCGAATGGTCGGCGAGATAATCGATCGTGGTTTTATGATTCGGATGATCGCAAGCCGCGAGATCTGATATTTCCTGTGTTTTTTCATTAAGAACACGAGTCTTGTTCTCTATCTGAAGCATATAAGGCTCCATTAATTTCATAGACCCCTGAATTGAAAACACCAGGTAAAGCAATCCTCCAAAGACGGGGAAAGCGAGTATCAGATATATCCAAATAAGCTTATAGGCATCATTGGTTCGGCTTACGATAACGACAAGGCTGATAATGAAGCTGATCAAATTCAAAGCCGTTGCAATATAATTAGAGTAATTTGCACCTAAAACTGCAGAAAGAAGCAGAACGGCTATTTGTATAACAATCAAAAATGCGACTATAACTCTGCCGCGGAACAAATTAGGTAAAAGTCTTCTCTTTTTATTTGACATATTTTTCCCCTTTCTTAAGGATAGTTGATGATTGCCCAAAAGGTATTCAAGCCGAGACGGAAGATCCGTCTCGGCTTTTTAAGCGTATGAATATGAATTAGTTATTCTTTGCCTTGGAAACGCTTCTCTGGATGAGCTTGATGATCTCAACAACGGGAATTACGGTAACTGCAAGGCCGATACCGATGAGGTATTCCTTGATGCTGATAGTGCTGAAGCCGAAGAGGTTCGCAAGGAACGGAACTTCGATAACGAGAGTGGTGAGAACAAACGCGAGTGCCATTGCGCCAAAGAGGAGCATATTCTTCGACGTAAGGGTGAAGATAGAACCTCTCTGCGAACGCATATTGAGCGAATGGAAGATCTCCGCCATAGACATTGTAAGGAATGCCATGGTGATACCGTGTGCGGAATGAACTCCGTTAACAACAACTTCGTTATACCAGTTTGCACCAAATTCAAAGTTAACGCCGATAAAGTACGCCGCGAGGGTGATAATCGAAACCATAAGTCCCTGATATACCATATCGAAGCCGAGACCGTTCGAGAAGATGCCTTCCTTGCTGGAGCGGGGAGGCTTTGTCATAATATCCTTTTCACCGGGCTCAACACCGAGCGCGAGCGCGGGGAAACAGTCGGTGATAAGGTTGATCCAAAGGAGGTGAGGAGCTTCGAGAATGGTGAATCCGATCATAGATGCGGTGAAGATGGTGATGACCTCACTCATATTGGAGGAAAGGAGGAACTGAATAGCCTTACGGATATTGCTGTAGATCTTTCTTCCCTCTTCAACTGCGGCAACGATGGTTGCGAAGTTGTCGTCCGCGAGAACCATATCCGCAACGTTCTTGGTTACGTCGGTACCGGTAATACCCATACCTACTCCGATATCTGCGCTCTTGATAGAGGGCGCGTCGTTTACGCCGTCGCCGGTCATAGCGGTTACGTAGCCCTTTTCACGCCAAGCATTAACGATACGGGTCTTGTGCTCGGGCTGAACACGCGCATATACGGAATATTTTTCAATATCGCGAGCAAGATCTTCGTCGCTGATCTCGTCGAGCATCGCGCCGGTAATAGCAAGCTGACCTTCACCGAGAATACCAAGCTGACGCGCGATAGCGGCAGCGGTGTCTCTGTGGTCACCGGTGATCATAATGGGACGGATACCCGCGCGGCGGCATTCCTCGATAGCGAGAGTAACCTCGGGACGGACGGGGTCGATCATACCTACAAGACCGAGGAAGATGAGGTTGCTTTCGATCTCTGCGGGTTCTTCGTAAGAAGCGGGAGCAGACTCGTAGGTCTTATATGCAGCGGCAAGAACACGGAGCGCCTTGTCTGCAAGACCCTTGTTTGCAGCGGAAACCTCTGCGCGGATAGCATCGGTAAGCTCAATTACCTTGCCGTCGCGGAGAATGTGAGTGCAGCGCCCGAGAACTACGTCGGGAGCGCCGGTGGTATGCTGAATAAATCCACCCTCTGCAGACTTATGAACGGTGGTCATAAGCTTTCTTCCCGAGTCGAAGGGAATCTCGCCTACGCGAGGCTCTTTCTCCTCAAGCTCATACTTGGGAAGTCCGAGCTTTGCGGCATAATCTACAACTGCGGTCTGGGTGGGGTCACCGATAGAGATAAGCTCGCCTACGGGGAGCTTTGCATCGGTGCAAAGGCAGAAGGATACAGCAAGCTTTTCGCGGTCGGAGCCGTAATCCTCAACTACGGTCATCTTGTTCTGGGTAAGAGTACCTGTCTTATCGGAGCAGATAACCTGAGTACAGCCAAGGGTTTCAACGGCAGTGAGCTTACGGATAACAGCATTTCTCTTGGACATCTTTGTAACGCCCATAGAAAGCACGATAGTAACAACAGCGGCAAGTCCTTCGGGAATAGCGGCAACAGCCAAGCTGATCGCGGTCATAAACGAAGGAAGGATATCATCCTTGAACTCAAAACCGTTGCCGATGCCGCGGAGAACGCCGACACCGAAAATGACGGCACTGATAGCAACGACAAGAATGGTAAGAACCTTGGAAAGCTGATTGAGCTTGATCTGGAGAGGCGTGTCGCCTTCCTTTGCGGCAGCAAGAGCACCTGCAATGTTACCCATTTCGGTGTTCATACCGGTTGCAACAACTACGACGGTTCCGCGGCCGTAAACGATCGTGGATCCCATATATACCATGTTCTTACGGTCGCCGAGAGGAACGTCGCTGCCTTCCTTGGGAGCGATTACGTCGCTTGTCTTGATAACGGGAACGGATTCACCGGTGAGCGCGGCTTCTTCCGCCTTCATGGAGAAGCAGTCGATAATACGGCAGTCAGCGGGAACAGCGTCACCTGCTTCGAGAATAACGATATCGCCGGGAACGAGCTCTTCACTCTTTACGACGATCTGAACGCCGTCACGGATAACCTTACTGGTAGCAGCAGCCATTTCCTGCAGAGCTTCAATAGCCTTCTCTGCTTTGCTTTCCTGATAAACGCCGAGAATAGCGTTGATGAGAACAACGACGAGAATGATGCATGCGTCGGTCGGGAAGAAGGCAACTCCGTGGTCGATCGCTTCAATATATTCGGTAATCGAAGAGATAACGGCTGCCACAAGAAGGATGATGATCATGGGATCTGCAAGCTCCTTGAGGAACTTTACAAAAATAGATTCCTTCTTGCCTTCGGCAAGCTTATTGGCGCCGTGCTTCTGCAGTCTTTCGGCAGCCTCCGAGGAACTTAAGCCTTCGAGCTGCGAGTTTTGCTCTTTCAGCACGTCTTTTACTTCTGATAAATACTCTTTCATCAAATACAACTCCTTATGTATTTCTGATATAATTTTGCTCTATATAAACGCGAAATATTCGCGATATATTAAATTACGTTCAAACCTTCGAGAAGGAATTTTATAGCAAGAAGAATGAGAATGCATCCTCCCGCAAGCTCTGCGCTCTTTTTGAACTTCTTTCCGAAAAGGTTACCGATCTTTACACCGATAGCGGAAAGAATACAGGTAATGACGCCAATAGCCGCAACCGTAACGAAAATATTGGTCTCGCCGCTTGCCGCTTCATCGAGTGCAAGAGCAACGCCGACGGCGAGTGCGTCGATACTTGTTGCGATAGCCATGGGAATCATCGTTTTAGCCTTAAAGCAAGCCGAACACTCTTCGTCCTCTTCCTTTGAAAGCGATTCCTTAACCATATTTCCGCCGATAATGGCAAGAAGTATAAAGGCGATGATCGCACACACCGTGCCGACTATAGAATCATCGAATTTCGATGCCGCGAATGATGCGGCGAGCTTACCGATCCAGTAACCGATAAGAGGCATAAAAGCCTGAAAGCTGCCGAAATAGACTCCGCAGATAAGTGCGTGCTTCGGTTTCATCTGAACTACGGACAAGCCCTTGCAAACCGATACAGCGAATGCATCCGCGGCAAGTCCAACGGACAGAAGAAAGATCTCTAAAAATTGCATAGAAAAAAGCCCCCGTTTTCCGGAAATTTGAAAGCGGCGGCAAATATAATGACCCATCTGCCGCGCAGATAAGTCTTGTCTATAAAGCAAAAGCTTCATCGGTCAAGCCACGGATTACTCCGAGGATGTTGACTTGGCCACATTCTGCACGAATGTCGACTACTCCCTTACTTGCTAAATTATAGCATAATCGCACTTAAAAATCAAGAGTTTTTCAACCTTTTATTCAATTTAACAATTTATTCACAACAAACTTCTCATCAAAAATCTGCCAAACTATATACATTCATCCGAATTTATGTTATAATAAAGCTATCAATGAAGAGGTATTAAGCTATGTACTTACCGAAACAAGTAAATTCAATATGCTTCACGGGGCATCGCGAGCTTTCGGGCATTGAAAAGAAGCTGCTTGCAATACGTTTATCAAAGATTTTGACAAAGCTTGCAAGAGATCACGGACTTCGCGACTGTTACGCGGGCGGCGCGATCGGATTTGACACGGTTGCGGCGTTAACGGTGATATCTGTAAAAAGACGTATTCCCGAATTAAAGCTTCACCTCATACTTCCTTGTGAAAATCAGGAAAAGTCTTGGAACGAAGAGCAGAAAACAGCTTACTATTTGGTCAAAGAGCAAGCAGATTCGGTTCGCGTTCTCGCACCGTTTTTCTATAACGGCTGTATGCAGATGAGAAACCGTGAATTGCTCGAAAGCGCAGATCTCTGTATTGCTTATCTGCGTTCGGGAACAAGCTCGGGCGGAAGTCTGAATACCGTTTTACAAGCGACAAAGCTCGGAATACCCGTAATTAATTTAGCTGATACAGAAAGCGAGGAGTTGCTATGAAATTTTCCGAATATATGACGCCAATATGGCTGAATGCTGACGGTCAAAAAGATGAATACGCTGACTTTTTTCCTCAAGTAGTATTTAAAGAAGGGGCGAATTACACGCTCCGTATCGTATGCGATACAGACCGTGCGGTTTACCTTGACGGTCAATTGATCTCCTTCGGTCAGTACGCCGACTATCCCGACACGCCGGTATATGAAGATATTTCGCTGCCCGCAAAGGTCGGCAGTTCGTTAAAAATTACAGTATGGCATTCGGGCATTGATTCGCAGACGCACGTTGCGACGGATGCATACGTTGCATTTTGTATATATGAAAACGGTGAGCCTATCTATTCCTCATCCGCAAAAACGCTTTGCCGTCCGACACCGGAATACGTTCCGCATCTTTGCAAGATCATAACAGGTCAGATGGGAGCGGGGTTTGCCATGACTTCAAGAATCGAGGAAAGCGATCTTCGTAATGCTGTTGAAAAAGATATTGAGATAAAATCTTTGCGTCAGAGACCTATAAAGCCTTTGTATTTAGGTTCTTCAATCGAAGGAAAGCTGATCAAGGAAGGATTTTGCAAATACAACGGCGGTGCGGACAGCGCGTTTATTATGGCAAACGCTTCCGCTATCAATAATGCAGAAGATGCTGACGGAAAATATTATCTGTTCGATCTCGGCAGAGAAAGCGTAGGCTTCCCCGAAATCACCTTTGATTCGGACGTCGAATGCGAGGTATATATCGGTTGGGGAGAGCACATCACCGACGGCAAATGCCGCGCGGCAATTCATTCGAGAAGATTTACAACTGAACTTTATGCTAAATCCGGCCAAAACAGCTTCTTCCCTGTTCTTCGCAGATTCGGATTGAGATATATGCAGATCTATTTCACTTCTGCCAAAGTCAAAGACGTAGCATTAAAGTTCTATCCGACTCTTCTTCCCGTTGAAATCCTACCGCAGGAATTTTCGGGAGAAAACGCCGAGCTGCGCAAAAAGATACGCGATACGGCAATTCATACTCTACGTTGCTGTATGCACGAGCATTATGAGGACTGCCCTTGGCGTGAGCAAGCGCTTTATACACTCGATTCGCGCAATCAAATGCTTGCCGGGTATGAGGTATTCAAGGATAAGAATGCTGAATTTGTCAGAGCAAATCTTGATTTGATCTCACGAGGCGTACGAAAAGACGGCATCCTCGCGCTTTGCTATCCCGCAGGGCTTGATTATCCTATTCCCTTTTATACTCTCGCATATTTGATGCAAATGGACGAGTACATTGCAAACACGGGAGACATTACGCTTGCGGAAGAAAAATTTGATATTTTAGTTAGCTTGCTCGACGTCTTTTACTCAAGATCGGGAGAAAACGGACTTGCCAAGCGTTTTCCTGATTCGGAAGGGTATTGGAACTTTTACGAATGGTCAAAGCACCTTTCGGGCTCTCCCAAATCAAAAGACCTCGGCATAGATGAACAGCCTTACGAGGCAAACCTCAGCGCGGCACTTTCGCTTGCTTCAAAAGCTATGGCAAATATTTGCGGTACACTCGGCAAGGCAAATGAAGCGGAATTCTATTCAAGCAAAGCAGAAAAGATCGCAAGATCTATCGGAGAAATATTCTACCGCAAAGACCTCAGATTATTCTTTGATTTTACCGACCGTCCCGACATTCAGCCAAGCACACTCACGCAGGCAATGTGCCTGCTTTGCGGTGCTGCGGAGGGATTGGATCAAGATAAAATACTCGATGCAATCGCTCAAAACGGGAACGAGGAGGTTGTCCCCGCGACCTTGAGCATGGCTTGTTTCAGATACGATGCGCTTCTGAAAGCGGATAAAGAAAAGTACACATCCGTGATCCTGAACGAGATCGACCGCGACTGCGGCTATATGCTTGATTGCGGCGCAACTACGTTTTGGGAAACGCTTAAGGGCGAGGCTGATTTCAGCGGTGCGGGATCGCTCTGTCACGGTTGGAGCGCAATGGCGGCTTATTATTATTCAAAACTGTTATAAAAAATCGGGATACTCTGTTATCGGCAGAGTATCCCAATTTTTTATTTATTTCTCAATTTTCTAAGAAGGGTATCTTTTGTATTCCAGAGTGACTCGGAAAGGTCAACGTAATAATCATGCGGGTTTTCCCAACGGAGAACTTCCTTCCACATTGATTCAAGCTGAGCGGCGCAGAGTCTGCGAGATTCTTCAATATCGGGAACAGAATAGACCTGTCTGCCCTTATCGAATATTCTCTGCAGGAGCGGGACAGCGGTAACATTTTCGAGCAGCTTGCGCTTCCAAGTATAATGCGGATCAAATATCTCTATAGGCTTGCTGTCGTCGATCTCTTCGTCGTGGACGCAGATAAGGTCTGCCTCAGCCTTGCCGTTTTCGTTATTATACAGACGGTAAACCTTTTTAAAGTGAGGATTGGTGATCTTTTGCGGATTCTCGCTGATCTTGATCTTCGGAGTTACCGTACCGTCGTCCTCCTCGATAGCGACGAGCTTATATACGCCGCCGAATACGGGACAGCTCTTTGCCGTGATAAGTCGCTCGCCAATACCGAATGCGTCCACGCACGCGCCCTGGCGGATGATATCCCTGATAATATGCTCGTCAAGCGAGTTGGAAACCACGATCTTGCAGTAATCAAATCCCGCTTCATCGAGCATCTTTCTTGCTCTGGTGGTAAGATAGGTTATATCTCCCGAATCAAGTCTGATAGCACACTTTTTGATTCCCTTGGGAAGAAGCACTTCTCTGAAAGCCTTGATAGCATTCGGAATTCCCGATTCAAGCACGTTATAGGTATCAACGAGCAAGGTAGCGTTTTCGGGGTAAATTTCGCAATAATTCTTGAATGCGGTATATTCATCGGGGAACATCTGAACCCAGGAATGAGCCATTGTACCTGTCGAGGGAACGTGATAGTATTCATCGGAGATCGTGCAAGCGGTTGCTCCTACACCGCCGATATACGCCGCTCTTGCGCCGAGGATCGCGGCATCTGCGCCTTGAGCACGCCTTGAACCGAATTCGGAAATAGCCCGTCCCTCAGCCGCACGAACCATACGCGACGCTTTTGTTGCAATACAAGACTGATGATTGAACTGCATCAGAACGTAGGTTTCGATAAACTGTGCCTGCGGTGCTTTTGCTCTTACCGTCATTACGGGCTCGTTCGGGAAAATAACCGTTCCTTCGGGTACTGCCCAGATATCGCCCTCGAATTTAAAGTCGCGGAGATATGCAAGGAATTCCTCATCAAAGATATTCTTTGAACGGAGGAACTCGATATCCCACTCGGTGAAATTCAAATTGTTAATGTAATTGATGATCTGCTCAAGTCCCGCCGCGATCGCGTATCCACCACCGTCGGGGTTGGAACGGTAGAACACGTCAAAGTAGGTATATTTATCGCCGTAACCGCACTTAAGATAGCCGTTTGCCATCGTAAGCTCGTAAAAGTCACAAAGCATCGTAAGGTTTCTTTCAATATTGTTCATTTCGGTCTCCTTAATTAAAATCAGATTAAGCCGAGCTGTCTGAATTTTTATTTTTTCTGTCGTTGCCGTAGGCCAGAGCAAGCAATACAACGCCAACTCCCGCCAGGGAAGCAATTCCTATAAAGACTCCCGCACGGTTGTACGAATCGTCTTTTCTTGTATTGGTGCGATAATAATTTCTCACGTCCTCGAGCTTTTGAGCAAGGAGCGCATTGCTGTCTGTGTAATCATTAATAGTGACGTTATAAAGGTTAAAATCAAAAGGGCCGTCGCCGGTAATGCGATTCACCGCGATCCTTATCGAATTTACGAGATTGGTACTATCATATTCGCTTACGTCGGCAGATATCCTGCATCTGACTCCGCCGCGGATAACTCCCTTGGATATAAGCGTTCCGTCCTTATGATTTATGTATACAATGACCTCATAGATCGAGCCGTCATCACTGCCGCATTGAACGTCAAGCGTCAAAGCATCGCCTACGAGCAAGGGCTCAGATCTGTCAAGCACGTAACCGATCTCCGCGGGTACGAATCCGGCAGCCGTGGGATCTATCGACGCCCTCAGATATCCCACGTGCTCCGTGTTTTGCAACGATATATTATTGCAAAAATAACCGTTATACCAATCAACCGCGCCTTTGTCCGAAGCATAGGTGAGATACAAAAGTTCTCCGGAGAAATCGGAAACGTCGATCTTAAACTCATTCTCCTGAAGCGAAGTGTAAGCTCCGCATCCGTCGCTCCATTTATCAATAAGCTCCCCCCAAGATTCAACGCCGAAAACCGTTCTTGCATACAACGTTTCCTTGACGTTATCCGAAGTATCAGCGTATTTGAACAAACGAGCCATACTCGGGAAGCGCTCAACAATTTCGTTTTCAAATCCTACGGCATAAAAATCGGCACCAAGGGCGGCAAGCTTCATATAATTGTAGGAATAACAAACGCTCAAAGACGACTCAACCGTGTCCGTGTCAGGATACCAACACCAGGCAAAGCCTTTATTAACCGAAGAATGCGACCGCTTCAGCTTTTCAAACATTTGCCGAAAGACTTCGATGTTATCGGTACAATAAAATCCGGCAGAATTATTATTGCTTTGCAGCTTGTCGGGCTTGGTGCTCTCCTCGATCGGCGGCTCGGTTTCCGCCCATTCGATTTCGGAAGGCTCGGCACTTGTTTCAGCCTGCATCGTATCCGATTCCACGGGTGCAAGCGATGAAGTGTCGGGAACAAAGGTGGTCTCCTCATCGGTTACACACTCTGCTGTCGTTTCTACCTCTGAGTTTCCGATATACTCTTCGGCTGTTTCCGTGTATTCGTCAGTCATTTCCGATTCGATATCGGTACTGAAGTACTCATCTGTAATTCCATAGGGATTGTGTCTGCTTTCGCACAAGACCGTGAAAGTGAGGTCGCTGTAGGTCTCTACATAATCCGCTACGGCGTAGAGGAATTCCTCGCCGTTCACTCTGCCGTTAGGCGTCAAGGTATCTCCAATGGGAACTATCAAAGATATTTTTGCGTTTGAAGCGGCAAGACCGATTATCGTCAGGGATCTTGCATATACCGTATTATAATCCTCCGAAACCAAGGAAGCGTAATTGTTCAAAACCGGCATGTCCGCTCCGCGACCGAGGATAATACCGTCCACGCTTCCGTAATCTCCGCCGCTATATCTTAAAGTCAGGAAAGCGGTATACGCATAAATTGCGTTGAGGGCAGGCTCGTTATCAATAACAACGCACTTGTTCGTTGCCCAAGTTGCCGCATCGGAGCAAAACGGTAGGGTGGAAACGCTCGGCGAGATCAGAAACCTCATATAAACCTTCGTTCCCGCAGCGGTATAAGATCTAATTATACGGTCGAGCTCGTTTACCTTAGCTTTATCGAAATAAAACAGTTCTCCGTCAGCATTGTAAATATAACCGCTGTTGTTCCTGTTATTCAACTTATCGAGATAAACGTCAACTATCGCGCTTCCGGGAAGCGACGGCAAAACGGCAGCGTGATCAGAGGTCAAAATCGCCTTGAACCCGGCGTCGGAGGTATCCTTCGTTTCGGCATCGGGATAGGTCGGCGTGGAAATAAAGGAAATCTTACCGTCCGCATCTATAAGCGCCACGGCGTAAATCGACGTCTTATGAAGAACTGTCGAGCAAGGTAATTCAAAATCAAACGAAATAGACATATCCGTCATAGCCAAAGGCTCGGCAGAGGCAATCGCAGTGGTAACGTCCAGCCAAGGATCGAATCTGTAAACCGCTATTTTAGCGTCACGGTTGCCTATCAGAACGCTATGCTTGATGCTACCGTGGATCTTTATCAAATTTCGGGAGTCATCGACCGTGCAGTAAGTTATACTTCCGAGGGATTGAAAGGAGGGAGTTTCGGCTTCAACATATTGCGCCGCACTTATCGCGGAAACCAAGACCGCAAAAAAAATGATCAGCGCTATACATCTTTTTCTCAAGAAATCACCTCCGTTTTTTTCAATGTATAATTATTATAACATAAATTTAAGTTAAACGAAAGAGTTTTTATAATTTTTTTTGATTTTTTATTGCAAAATTATAAAAAATGTAGTAAAATAATGGTTAGTAACTAATTTAAGTTTCATAATATCGCTCAAAGAGGTAAAAAATGAAAAATCCAATTTATGAAAATGCAAAACAGGTCTATGCGGCATACGGCATAGATACCGACGCCGCAATTGAAAAGGCGTTGACTACTCCCATATCGCTCCATTGTTGGCAAGGCGATGACGTTAAAGGCTTTGAAGGAGCAGGTACGCTCGACGGCGGTATTCAGGCAACCGGTAACTATCCCGGTGCTGCAAGAAATCCCGAAGAGCTTATGGCTGACCTCGACAAGGCGCTTTCGCTTATGCCCGGCGCTATGAGAATCAATCTTCATGCAAATTATGCAATTTTCAATGAAAGCAACCGCGCCGACAGAGATGCTCTCCTTCCCGAGCACTTTGAAAAGTGGGTTGAATTTGCAAACGAGCGCGGTCTCGGACTTGATTTCAACCCCACCTTCTTCTCGCATCCCATGGTTAAGGACGGACTTACTCTGTCGAGCCCCGACGATGAAGTGAGAGCTTTCTGGGTAAGACACGGTATCGCTTCGCTTCGCATCGGCGAATATTTCGCAAAGCGCACAGGTAAGAAATGCCTTATCAACTTCTGGATGCCCGACGGTCTCAAGGAAATCCCCGCTGACAGATATTCTCCCCGCGCAAGAATGGCTGATTCGCTTGACAAGATTCTCGCTGCCGGATATGACAAGGAGCTTGTTGATATTTCCCTTGAATCGAAGGTATTCGGCATTGGTGTTGAATCCTACACCGTAGGCTCTGCGGAATTCTGCCTTGAGTATTCGGCTACCCGCGGTCTCGTTCCGCTTATGGATAACGGCCACTATCACCCCACCGAGCAGGTTGCGGACAAGATTCCCTCTATGCTCCTCTTCAACGACAGAATCGCGCTTCACGTAACACGTTGCGTCAGATGGGACTCCGACCACGTTGTTCGCTACGACGATGAAACCAAAGAGATCCTTCGCGAGGTCGTAAGATGCGGCGGTATTGATAAAACTTACATCGCGCTTGACTATTTTGACGCAAGCATCAACAGAGTTGCCGCTTGGATCACCGGCCTTCGCGCGGCAAGAAAGGCACTTCTCAACGCACTTCTTACCCCCGAAAAGCTTCTTGCGGATTATCAGAACAATGCTGATTACACTTCCCTTCTCGTTATTTCCGAGGAGATCAAGACCGCTCCCTTCGGCGCTGTTTGGGAAGAGCTTTGCGAGCGTGCAAATATGCCTGCAGGGGCTGCTTGGTTTGAAGAAATCAAGAAATACGAAAACGAAGTTCTCTCTGCGAGAAACTAAAGTGAGGTACAAATATGCTTTACAAGAAGAAAGACGACGCGCTTCTTGACCGCGCGTTATTTGAAAAACCTACCGCAGAATATCGCGGAACTCCTTTCTGGGCTTGGAACTGCAAGCTTGACAAGGATGAGCTTCTCCGTCAGATCGAAATGTTCAAGGTTATGGGCCTCGGCGGATTCCACATGCACGTCCGTTCGGGTATGGCAACCGAATATCTTTCGGATGAATTTATGGGACTTATCCGTGCTTGCGCAGAAAAAGCTGAAAAGGAAGATATGCTCGCATATCTTTACGACGAGGACAGATGGCCCTCCGGATTCGCAGGAGGATTCGTTTCCAAGGATCCGCAGTACAGAATCAACTATCTTCTCTTCACTCCCAATTCCTATGAGGAGATCGGCGGCAAGATCCACGTAGGCGACGAGCAGGCAAAGGCAACCCGTTCGGGTCGCGGAAAGCTTATCGGCAAATACGATATCGTTCTCAACAGCGAAGGTTCTCTTGAATCTTACAAGAAGATCGACGACGAAAGCGAAGCTGTCGGTAAAGTATGGTACGCTTATAACGAATCTCCCCTCGAGTCCCCCAGATACAACGGTTATACATACGTTGACACTATGAACAAGGCGGCTATCGACCGCTTCATCGAGATTACTCACGAAAGATACAAGGAGTGCGTCGGAGATATGTTCGGCGGAGTTGTTCCTTCGATCTTCACCGATGAACCTCAGTTCACTCACAAGAAGACTCTGCCTTTCGCAGAATCCGAGGTTGACGTAACTCTTCCTTGGACTCCCGACCTTGAGGATACCTTCAAGGCTACCTACGGCAAGTCGCTCGTTGAGCATCTTCCCGAGCTTATCTGGGAGCTTGCTGACGGCGTTTCGCAGATCAGATATTTCTATCACGACCACGCTTGCGAGAGATTTGCAACAAGCTTTGCAGACAATATCGGCGATTGGTGTCAGAAGAACGGCATCGCTCTTACAGGTCACATGATGAAGGAGCCCACGCTCGATTCGCAGACTATGGCAGTCGGCGAGGCTATGCGTTCGCTCCGCGCGTTCGAGATTCCCGGCATTGATATGCTCGCCAACAGATACGAGTATTCCACCGCAAAGCAGGCATCCTCGGTTGCTCACCAGTACGGCCGCGAGGGCGTTATGAGTGAGCTTTACGGCGTAACAGGTTGGGATTACGATTTCAGAGGCCACAAGATGCAGGGCGACTGGCAGGCGGCTCTCGGTATCACTCTCCGCGTTCCTCACCTCTCCTGGGTTTCTATGGAAGGCGAGGCGAAGCGCGACTATCCCGCAACTATCAGCTATCAGTCTCCTTGGTTTGATAAATACTCCTACATCGAAGACCACTTTGCAAGAGTAAACACCGCGCTTGTTCGCGGCACGCCCAACATCAAGGTCGGTGTTATCCATCCCGTTGAGTCGCTCTGGGTACACTGGGGACCTTCCTCGCAGACCGCACTCGAAAGACAGAAGCTCGACAAGTGCTTTGAGGACGTTACCAACTGGCTCCTCTTCGGCTCTATCGACTTTGATTATATCAGCGAATCGCTCCTTCCCGCACTTTGCGAGAAGGGCGAGAATCCGATCAAGGTCGGCAAGATGGAGTACGACGTTATCATCGTTCCCGCTTGCGAGACCATTAGATCTACCACACTCAAGCTTCTTGAGGAATTTGCCGCAAACGGCGGTAAGCTCGTATTTATGGGCAACGCTCCCAAATACGTTGACGCGGTAGCTTCGGACGAAGGCGCAAAGCTCTGCGCAAAGGCTACTCATATCGAATTCACAAGAACCGACCTTCTCCGCGAGCTTGACTCTTACAGAACCATTGATATCCGTAATTCTAACGGTTTCTATACCGAAAATCTCGTTCATCAGCTCCGCTATGACGGCGACTCGATGTGGCTCTTTATCGCGCAGGGTAAGGTATCTCCCAACGACGATTGCTCGAGCAAGCAGGCGGTCAAGATCACGATCCGCGGACTTTACACTCCTACTCTTTACAACACTCTCAGCGGAAATATCGAAGCAATTCCTTGCAAGTATATCGGCGGTAACACCGTTATCGATTGGGCACTTTGGGCGCACGACAGCATTCTTCTGAAGCTCGATCCCAATCCCGAGGCAGTTGCTCCCGCAGTTGAGGCAAAGAAGAAGGCAAAGCTCATTCAGCAGCCCAGACAGATCATAACCGAAGCAAGAATCAAGCTCGGCGAGCCCAACGCTCTGCTTCTCGATATGGCTGAATACTCGCTCGACGGTGAAGAATTCAACGGCGAAGAGGAAATCCTCCGTGCCGATACCGCTTGCAGACGCAAGCTTGGTTGGGAGCCTTGGGCAGGCAACGCTTATCAGCCTTGGTGCCTCCCCTCGATAGCGCCCGAGCATACAATTACACTCCGCTTCAAGATCAATAGCGAGATCGAGGTAAACGGCGCATCTCTCGCACTCGAAATGGCTGAGGCAAGCAAGATCACGTTCAACGGTATCGAAGTTCCTTCCGTTGTGACCGGCTACTTCACCGACAAGGCGATCAAGACAGTTGCAATGCCCACCATTCCCGCAGGTACCTCCGAGCTCGTTATCGTTCAGCCCTTCGGACACAGAACCGCTACCGAATGGTGCTACCTGCTCGGTCAGTTCGGAGTTCGCGTAAACGGTACGAAGAAGACTATCATCACCCTTCCCGAGACCATCGGATTTGCCTCGATCACAGATCAGGGACTTCCCTTCTACAGCGGTAAGCTGACTTATGAGTTTGATATCGAAAACGAAGTTGAAGGCAACGGAATTGAGATCAGACTTCACCAGTACCGCGCGGCGCTTTACGAGGTTTCGGTTGACGGTGACGAGCCTACCACCGGCGCGTTTGCTCCCTACGTTGTAACCCGCGACAATCTCTCGAAGGGCAAGCATACCGTAGCGGCAACGCTCTACATTAACAGAACCAACGCGTTCTCGCATCTCCATTGCTCCGATCCCACTCTGTCCTACCCCGGCCCCACCGCATGGCGCACCGACGGCGACAGATGGTGCTATGAGTACAGACTCAAGCCCGAAGGACTGCTCGTAACCCCCAGACTGGCGGTTATTGATAATCAGTAATTCGGTTAAATAAAAATATCCGATAGGCACGAAGCCTATCGGATATTTTTATTCAAGTTAAGTTATCAGTTCTCGCGCTTCTTTGCTACGATAGCAACGCCTGCGATGGAGAGTACCGCGATAACAACGAAGATCATCGAAGAGTCGCCGGTTTCTGCGGGAGTCTTGGGCTCGGTGGTCTCAGGAGCGGGAGCTGTGGTTTCGGGTGCGGGAGGAGTTACGGGTGCTTCTTCTGCGAACTTGAAGGTAGTGCCGTTAACGGTAGCGGAATCGGCTGCGTTAACGATATCTTCGATCGCCTTTACAGCCGCTGCAACAACAGTTGCATCAGCATCAGCGGTGCAGTCGGTTGCGGGGTTGGTGGTTGCCATCCAGCCCTTGAAGGTCGAGGTGGTAGTAACGGAATCCTTAAGAAGTGTGGTGTCACTTGCATTGTTCAGCACGCCTACGACGCCGCCGGGATTATGACCGGTCTTATTATCGTTGAAGGTTGCGATATTACCGCTGTTGTAGCCCTTTTCAACTGCTACGCCTGCCTTATTGGAGTATCCGAGTACGCCGCCTGCGTAAGGAAGCGAAGAAGCAGAGGTGGACTTAGAGGTTACGTCAGCCACGTTCGCACAGTTGATGACAGTAGTGTTTGCAGCAGCGGAGCAGCCGACAGTACCGCCGGTGTAGCAAGCGTTTCCGCCTTCGGTAAGTACGGTTCCGTAGTTGATGCAGTTTTCGATCTTAAGAGCGATCTTGGAGCTTGCGGTAGTACCTACAACACCGCCGCAGTAAACATCCTTAGCGGAGGTATTCTTAACGGTAATGTTACCGTAGTTTACACAGTTGATGATATCGGTATCGGGAGCGTATGCGACAACACCGCCTGCGGTGACCTTGGAGCCGTCAGCGATAACGGTAACGTCACCGTTGCCTACACAGTTGATAACGTCAGCGTATCCGGATCTTGCAAGCACGTTAGCAAGAATAATATCGCCGGTAATTCCCTTGCCGGTAACGTCGAGAGTCATATCAACGTCAACCTTGCAGTTAGCAAGTATGATCTTGTTGGGATCGTTGTTGCTCTGCTGGCACCAGCCGAGGAGCGCGCCCGAGTAGATATCGCCTACTCTGTTGCCGCCGTCCATCTTACCCTCGAGGGTGATGTTGATGAGACCGGGGGTGAAATCAGCGGCTGTGGTCATATAAGCGAAGAGACCGCCGAAACGGTAGCTGAAGGTCTGATAGAAGTTTACGATCTTATAGCCGTTACCGTCGTAAAGACCGATGAAGGGCTTTGCGGTTCTTTCGCCGATAGGAGTCCATTCCTTGTTACCAAGGTCGATATCTGCGGTCTGCTTGAAGTATTTGCCTTCAAAAGTGGTTCCCGCATCAACCTGAACCTGAATGTACTTGAGGTCCTCTGCGGACTCAACGAGGTAGGGGGATGCCGCGGTTCCTTCGCCCTTGAGCGAAGCGGAAGCGGTTGTGCCGTCCCAAGCTGCTGCGCTTGTTGTTACAACCAGCATGGAAAGCATCATAGTCAAAACGAGTGCGAATGCGATGAGTTTTTTCATGACATTGTTCCTTTCTATAAGGAGCACAAACTCCTTTATTGATATTATTATAACAAAGATTTCATTTGTTGTCAATAGTATAACAATAAAATAACCAATTGTGTTATATTTTTTGTAACAAATCGACTGGAAATTTGAATAAACAGTTCGCGCATAGTTTCTGCTATAATTCAATTTGCGGTAGCGCGAATCTTTTGCTTTCGCTTTGCGAAAGCAATTGGTTCGTTTCTTTGGCGACAGCATAGAGAAAAGCACACCGCTTGGCGTACCTGCTTTATCGCAAGCGCGCCATCTTTCTCAAAACTACTATTATTCAACCTATGGTTAACACAAAGTTTCCTAACAATACCTTTACTAAAACTGTTTTTATGCTATAATATATTCAGAAGCAGACGTCGGCTTACTTTTATCTCATATGGAGGTATGATTATGAAAATGACTATTGGTGCAAATATTAAGCGTTTGCGCACATCAAAAAACATCACACAAGAACAGCTTTCAGTTGCAATGAATGTTACCTGCGCAGCCGTCAGCAAATGGGAACGTGGTGAAACCTATCCCGACATTACACTTCTGCAGCCGTTGGCTTATTTCTTTGGAGTAACGCTCGACGAACTTATGGGCTACAATCAAGAAAAGATCCAAGCCGAGATTGACGATGTAATCGCCCTGTACCGACAGCATTGGAACGACAAGAAAGGCCGAGAGATAATCACAAAGGCATATCGTGATTATCCGAATGATTATTGGATTATGCACTATTATATGTGGAATGTTGGTGGTGACTTAGCAGATAACGACCCCTCTGTTCTAATCGCACACAAGGACGAATTTCTTGCTATTTGTGAAAAAATATTGGAAGGTTGCACCGAAGAAAATCTGCGTCTTGGGGCATGGAATATGCGTGCAAAAATTCTCCATGCAGAAGGAAAGACAGACGAGGCACTTGACATTTATAAGACAAAATTTACAGATTGGTTTACCACCAGCGGACAAAAGACTGAGCAATTGTTTGCAAAAGACACAAGCGAATATTATTTTCATGTTCAAAAAAATATGTTTGAGCTTATTGATTTTGCAGCAGATAAACTTGGCAGAACCGTGTTCTTTGATCCTTTACTTTCTATGGAGAAAAAGGCAGAACGTGCATTGCAGTATGGAAATCTGATGCTAAATGCGTTTGAAGAAACCGGGGAAGAATTCTTCCTTATGCTCGCACGCTCTTTTCTTGGAAGAATGGAAAATGATCTATACTATCGCGGCGGAACAGATGAGCAGATAATCGCAGTTATGGATAAAAATTTGTATGCGATGAAAAAGATTGAAGAATTGAGAGCGGAAAACGAAGCATTGAATCGCGCATTTGAACGTTATGGTGAAGCAAAGAGAGGTAATTTCTTTAAATTCGGTCTTGATTATCGCGCTAATGCTACGAACGGCAGACGCGCCGAGCTTCTTAAGAATTCCGATTACAGAGCGGTTTTAGATAAGTATAAATAATAGTTCTTTCGCCCCGCCTCGCGCGGGGCTTTGCATTTGTATCCACAAAAGCAGTGCTTGTCAGGAAAAGCAGACGAACTTTTAAACCAAAGACTCCCTTGTGTAAAGAGAGCCTCTCTTACCGCCCGACAGTACATCTAAAAGGTGTAACACACAATATCTCGCAGGGCAAGGCATGTGAAAAGGAGTGCAAACAAACGTTCGCACTCCTTTTGTTTTTGCTGGTAAAACCTGCTTTATGGAAGACGCCCTTGCGGTGTGGAGACAACTGGAATCTGAACCAACGATTCGCGCATAAATTGTGCTATAATTTAATTTGCGGCGGCGCGAATCTTTTGCTTTCGCACGCGAAAGCAAGTGGTTTGATTCTTTGGCGACAGCATAGAGAAAAGCACACCGCTTGCGGTGTGCTTTTTCTCTATGGTGGAGACAACTGGAATCGAACCAGTGACCCCTTGCATGTCAAGCAAGTACTCTAACCAGCTGAGCTATGCCTCCACGCGACTTGAATATTATACCACAAATAAAATTAAAAATCAACCCCTTTTTTGAAATTTGTCAAATAATTTTCAAAAATATTGAGCGATGCAGTTTTGCATCGCTCAATACTTTTATTTGCTTGTCAAAATACAATTCAATTCATAAAGTGCCGTTCTGTTTGAATCCCATTTACATTTTGCACGTGCTTCTTCATAGGTCAGCCATTCGCATTCGGTATGTTCGCGCGAAAGAACTATTTCTTCATAGCACTCAAAGGCAAAAGCATATTCGGGAACAACGTACAAATCTTTGGGCCAATTGTAAAGATGGCGCTTCTTGAATATATCCGCCTGAACGTAACACATTGAAGTCAGCTTGATGATGTTCTCCGTCTTTACACCAGCTTCCTCAAGTATTTCACGCGTAGCAGCTTCAAGCGGTGTTTCGGTATCTTCTCCACCACCGGCAACAAACTGCCAATAATCGCTGTCTGATCGGCGAAAGAGACAATAGGAAGGTACACCGTCGGATATTCTGTACGGAATTGCTAGTATCTGCAACGGTGCTCTCATAATCAGATACCGTATTTTGCCTTGATGATCGACGCGAGTGCCTGTGCGGTGCCTTCGATGCCGAGGACGGAGCTATCGATCATTATCTGATAGTTCTCGGGGGAGCCCCACTTTTTACCGGTATAGTAATTATAGTAATTGATTCTTCTCTTGTCGGTCTTCTGAGAAAGATCCTTTGCCGCTTTTTCGTCAATACCGTCGTGGCGTTCGATGATACGCTTGATCTTGAAATCGACAGGGGCGTAGATAAATATACTGATCTTATTCTCTGCTTTTCTGAGAACGTAATCGGCGCATCTTCCGACAAAGACACAGGAGTTTTCCTCTGCAACCTCACGAATGAGCTCTGACTGTGTCATAAATAGCTTATCATTGATCGGAATATTCATATTCTGCGCCGCGCTGTTAAAATAGGATGAACCCATAGCGAGGGTATAAAGCAAGCTGCTTGTTGCCTTTTCGTCAACGTGGTCGAGAACATCGCTTGACATACCCGATTTTTGAGCCGCCATAGTTATAAGCTCTTTATCATAGGCTTTAACTCCGAGGAGCTCGCCGAGGCGCAGTCCGATCTCGCGTCCTCCGCTTCCGTACTGTCTTGCTACCGTTATTACAAATTTCTTTTGGCTGTCCATATACCCGACCTCCTCGCTTTATTATTGTGTATATTATATCATTTTTTAATGCTTTTGTAAAGAGTTTTTACAAAAAATGTTATCATTTGAAATAAGAGCAATGAATATTCTTTATCATACGGAGGATATTTGCATGTCTATTAAAAAAGAAAACCTCGCACAATCATTTATTTACAATTCGCTTCTTCTGACGCTGTCGGCTGTCTTGATGCGCGCCGTTGGGGTCGGCTACAACGTCTATATTTCCAATCGCGTCGGCGCGGAGGTTATGGGACTTTACTCTCTCGTGACGAACGTATGGGGATTTGCTTTAACGCTTGCAACGTCGGGAATCAATCTCGCCGCAACGCGATGCGTTGCCGAGGCGGGAGATAATCAATCAGAAATCCAAGCGGCGATGCGCAAATGCATTATCTATTCTCTCACCTTCGGATTCGGTGCGGCTTTTCTGCTGTTCGCATTATCGGGACCGATTTCGGTGCTGTGGCTAAACGACGTGCGCGCGGCGAAGCCTTTGCGGATAATGGCGTTTTCGCTTCCCGTTATTGCAGTATCTTCATCGTTATCGGGATATTTTTCCGCCGTTCGCAGAGTCTGGAAATCCGCGGCGGTTCAGGTCGCGGAGCAAGCGATCAAGATATCAAGCGTTGCTATACTGTTGACGCCTCTCATGCCGCTCGGAGTTGAGTACGCTTGCATCGCGATCGTCCTTGGCAGCGCTATCGCGGAAATACTTTCTTTTTCCGTTTACGCTTTATTTTACGCCCTGGAGAGAAAGCGTGCGAGCTGTAAGATCACTCAATTCGAGCGGTTCGGGACTCTGAACAAGAAAATATTTTCGATTGCGTTACCTGTAGCATTCAGCACTTATATTCGCTCTGGACTTACAACGGTCGAGCACGTTCTCATCCCTCTCGGGCTTCGCGAATTCGGACTTGACTCTGCTGCGGCACTTGAGAGCTACGGCATACTCTCGGGAATGGTTTTACCCGTTGTTCTTTTTCCGTACGCATTGATACACTCATTCACCGGTCTTCTCGTGCCGGAGGTTTCGGGCGGTATTGCTGCCGGCGAGAAAAAGCATATAGAATATATCTCGTCGAGGGTGTGGCGGTTGACAGTTCTATTCGGACTTTGCGGAGCGGGAGTGCTTGCGGTATGCTCAAAGGAATTCGGTGAGGTGCTTTATTCAAGTTCCGAGGCAGGCAGGTTCATTTATCTTTTCGCGCCGCTCATGCCATTGATGTATCTTGACACCGTCACAGATTCGCTTCTCAAGGGAATGGGCGAGCAAGTGTATACGATGAACGTAAACATTGCTGATGCGTCGATTTCGGTCATACTCGTGCGTTTGCTCGTTCCTCGGTTTGGAATTCTCGGTTACGTTGCAGTATTATACATAGCGGAGCTGATCAATTTCGCTTTCTCGGCGGCGAGACTTCTCAAAAGATGCCGATTTGAATTCAAAACGATCAGATGGTTCCTGCTCCCCTTTGTTTTGCTCATACTTACAACACAAATCTGCAACGTCTTGTTTGGTCTTATCACGTTGCCGACAAACGCGCTGACACTCACCCTGCACGGTATTATAATAATCGCAGTATTCATCTTCCTTTTGACAGTATTCGGAGTTTGCGATAAGGAGCTTCGATCCTGGCTGGCTTCCTCACTCGGTATAAAAAAACAGTCCCGCCGAAAAGACGGGACTGTATAGCGTTTATTGCTTTTTCTTGTAAGGCGAGAGATTGCCGTTATCCATAACAAGAATTCTGTCGGCGCGCTCGGCGATCTTCATATCGTGAGTTACGATAAGGAGCGTCTGTCCGAGCTCTTCCTTTGTTTTAATCAACAATTCAAGCACCTCGTCGGCGTTTGCTCTGTCAAGGTTTCCTGTGGGTTCATCAGCGAAGACGATCTGCGGACGGTTGATCAAAGCGCGGGCGATTGATACTCTTTGCTGCTGACCGCCGGAAAGCTCGCTCGGAAGGTGGTGAAGTCTGTCGTGAATATTGAGGGTTGCGACAAGCTTTTTGAAATGCTCCTCATAGCTATGGTCGGGCTTGTTACACATAAGCGTGGGAATGAGGATATTTTCAAGTGCGGTAAACTGCGGGATGAGATTGTGGTTTTGGAATACCATTCCCATAAAGTTACCGCGGAACACGCCGAGCTCATCAGCGGACATTGCTGTAATATCGTTGCCTCTTATGTATATCTTACCCGAATTTGGGCGGTCAAGTCCTGCACAGATATGCAAGAAGGTACTCTTACCCGAACCCGATGAACCGATTATCGCAACCATCTCACCGTCGTATATCTCTACGTTTGCGCGGTTGACGGCGGTAACGGTCGTATCGTATTGCTTATACTGTTTTATTACGTTTTCTGCTTTAAGTATTACTTTTCTTTCTTCCATAATTAACCTCCGTTCATTCGCCGAGATGCTTTTTCACAAGAGCGTCGCGATCCTTTTTCCATTTCGAGAAGGGCTTATAAGTAGCTATCATAGAACTTGCGGCAGACACCGCGATGCATATCAGAAGACCTATGAGCGAGAATTTGTAGCTGTATCTGAAATCAGCACCCATTCCGAGTGAGGTAAGAAATTCATTTATCAGCCAATAAATGAACTCTGTAACACCCCAGCCGATAACTACGGTCGCGACGGTAGCGGGCACTGTAAGAACTCCGCCGGAGAATAAATAAAGCTTTCCAAGGTCTGCATCAGTAGCACCAAACGCAGAAAGCATTTCGTTCTCGATCTTTCGCTTTGCACCGAACATCGACTGTGAGAAAAGCCAGACCGCGGGAGCTGTCATAAGAAATACCGTCGCGCAGATGAATACCGCAGGTGTGGCACTGCTCTTCTGCGCGGTCTTATGTGCAAGTCCGCTTCTTAAATTATCTAAAGTAAGAGCATCGAAAATCGCAATTGATGAGCGGATTCTTTCATACAACGACTCCGTTTCTTCGTGAGTCAGCGCTTCGGATACGAATATATCGGCTTTCATCGCGGAAATATCCTTATTAACAGCGCTTTCGAAAAGCTCACTACCCATGGCGATCATATATCTGTCGTCTGTGTCGCCCGTATCCACGATCGCGGCGATCTCAACGGTTACAAAGTGATATTCGCCCTTTGAGAGGAGCTGACTGAGGAGGTACTTGTTATCGGGAACATCGTACGAGATCGAGCCGTGCGACATTTCGAAAACCGCGAGCTTTACCGTATCGCCCACTTTGAAATTCAGCGATCTTGAATTATTGATGTATTCTGATACGGCGATACAGTTCGGTTCATTCATAACTCTCGAGAGATCGCCCTCGATCTGCCATCCGCCTTCGCGGGTGACTTGAGTATATAAAACGTCGTCGATCAAGGAATATTTATAGTTATTGTCTGCGTATCCGTTATCGGTTTTAACTGTTTTAGACGAAATACCCGATCTTTGTCTGTTATTCAGAACGACGTATCCGTTTATCGCGGTCGCATCGATCGAATTTTCCCAAGAAACATATTCAACACCTTCAAAATCGGCGATCTCTTCAATGAGAAAAGGATCGATACCTTCGTTTGAATTTGCGGTTAGGGAGAATTCCGCCGTCTTTGTGTTCTCCGAAGCGGTGACCATACTGTTGATAAAGAAGCCGCACAAAAACAGAGACGAAAAGACTATCGCGGATACGAGCAAGGTTGCGTAATATCTTCTGAAACGCCAGAAGCCGTAAAGCTCATAATGCATAGGAAAGCTCTTGCGGAATATTCTGAAGGATACGCGCGGAGAGGACACGTAGTTTGAATTATCACCCGCAACGATAAGCGACGTGGGTGTTTTTGTTGCGAGAATCCTGACGGATGGAAATACCGCAAGGAGGATGACGCATAGCTGCCACAATACCGCCCAGAGAATCAAGATCGGCGAGAACGACATAGAGCCTCCAAGGGAAAGCGTTACGGCAATTTGAATTATCAGACCAAGCGCCAAGGACGGAACGAAAGTCAGCAGGGCTATCGAAAACAGCTCCCACGCCGCAGTTTGAAACAGCTTTTCAAAATCGGCTCCGAAGGACATATAAACTCCGTATCGGAATTTATAGTGATTGATTCGGATGTTGTAAAGAACGAGCAAAATCAGCGCGCCGAGCAACCCCATCGCAATAACGATCGGAACGAAGGTGGCGCTCACTTTTGCCACTTCACCGGGATAAGTACAGCGGGGGCTGTATTCGACGGTTACCGCCTCGCCCGAGATCGGATATTGAAGCAGGAACAAGCGGGATTGATCCATTCCATCCTCGCGCATAAGGATCTTAAGCTCGTACATTTCCCTGCCCGAGCCGTTTATATACTTCTTTGCTTCGTATGATTTGTAGAGTCTGTCCTCTTCCTCAAAGGTATCGGTAATGATAAAAGTATCATTAAAATACAAGCTCCATTCACTGCTTGACATACCCTCTATTTTGATGTGATAGTCCGCCGCGGCGTATGCTTCTTTCTTAATCGTTGCCTCTCTCGACTGCATAGCGAGCATCGGGCACCAGAAAAGGAGCTGGACGAGCAGCATAGCGAAAAAGAATACGAAAAATTCGCGGAATCCGCTAATGACACTTCGGAAGCCGTGTTTGAGGTTTGAATACGTAAAGAAACGTCCGATAGCAGCAATCGCGTCCTTGAACGCTTGCTTCGGCGTATAACGCACTAATACGTGGTCGACGTATTTATCCTTTCTATGAGCCATTGATTACTCCTTTCAATAAAGCCTGAGGGAAGCTACTACCTTGCCAAGTATGGCAACACTTTCCACAATGATCGGCTCCATTGTCTTATTTTCGGGTTGCAGACGGTAGTGCCCGTCCTCCTTATAGAAGGTTTTAACTGTTGCTTCATCGCCAATGAGAGCGACGACAATTTCTCCGTTTTCGGCATAGGTTCGTTTATCAACAATTACAACATCACCGTCGAGTATGCCCGCCTCTATCATACTTTCGCCCTTTACGTTAAGAGCAAACAGATTGTCGGGTCTGCAACCGACGGAGGAGGCGCAGAAGTTTATGTAGCCTTCGAAATCTTCCTCTGCAAGGATAGGCTTTCCTGCCGTTACGCGTCCGATAAGAGGAACTTGATTGGATGCTCCGACACCGTCCATATGTATCGCGCGGCTCTTTCCGCCGTCACGGGTAATAAGTCCCCTGTCCGCAAGACGGGTAAGATACATATGCACGGTAGACGTGCTCTTAAAGCCCAAAGCATCTCGTATATCGCGGACGCTTGGGGCGTATCCGTTATCGTTCAAGCTGCTTTTTATATACTCGTATACCGAGCGTTCGCGAGGTGTCAAATCTTTCATTTCTACTTTCTCCGTTAAAACTATATACCATTTTTTGCCTTTTAAGCAAGTCATAGATTACTACGATTATATTATATCAGATTTTTACACAAATTGCAAACATTTGTTCGTAAATTTTGATATACATTTTGCATAAACTTTCATTTTGCGTTTTAGGCAATATGTTAAAAAACTGTAACATTTGAAACTCGCTATTGCTTTTTTAATCGGAATATTGTAAAATAGTATGGTAGATAACTTTGTTATCTTTAATTCCGTAAATCTTATTCAAGGAGAATAAAAAAGAATGACCAACAACAAGTATGTCCTTAATTGGATCGACGAGATGGCAGCTATGACCAAGCCCGACAAGATCGTTTGGATCGACGGCTCCGAGGAACAGGCTGAGGCTCTCAGAGCAGAGGCTTGCTCCACCGGTGAGATCATCAAGCTCAACCAGGATCTCCTCCCCAACTGCTACCTCCATCGCACCGCAATCAACGACGTTGCACGTGTTGAGGGCAGAACCTACATCTGCACCGAGAAGAAAGAGGATGCAGGTAACATCAACAACTGGATGGCTCCCGCCGAGATGAAGGAAAAGCTCTTCAAGCTTTACACCGGCTCCATGAAGGGTCGTACCATGTACGTTATTCCCTACTCCATGGGCGTTGTAGGCTCCGACTTCGCTAAGTACGGTATCGAGCTTACCGACTCCATTTACGTTGTTCTTAACATGCTCATCATGACCCGCGTTGGCACCAACGTCCTCGACGAGCCCGGCGACAGCGCAGACTACATCAAGGGTCTCCACGCTCGCGCAGATATCGACGAGGAGAACCGTTACATCACTCACTTCCCCGAGACCAACGAAATCATGTCCGTTAACTCCGGTTACGGAGGAAACGTACTTCTCGGTAAGAAGTGCTTCGCTCTTCGTATTGCTTCCTACCTCGGACGCAAGGAAGGCTGGATGGCTGAGCACATGCTCATCCTCGGCGTTGAGTATCCCAACGGCGACATCAAGTACATCACCGCTGCATTCCCCTCCGCATGCGGTAAGACCAACCTCGCAATGCTCATTCCTCCCGCAATCTACCGCGAGAAGGGCTACAAGGTATGGTGCGTAGGCGACGATATCGCTTGGCTCCGTGTTAACAAGGAAGACGGCAAGCTTTATGCTGTTAACCCCGAGAACGGCTTCTTCGGCGTTGCTCCCGGTACCAACGACAAGTCCAACCCCAACGCTCTCGCTACCTGTATGCGTGACACCATCTTCACCAACGTTGTTCACAACACCGAGAACAACACCGTTTGGTGGGAAGGTCTTGATAACAATCCTCCTACCCCCGGCAACGCTATCGACTGGCAGGGCAGACCTTGGGATTGCACCAAGTTCGATAAGAAGGATAAGTCCACCTGCGGCGCACATCCCAACAGCCGCTTCACCGCTCTCGCAAAGAACTGCCCCTGCATTTCTTCCGAGTTCAACTCCCTCAAGGGTGTTCCCGTATCCGCAATCGTATTTGGCGGACGCCGCGCAAAGACCGCTCCCCTGGTTTACCAGTCCTTCGACTGGAAGCACGGTTCCTTCGTTGGTTCCATCATGGCTTCCGAGACAACCGCTGCAGCTGCAGGTGCAGTCGGCGTAGTTCGTCGCGACCCCATGGCTATGCGTCCCTTCGTTGGTTACAACATGGGCGACTACTGGAAGCACTGGGTTGAGATGGGCAAGGTTATCCCCAACGCTCCCAAGATCTTCCACGTTAACTGGTTCCGTACCGATGACGAAGGCCACTTCATCTGGCCCGGCTTCGGTGACAACCTCCGCGTTCTTGACTGGATCCTCGCTCGTTGCGAAGATAAGGTTGACGCTGTTGAGACCGCTATCGGGTACGTTCCTAAGGCAGAAGACATCAACATCGAGGGTCTCGAGGATGTTACTCTTGACACCATCAAGGACCTCCTCACCGTTGATAAGGCTTCTTGGCTTGAGGATGTTGCAAACATCAAGGAATTCTACGCTCTCGTTGGCGACCGCGTTCCTGCTGAGATGTACGAAGAGCTCGCAGCTCTCGAGGCAAGACTCGGCTAATTTCCGAAATAATAAAAGCCACCGATTATTCGGTGGCTTTTTTCTTTAGCGTTTTAAGATATTCCTTATGTTCTCTCGGCACTCGGTAGCTTTCGCAGGCCTTTTGAATAGCTTTGTTATGAACCCATAAGGGAAGTCTTCCTTTCTCAAAGAACGGAATGATAGCTTCGGGCTGAAAGGCTACGGCTGTGGCAAAATACCAGG
>JAZTXK010000079.1:0-20132 GCA_045636385.1 Eubacteriales bacterium
TTTTTGAAAAAAGTTCCTTAAGAATCTTCAAAAACTTTCTCGCTAATGTTACCTTTTATTAAAATGGAAAAATTCCGCCCCAACGGGGCGGAATTTCACCTTTAACTAGCATCTAATAACTAGCAACTAGTAACTTTATCAATAATTCTGCGCGAGCTCCTGGAAGTATGCCTGAGGATGATCGCAAACGGGGCACTTAACGGGCGCCTTCTTGCCGATGACGATGTGACCGCAGTTTGCGCACTGCCATACGGTGTCGCCCTCGCGGGAGAATACGAGCTCGCCCTCAACGTTTGCGAGAAGCTTGCGGTATCTCTCCTCGTGGTGTCGCTCGATCTCGCCGACCTTCTCAAAGAGGAATGCGATACGGGTGAAGCCCTCTTCCTTTGCAACGCGTGCAAACTCAGCGTACATATCGGTCCACTCGTAGTTCTCGCCCTCTGCCGCGTCGAGAAGGTTTACGGAAGTGGTGGGAACCTCGCCGTCGTGGAGAAGCTTGAACCAGATCTTTGCGTGCTCCTTTTCGTTGTTAGCGGTCTCCTCAAAGAGATCAGCGATCTGATTGTAGCCTTCTTTTCTTGCCTTGGATGCGTAATAAGTATACTTGTTTCTTGCCTGCGACTCGCCTGCGAAAGCGGCCTGAAGATTCTGCTCTGTTCTTGAACCCTTAAGTTCCATTGTGATTTCCTCCGAAAATATCTAAATTTTTTAATTTATTGATTTAATTCTGCCTCGCGGCATTTTTTACAGGTACAGTGTGCGGTCAGCAGATAGGATGTTATCTCCTCGTCCGCGTCGCGCTCGATTCGCTCGAGAATGTCGCGGTCGACGGGGATGTCCTTGACCTGTCCGCACTTGTCACAGATAACGTGCCAATGCGCGTCGTCGGGGAGGTCGAAGCGGTCGGGCTGACCCGTGACCGAGAGGCGGACTATCGTCCCCTCATCGACCAGCACTCCGAGATTGCGGTAGACCGTGCCGAGCGCGATGTTCGGCATGCGCTTTCGCGCCTCCTCAAAAATCTGCGACGCGGTCGGATGCGCGTATGACGCGGCAAGTATTTCGGTTATCAGTTTCTTTTGCTTCGACATCCGCGCATCCTCCCATGAAAAAGATTCTCCATCAAAAGTAGGAATTATTCCTATTTCCTACTGATATTATTATATCAAATAGGAATCATTCTTACATCAACAAAGTGTTACTATTTTATGAATGTTTTGTAAATCGTGAAATATTCTTTATAAAAAACTCGGATATCTTGAAAAAATCAAAATATCCGAGCATTTATTCCGTTTTATTTAGTCTTGGAAAGCTTAACTATCTTCAAAATTCTGACAAAGACGGGGGAAAGCAGACCGTTCATAAGTACTTCGATGATGAAATTGCCGAATGCAAGGGCGATAAATACGCCGAAGCCTGCTTTATCAACGCCAACGAGTTCGCCGATCGCCTCTGCGTATGGCATAAAGAACACCGCGCTTCCGAGAAGGAATACGCCCGTGTTGACAATGGGACAGAGGAGCGATGCGATGATCGCGGCAACGAATTTGAGTTTGGGTTCGAGAAGCTTATACGCAAGTCCCGCGACGAAGCCGCAAGCCGCGCCCTTGAGAAGGACGGTAATGACGGTGCCGGGGAAGCTGAAAGCGAAGAAAAGTGCCGCGCCGCCCGTAGCGAGAACGACAATTCCGAACACGAGTCCGAGCCACGCGCCGACGAGGGGACCGCAGAGACAGGCGCCTATCGCGATCGGGATGAGTCCGATTGCGGTCGAAAACGGGCCGAAGAAGGCGGTGTAGGTTGCAAGCAGCTGAAAGACGATAACGAGAGTCGTCATCATCGCCGTCAGAACGAGCTTGCGGGTGCGCTGAGAGTTTTTGGTGTTTTTCATAAATTCCTCCTTGCTGTCGTCCGCCGTACGGCGGTACAACGCTGAATAAATTTATATAATCCCTTTCGGGAAAATATTCAGTTATAACCAATTGTAAAACTGCGTTTTACAATTGATACGCGCGCTTATCGCCGCTTGCCAAAATTAAAAATTTTGGCAGCTCCCCTCGGCGCGCGGACTCGCCTTGCTCGTCAGGGAGGTGTTTTTCCGGCGGCAAAGCCACCGAAAAAACGGATTTTTTAATAAATAACAAATCCTTCAATTTGATAAGACGTTTTTATTATAAATGAAGTTAAGTCCGCGAAGGACGAGGTGTTCGTCGAGGGTAAAGGAATGCTCGAGGTAGGGCGTGACGAGGTGCGCCTGGCTGCCCGTGACGATGACCTGCATTTCGCCGTTTTCGGCAAATATGCGGTCGATCATACCGTCGATCATCGAGGCGTTGCCGTAGATCACTCCCGAGCGCATACAATCGGCGGTGTTTTTGCCGATCACGCGGGCGGGCGCGGTGGGTTCGACCGTCGGCAGAAGTGCCGCGGAGCTTGAAAGCGCGTCAAGTCCCATAAGCACACCGGGGAGAATCGAGGTGCCGACGAAGGCGCCGTCCGAATTGACGAGTGTCATTTTCGTCGCCGTGTCGATATCGACGATAAGCGAGGGCGAGCCGTAGATCTGATGCGCGGCGAGCGAGGCGCAGATGAGGTCACCGCCGACCGAGGACGGAATATCGCATCTGATCCCGAGTCCCGTCTTAACACCGGGGCCGACCGTCAGAGGCTCTTTGCCGAAGAGAAAGGCGAGTGCCTTTTTGATAACGGGATTGAGCTCGGGGAGAACCGACGAGATAACGGTTCCCGTGACCGCAGAACGGTCAACCGAGTAAAGCGCGAGGACGGAGAGGAGAGAAACGGCGTATTCATCCGAGGTTTTCCCCGTATCCGAGGCAATATGCGCAACGAAAGAGGGCGCATCGCCTTCAAATCCGCCGATATTGATGACCGAAATGCCGATATCAAGCGTTAATATCATCTTTCCACCTCCATTTTTTACATTATACCACAAAGCTCGGTATTTGTCAACCGATCCGCTCATTCTTCCTTAATTGCCGTCAGCAGATTCTTCTTCAAAAATACCACAAGCGACAGCGCAAGCCCCGCGTAGTTGAGTGCTAAAAACAGCGCGATCCTGAGCGGCGGTTGCCACAGGAAAAATACGCCTCCGAAAAGCGCGCCCGCAAGCGAGCAGAGCCCTTGCTCGATAAAGAGATTGGAAAATACCGAGCGGTCGGGCATTCCGAGGGTGCGCATCAGCATAATTTCCTTTTTCCGACGGTTTACTGTGAGAAATCCGACGAGAAATCCCGCGCCCGCGGAGAGTAAGAAGACGAGCGCCGTGCCGATCTTATTTATCATAATATTCGTTTTCATCACCTCGCCCGCGCGGAGAAGCGCGCTGTCGTCGATATCGAGGGCGAAGGGGAAATAGTAGTAATAGGAATAATTCCACGGCACGCGCTCTGCGGTGAGGCTCGGCTCGGTGAACCACCCGGAGGTGTGCTCCTTGATCTTGTCGAGCTTATGGTTATCCGCGACCGTCACCGTCAGCGAATCGGCGTAGCGCGGCATTCCGATGTCCTTGTAGATTCGCACAAGGGTGCTGTATGGGCAATAATAGATTCCGTCGCCCAGCGTGTGCGTTCCCATTACGTGGAAGGTGCGTGTGACGGTCGAGCGCGGGTAGGAATCGAAGGAATCGTCGTAGGAAAAGGTCATCGTGACCGCCGCGCAGCCCTTTTCGTAGACCTCGATCGGAACGACTATGAAAAGCTCTTCCCTCTGCTCTCCGCCCGAGCCCGAGATATATGTGTTGTCGGCTTCAACGCGGAAAGTCGAGGCGTCGTGACCCGAATAATATGTCACGCCGTCCTCGCCGAGGTCGCGGTCGAGCACGGGGGAGGTCAGACCGATGAGCCTTTCGACATCCAGCGCAAATTCCGCGTCGTCGCTCGCGCCCACCCCCATATTTGCCGCGGTGATGCCGTTTGAGCCCGAGGTGACGGTCATTTTGACCTCAAGATCACGGAACAGGCTCTTGACCGACGGATCGGTGAAGGCGTTGATCGCCCAGGTGGGGAGCTCAAGACCGTCGCGGCGAACGCCCGTGAGGCTCGTGACCGACATCTTGACGGTGAGGGTATTGTAGGCTTCCTCGTATTTTCTGATCTCCGCCTGACTTGCGGCGTTGAGTCCGCAGAGCGAAAAGGTCATCAGCGCGGCGAAGAAAAGCGCGCCGAGCGTGCCGACGCCGCCCTTTTTGAGTCTTTTTATAATATAGGTAAACATTTTTCGCCTCACTTTCTGCGGTCAAGTCCGCGCGTGCGGGTGAGAGGCAGTGAGAGTACGGCAACCGCCGCAAGCGCGATACCGAGCTGCGCCGCCGTTATCTTGACGAAATCCGATATCGACGCGCCGATGTCAAGTCCGCCGCTGAGCGAGGTGAGATAATCGGTCACGCCGTTCCAGAGAAGAAGTCCCGCCAAAAGCCCGAGGATACTGCCCGAGAAAAGAATGATTGATGAGGCGCCAAGCACAAAGAATATGCGTTTTGCGCGCGTTGCGCCGAGCGAATCCATCGTGTCGAGCTCCCTTCCCATTCGCGCGGGGTAGAGCATCAAAAAGAGCAGAATGACAACGCTCCAGACGGCAAATCCGAGCGGAACGATCTTGTCCGCGCTCTCGCCGTATTCCGCGAGCTCGGTCTTCATTTCGGCGTAACCGCCGTCGTCAAAGAGGAGAGATTCATCAAATCCCGCCTCCGCAACCGTTTGAGCGAAAGCCTCCATCGTGCCGTTTTTGAGAACGAAGGAGGTAAAAATACCGCCGATAGCTTCCTCGTAGGCTACCGTGATCGAGGTTTTGGGCACGAAAATCGTATTCGGGGTAATATTCTGGAGATCGAACACCGACCAGGCGTCGCCCTTGCGGTAAATGCCGACGACGGTGTATTCCTCGCTCTCCGAAAGGGGAGTCGAGATCGAATCGTAGTACGCGGACGTGGGATTGTTCGCGCCGACACCCTCCGAGAGGAGCACCTCCCGAGGATCGTTTATATTTTTTTCGTAGTATGAAAGATCGATCTTATCTCCGACTGAAATGCCGTTGATGAGCGCGAGCATTTCGGAGACGATGCAGACCTTTGCA
Organism: Eubacteriales bacterium; assembly: GCA_045636385.1. GTDB lineage: Bacteria > Bacillota > Clostridia > Oscillospirales > CAG-272 > CAG-390. Next base: position 5,092 of record JAZTXK010000079.1, read on the forward strand.
CCCGACGCGACCTCCTCGGCAGTAAAATTCGAGCCGTCGAATATCTCGGCGTTTCCTCTGACGAACTGCGAGAGGTACATCATATCGTCAACGCCGATTACGGGAAACGTGTGATATGAAATTCCAAGATCGTCGATATACCTCCTCCATTCCGCGCCCTCTCCGCTCGAGAGAAAAGCGTCGACGGTGGAATCAAGGCGGACGAAGGACGGCGCGCTTCCGTCGTTTGCGAGCTCAAAGCTGACCTTGCGGTAATCGACGAGCTGTGCATCGCTGAGGAAGGTGAAAAGATCGCCGTACTTTATTCTCGCGCCACCGCGGCGCACCTCGAATTTATCATGGTCAAAGGCATCAAAAAGCTCCATCTTCTTTTTCTGCGAGAGAGAATTGCGCAACAGGTAGTCGCGGTCGACGTAGCCCCCGGCGCAGAAGAGGTATCTGCCGCCGATCTCAAAAACGGATGCGGAAATATCATCGCCGATCGAAATTTCGGCTTCAAAGCCCGCGGGATCGGAGTATCCCTCCTCAAGCGCGACGACGGAATCGATCACGCCGCGCAGAAGCAGACCACCCTCGCCCTCGTCGATACCCGTCAGCGTTATCTCCAACACCGCGCGGTCGTATGGCGAATAGGTGATGCGAGTAAGATAATCCGTCGTGATATAATGCAGATGATCGGTGTAATTATCGTGGCGCAGAGAACCGATATGCGCCGAGGCGAGCACCGACGAGGATACCGACTTGACGCATTCGGGATGCTCCGCCGCATAAGCGGTCGCCCATTCATGAACCTCGCGCGAGTAGGTGTCCGAGGGGAAGGCGACGGTGACGAATCTTTCCTCGATCCCGTCGTCAGCCACGCTGGCGGAAAAGCTCTGTCCGAGGCAAACGCATAGCACCGCGACGGCGAGAGTTATCAGTAATATTCCGAGCAGAGTCCGCGCGGGACGCCGCATTGATTGCTTGAATGAGTGCATAATTTTACTCCGTGGATGATATTGATTTAATTATAACACATTTTCTCGCTAAAATCTATATTTTGAGCGCAAAATACATCAACATTTATTGATAATAATTCATAAATGCGGTTTTTCTTGACAAGAGAGGGAAAATGTTATATAATATTATCAAGTATAACAATTTGGAGTTATTATGAAAAAGAAAAAGAAAGACACGAAGTGGTGTAAACTGCGACATTTGATCGTCCGCAACACCGCTTATTGGATCGTAAGACCCTACGTTCATTTCAAGTACGGCATCAAGATAGAAAAATACAAGGAGCAGGAAAAGCGTCCCTACCTCATCCTGCTCAACCACCAGACACCCTTTGACCAGTTCTTCGTCGGTATGACGCTCAAGGGCGTTGTTTACTATATGGCGACCGAGGATATATTCTCGAACGGCTGGATCTCGAAGGTGATCAAATACCTCGTCGCGCCGATCCCGATCAAGAAGCAGACGACCGATATCCGCGCGATCCTCAACTGCCTGAAGGTAGCCAAGGAGGGGGGATCTATCGCCATCGCGCCCGGGGGCAACCGCACCTACAGCGGACGAACCGAGTATATGAACCCCTCGATCGTTTCGCTTGCCCGCAAGCTCGGTATGCCGATCCTGCTCTACCGCATCGAGGGCGGCTACGGAAGCGAGCCGCGCTGGAGCGACGTTGTGCGCAAGGGTAATATCAAGGTCTACTGCGCCCGCGCGGTGCAACCCGAGGAATACGCAAATATGACCGACGACGAGCTTTTCGCCGTCATCCGCGACACGCTCTATATCGACGAGGCTTGCGAGGATTTCGAATACAAGCACAAAAAGCTTGCCGAATACCTCGAGCGCGCGGTCTATTATTGTCCCTATTGCGGTCTTTCGGAATTTGAAAGCCACGGGGATATAATTAAATGTAAGAAATGTGAGCGCGAGATACGCTATCTGCCGTCGAAAAAGCTCGAGGGCGTTGGCTTTGACTTCCCCTATGAGTACGTCCGCGATTGGTACGACGCGCAAAAGGACTTTATGAACTCGCTCGACGTCACCGCCTACGGCTCGTCCGCGATCTACACCGACCGCGCCCGCATCTCCGAGGTTCTCGTCTACGACCGCAAGGTTCCGCTTTGTAAGGACGCCGAAATCACTCTCTGCGGCAACCGCATAACGGCGCGCGGCGAGGGCGTCGATCTCGAATTCCCCTTTGACGAAACGACAGCCGTCACCGTTCTTGGTAAGAATAAGGCAAATATCTACCACGGCGGAAAGATCTATCAGCTTAAAGGCTCGAAGCGCTTCAACGCGCTGAAATACGTACATATCTATCACAGATATAAAAACATAATCAAAGGAGAAGAAAATGAGCAATTTTTGGGACTTTAGTGTATGGGCTTGGATCAACACCTTTGCGGTGCTCCTCGGAAGCCTTCTCGTGGGCAATATGCTCAAGCGCAGCATCCCCTTTCTTCGCGACTCCTTGACTCCTACGTCTGTCATCGGCGGAATTATTCTTCTGATCGTTGCCGCGATCTATAAGGCGGTAACGGGTGACGTTATGTTCGACACAGCCGCCTTCGGCACGAACGGCACGGCGCACCTCGAGATCATTACATACCACGCCCTCGCCCTCGGCTTTATCGCATCCTCATTCAAAACGACAAATTCAAAGCTGACGAAAAAGCGCTCGGTCGAGATATTCAACACGGGCGTTACCACCGTTTCCTCCTACCTGCTCCAGGGTATTCTCGGACTCGGAATTACGATCCTCGTCACCTTTATTATCAAGGACTTCTTCGCAGCAGCAGGAGTTCTTCTCCCCTTCGGATACGGTCAGGGTACGGGTCAGGCGCTCAACTACGGTACGATCTATGAGGTTGAGCACGGATTCGTCGGCGGCAAGAGCTTCGGTCTGACGATCGCGGCGCTCGGCTTCCTTTCGGCATCCATCGGCGGAGTCATCCACCTCAATATTATGAAAAAACGCGGAAGAATCGTTCTCTCTAAGCGTTCGGACGGAAGCACGCATTCCGAAGAGGTCGATCCCGAGGGTGAAATTCCGCTTCAGGAGAGCATTGACAAGTTCACCGTTCAGGTCGCGCTTATCATCGTGGCTTACGTTGCAACTTATCTGCTTATGTTCCTGCTCGGCAATCTTCTTCCGGGTATGAGATCGGTCATTTACGGCTTCAACTTCCTCCTCGGTGTACTTACGGCAACAATTATCAAGCTCGTGATGAACTTCCTGCACAAAAAGCAGATCATTCACCGCAGATATACCAACAACTTCCTTATGACCCGCGCCTCGAACTTCTTCTTCGATCTTATGGTCGTTGCGGGAGTTGCGGCTATCAGACTTGATATCCTCGAGAGCTCTTGGGGCGTTATCCTCATTCTCGGCGCGGTCGGCGCGGTTGCGACGTTCATTTATAACCGTCTCATCGCAAAGAAACTCTTCCCCGACTATTACGAGGAGCAGTTCCTTATGATGTACGGTATGCTGACGGGCACCGCGAGCACGGGTATCATCCTCCTCCGCGAGATCGACGGCGAGTTCAAGACCCCCGCGTCGGACAATATGGTTTACCAGAACTTCCCCGCGATCGTCTTCGGCTTCCCGATGATGTTCCTTGCAACTCTCGCGCCCACGCGTCCCTATCTTGTGCTGATAATCTTCGTTCTCTTCTTCGCGGGAATGAATATTCTGCTCTTCAGAAGCAAGATCTTTAAGAAAAAGGCTAAAAAATGATTAAAAATCTGATTTTCGACTGCTCGGACACGCTCCTTCACTTCGGCGGACTGAATTGGCTTCGCGAGGTGACGGGCGACGAGGAGCGCGCGATGCACATCCACCGCACGATGTTCCTCCTGCCCGAGTGGCCGATCTACGACAAAGGCAACCTCGACGGCGAAACGGTAAAAGAAAAGCTTGTCGCCGCGCTCGACGATGGCGACCGCGAGCTTGGACTTCGTTATTTCGACGAGTGGTACCGCAAGCATACGATGATAGACGGCATCCCCGAGCTGATCGCGGAGCTGAAGGAAAAGGGCTACAAGCTCTATATCCTTTCCGACTATCCCGAATGCTTTGAGTACGTCTGGGAAAGCTTTTCGGGCTTTTTCAAGATTTTCGACGGCAGAGGGGTTTCCTACGAGCTGCACGCACGAAAGCGCGAGCGGACGGCGTTCCCGATGATGCTCGAACGCTACGACCTCAAAGCCGAGGAATGCTATTTCGTCGACGACCTCTACCTCAACACCGACGCCGCGGCGGAGTGCGGTCTTTGTGCGCATCTTTTTACGAACACGGAAAGCTTGCGCGAAGAGCTTAATAAACTTGGAATTTTATAAAGAAAATCCGGCTTACGTCCTGTAAGCCGGATTTTTTGTTATTAAAATTACTCTTTCCCGTTAATGATCGCGCGAAGCTTCTCCGCGTTTGCGAACATATCGCCGCCCTTGGCGTAGATCGAGGAAGTGCCTGCGACGAAAATATCTGCGCCCGCCTCGGTCATCAGCTTTGCGTTTTCAAAGCTTACGTTGCCGTCGACCTCGATCTCGATATCGGGATAGCCGTGGCTATCGAGGTACTCGCGCATGCGGGTGATCTTCGAGAGAGTGGAGGGAACGAGCTTCTGTCCCGCGAAGCCGGGATTTACGGTCATAATGAGCACGCCGTCGATAACGTCAAGAAGCTCCTCAATAGCGGTGATGGGAGTGCCGGGGTTGAGCGCGACCATAGGCTTTGCGCCGCGTGCCTTGATCGTCTGAAGTGCGCGCTGAATATGGGGCTCGGATTCAATATGTAAGCAGACGTAATCGCCCTCGCCGAACTCGAACCAATCGAGCTTCGAGCCGGGATGCTCTACCATCATGTGGATATCAAGCGGAATGCTCGTCGCCGCCTTGACGCGCTTTACAAAATCGGTGCCGAGGGTGTAGTTGGGAACGTAAACGCCGTCCATAATGTCGATGTGGAGATACTCAATGCCCGCCTTTTCAAGGAGCTTCAGCTCCGCGCCGAGATTGAGCAGATCCGCGCACATCAGGCTGGGGGATATCTGTTTCTTGTGTGCCATTATTTTTTCCTCTGTTTTCTGAAAAATATATAGTTATTATATCACAGAAAACAGAGTTTTTCAATACTTACCTCTCAAAAAGCTCGCCGAGCAGCTCGAGAAATCTGAATTTTATGCGGTATTTCGGCAAAGTGGAGGACGGTGCGGATTTGGTTTCTGCGCAGGGGGTGGCGGGGGCGCAGATCGCGGCGTATTGCTCGGGCGTGATCGAGGCTTCGACCGAATCCTCGCCCTTGACGACCGAGAGGCAGAGCGAGGGGAAAAGCACGCACCACCAATTCTCGCCCTCGCCCTCGCCAAGCTCGACGATCAGCGCCGTGTACTCGCCCGCGGGGTAGATCTCGCCGCCGTAATTTCGCTCGGGAAATTCCTCGCGACCGATACGGATATTTGCCGTATAATCCGCGCCGAGATCGGCGAGTGTGGAATTGATATGCGCGGTTATCGCGTCTTTTTCGTCATTTGCAACGCGGACGGCATCCGAAAGACCTCCGCAATCCGCAAAAAGCTCGGCTGTGAACGGCAAAATCCCGTCGCGGACTTGAAGCTTTAGTGCCTGATCCGCCTCCGAGTTCGAATTTGCGCGGATATGAAGTCGAAAAACGCTCGAATAGATCGGATCGGTCGAGAACGAGTCCCATTTCAGCGAGAAAATGAGAAAGAAAATGAGCAAAAGCATAATCGAAGCGCAGGTAAGAAAAGCGGCGGTGCGAAAACGGCGCGCGGAATGTGTAAGTTTTTTCATAATCAAATGCCTTTCGTGAATTTAATATGTAATCCACACGCCTATGTATTTTATGTTATTTGGAACGAGTATTTTATTGTATTAACTTAAAAATAGTATGACAGCATCCCTTACTAATTTGTTTCAATTAAAAGTTGATAAAATTTAAAGTGCTATGTTAGCACGCTCTGTAGAGGCCTTCCCCGGTGGGGGAAGGTGCCGAAGGCGGATGAGGCGCCAAATAAGATACAGTTTTTCGCGTAAGCGAAAATCTTCCAAAACATACCCAATGAAATATTTCGTTCTGCATTAGGATTGCAAAATAATACAGCACGATGGATATTTGCCAAATTTGATAAAAATAGTAGTATTTCGTGCAGGCTTCCAAAGAAGATTTTCTCGCGGAGCTCGAAAATCGGTATCTTATTAGGCGCCTCATCCGTCAGCCTTCGGCTTCCACCTTCCCCCACCCGGGAAGGCCTGTTTTGTTAGTGCGAACATAGCATTTTGGAGCTATCTATAATATGTTTCAATTTTTCGTAATTATATTTCTACTTTTATTATTTCCTCTTTATCCCCATTTATTCATTCTTTTCGCCAAAACTATTGCATTCCTCCGATTAATTTGATATAATTATACCGTATACTAAACCCACGGAGGAAAAAATTATGCAAGAACCTAAACAGAGAAAAGATATGAATCCCGAATTTATGTGGGATTTTTCGCACATTTTTGCCACCAAGGCTGACTGGGAAGCCGCGCTCGTTGAAGCCGAGAAGGCGATCGAGGTCGCCGCGTCCTACAAGGGCAAGCTGACCGCAAGCGCCGAGGCTCTCGCCGACGGTCTTGACGCCATCTACGGCGTTGCCGAAAAGTTCGAGAAGGCTTATAGCTACGCGTTCCTTCACAAGGAAGCCGACAACTCGGATCCCGAATATCAGGAAATGTCCGCGCGCGCGATGAGCCTTTACGTCAAGTTCAGCACCGCAGTTTCCTATTCCGAGCCCGAAATGCTCACCCTCGGCAAGGAAACACTCCTTTCCTACCTCGACACCTGCCCGCGCCTTGAAAAGTACCACTTCACGATCACCGATCTTATCCGCTCCGCAGAGCACGTTCTCGACGAAAAGAGCGAGGCACTTCTCGCGGGAATGAGCGAGGGCGCTTCCGCACCCGGCGACGCTTACGATATGCTGACCGGCGTTGATATGGAATTCCCGAACGTCATCGGCGAGAACGGCGAAGAACTGCCTCTGACCGGCGGCAACTTCGGCGTTTACCGCGAGAGCGAGTGCCGTAAGGTTCGCGAGGACGCGTTCGAGAAGATGTTCGGCACCTACAAGAAGTTCATCAACACCATCGCGGCGACCTACGGCGGCTCCGTCAAGTTCGACTGCTTCCGCGCGAAGGCTCGCGGCTATTCCTCGGCTCTCGAGGCGGCTCTCTCCGCAGGAAACGTTCCGCTTTCTGTCTACAACAACCTCATCGACGAGATCCACGAGGCGATCCCGACGATGAAGAAGTATATCGAGCTTCGCGCTCGCGCACTCGGCAAGGAAAAGGTCGATATGTTCGATCTCTACGTTCCGATCGTTGAGGGCGTTGCTGAAACTCTGCCCTACGAAAACGCAAAAGAACTCGTCAAGAAGGCTTGCGCTCCCCTCGGCGAAAGATACGTCGCACTCCTTGACGAGGCGTATAATAACCATTGGATCGACGTTTATGAGAACAAGGGCAAGAGTACGGGCGCGTTCTCGGCGGGCGTTTACGGCGTTCACCCCTACGTAATGCTCAACTACACCGACACTCTCGACGACGCCTTCACCCTCGCGCACGAGCTCGGCCACGCTATGCACTCCTATTTCTCGAGCGAGGCGCAGGATTACGTCAACCACGACTACCGCATTATGGTTGCCGAGGTTGCATCGACCGTCAACGAGGTGCTTCTCACTAAGTACCTGCTCAAGACCGAGACAGACCCCAAGAAGCGCGCGTATATCCTCAACCACTTCCTTGAGGGCTTCCGCGGAACCGTACTCCGCCAGACCCTCTTTGCCGAGTTCGAGCGCGAGTCGCACGCTATGTGCGAGGCGGGCAAGCCCCTGACCGCGCAGGCACTCTCCGCAGTTTACAAGGCTCTCATCTCGAAGTATTACGAGGGCGCGGAGATCAACGACGTTATGCAGTACGAGTGGTCCTACATCCCCCACTTCTACCGCGCGTTCTACGTTTACCAGTACTCGACCGGATTCTGCTCGGCAGTTGCCATCGCGGGCAAGATCGCGGAGGGCGGCGATCCCGCAAACTACCTCAAGTTCCTCACCACCGGCGGCTCGGATTATCCGCTTGAGGAGCTCAAGATCGCGGGTGTCGATCTCACCAAGCCCGACACCGTTCGCGACGCGATGAGGATCTTCGACGAGACCGTCGATGAGCTTGCGAAGCTTATCTGATTATGAAAAACGGCAAAAATATACTCTACGAGATAGAAAACCTTGCCGAAAAACGCAAAAACGAGATACTCACCCTGCCCGACGCTCCCATGTCGGGCGGGTGTGTATATTACGTAAGTGCGGACGGCGACGACGGAAACGACGGCAAAAGTCCCGACACACCGTGGAAAACTCTCGCCCGCGTTTCGTCCTTCGATTTCAGCGAGGGCGACGAGGTGTGCTTCCGCCGAGGCGATATTTTCCGCGGATTCGTCAAGACGCGCCCGAAAGTCAGATATTGCGCTTACGGCGAGGGCGAAAAGCCGCGTCTTTACGGCTCGGAGAAGAACTACGCTGACCCCGCGCTTTGGGAGATCTACGACTCGGAAAAGCATATCTGGCGTCTGACTGAGAAAACCTTCGATTGCGGTACTCTCGTTTTCAACGATGGCGTGGCGCATTCGCGCAAGCTGATACCCTCCTACCGAGGCGGCAGATTCGTCTGCCGTTACGACGAGGAAAAGAAATTCATCATATCCGAGGAAATGACCGATGATCTTGATATTTTCTGCAAGATCGACTCGGTTTTGACCGAAAAGCCGTCGAAGGGCGAGGATTTTCCGATTCCCGCGCTTGATTGGGAGTCGCGCGGCGAGCTTTACCTTCGTTGCGACGCGGGCAATCCCGGTGAGGTTTTCGACTCGATCGAATCACTCGCGCGGCGACATATGTTCTTCGTCGGTAAAAACGAGGGTGTAACTATCGAAAATCTCTGCATAAAATACGTCGGAACGCACGCGATTTCTGCGGGAAATACGCTCAATCTCCGCGTTGAGGGCTGCGAGATCGGATGGATCGGCGGCGCGATACAGCACTACGCGGGTACCGACCCGAACTACCCCGAGGGACGCCGCGGCAGCGTCACCCGCTACGGCAACGGCGTTGAGATCTACGGCGGATGCGACGATTATACGGTCAGGAATTGTTATATTTATCAGGTCTACGATGCCGCGATCACGCATCAGATCACAACGAACGGCAAAAAATACGAGCTGAAAAATATAAAATATATCGGCAACCTTGTGGAAAACTGCGTCTATTCGATCGAGTATTTCCTTGACGAAAACCGTGGCGTGGACGGCAGTATCGTCGACGGCTGCCTGATTGCCGACAATATTCTCCGCCTTTCGGGCTTCGGCTGGGGACAGCAGAGGCACAATACCCACACCCCCGCGCACATCAAGGGCTGGAGTTACACGAACACGGCACGGAATTTCCTCATCCGCAACAACGTCTTCGATCGCGCGGCGTACCGAATGATCCACACCGTGGCACTCGATGGAGCATCCTGCCCCCAAATGGATGGAAATACCTATATCCAGCATCTCGGTGGAGTTCTCGGAAAATACGGAGAAAACAAGATCGCCGAGCCCGATGATCTCATTTTCGACGAAAACGCAGAAAAAACCGTAAAAGAAATCCTCGGCGACCGCGAGGGAAAAATATATTATTGCTGAAAAACAACCGCATTCCGTTTTCGGAATGCGGTTGATCTTTATTATTTTCTTTTTTTCATCACGAACGCCGCACCGATAGCGATCAATACGATCGCGGATACGGATACGGTTGAAGCGCATCCCTCGGTTTCGGGCGTCGGTTCGGTTTCGGGTGCGGCTGTGGTATCGGGAGACTCGGTAATTTCGGGTGTCTCGGTAGTATCGGGAGCCTCGGTAGTTTCGGGCTCGGCGGTCGTTTCGGGAGCCTTGATCTCCTCCCAGACGGGTTCACCGCAACCGAGATAGACGACTATATTGTCGATAAATCCGTTGATCTTTCCGCCCGCCTTGAGCGCGATAGCCTTGCCGCCCGTCTTTTTATACTCTCCGCTCGTTATATCGCCATCCTCGACACCGCCCGCGCGGGAAACAAGGACGAAATCTCCGCCCGCGGAATTATTTCTGAGATAAACTCTCGGGCCGATATCGTATTTTTCATTGACGATCCTTACCGTCACGCTGACGTTCTGGAGCAGCGGCGAGCCGTCGAAATTCTTGCCGAGGATCTTCTTTGCGATCGTGCTCGTGCCGTCGGTATCGTCCTGATCGGCGGCGTAATACTTGCCGGGAGCATCAAACGTCGTCCAATTGCTGTTGATTCGCGCCTGATTGTTCGCCGAGCCGTTGATGCGCAGGTGGAAGGAATGATAATATCCCTTGGTGCTCTCGTCGTAGTCGGTCAGAAGCGCGATGTATCGCGAATTATCGCCCGCGGAGGTAAGCAGGACGTCGAACTGAACGGTATAATCCGTCTGCCACGCGCCCAGCATCTTTGTATCATTGAGGATCATAAAATACGAATCCACGCCGCCGCTCAAATTATTTTCAACGTAGAGCTTGCCGTTCACGATCGAAAGATTTGACGTCGGATCATTTATCGCAGTCTTCTTTGCCTTCGAAAGCGCAGTCCAGCCAAGCAGCTTCAACACAGCGGAAGTGCCCTTCGTGTTTTCATAATTAAATTCTTCGTAATATATGACGTTGTACGCCTCGCCCGGCTTCGCTTCGTCGCGCGGCGCGGCACATACCGAGGTCGTGAGAGTAATCGCCGTCAGGATAACGGTAAATACACGAAACAGTTTTTTCATCAAATGTCCTTCCTTTCGGTTGATAATTTATTTTACCATACCGAAAAGAATTTGTCAACAGATTTTTTCTTCAAAAAATACTTGACTTTTTTCGCCGCGCGTGTATAATTATATATGGAAGAAAAATTCATTCAAGGACGGTAAAAAACATGTCTAAAACACATTACAATATGAACATCGCGGGAATTGACCGCGCACTCCCTCTCTGTAAGCTCAACGACGAGCTCCAGATCGGCGCATTCGTCATCTTCGGCGACCCCGAGCTGACCACCGCTTGCGCGCAGAAGATGCTCGATCTTGCGCCCGAATACGACTACCTCATCTCCGGCGAGGCGAAGGGCATTCCGCTCGTTCACGAAATGGCGAGACTTGCGGGCAATCAGAAATACTTCCTCGCGCGCAAGGCGGCAAAGCTCTATATGACGGGCGTTTTCGAGGTCACCGTAAACTCGATCACCACCGCCAAGGAGCAGAAGCTTTACCTTGACAAGGCAGACGCCGACCTTATGAAGGGCAAAAAGATCCTTATCGTTGACGACGTTATCTCCACGGGCGAATCTCTCCTCGCGATCGAAAAGCTCGTAAACGCCGCGGGCGGTATCATCTGCGGCAGAATGGCGATCCTCGCCGAGGGCGACGCGACAAAGCGCGACGATCTCATCTACCTCGAAAAGCTTCCCCTCTTTGACAAAGACGGCAACCCCATAGACTAACCCAAAACAAAACCCAAACATCAGCGAAAAATTTTTGAAGATTCTTAAGGAACTTTTTTCAAAAAGTTCTTTAAGTCGCGCTCCGCAGAGCGCGAAACCCTCCCCCCGCGCTTAGGAATGACGGCGCCCCGCCGGCATTCCGGAAGGAGTAAATCCTCCCGCAAACGGGAGGATTTCGCTCCTTCCCCCATATTTTTGCTCAAATTTATTCCTCCGCCCCACGGAAAACTCAGAGGTAAAGAATGAAAATTAAATTTTTGAGATTACTTTCTCTTATTATGCTCGCCTGCATCCTGCTCGGTGCGGTATCCTGCACAGGCGGTGAAAGCGATATTACAACGGAACAAATAACGGAAGCCATCACCACCGCCCCCGAGACCGAGGCTCCCGGATTTACTCTGACGGCGGATTACAAGCTCGTCCGTCCCGACGATTCGGCTGACGGCGAGGTCAAAGCCATTCAAATCCTCTCGCGCGGACTTGAAAGCGCGACGGGTGTGAAATGCTCGATGACGACCGACTTCACTAAAAAGGGTACCGAGGTCGTTCCGAACGAATTTGAAATACTCGTCGGCAAGACCAACCGTGCAGATTCTATCGCGGCCGCCGAGTCGCTTACATACTACGATTGGACCTATAAGATCGTCAGCGAAAACGTAATCGTCATCTGCGGCGGCTCGCCCGAATCGACCGTTACCGCAGTTGAAAACTTCCTCAAGGATATTTTCGGCTACACCGAGGACAAGAACGGCGAAGTTACCGCCAAGGGTGCTCCCGCAGAGCTTCGCGCGGGACAAAATTTCCTCTACGAAAACGGCTATCCGATAACCTCCCTCAAGCTCGGCGAGCGCGAGATCTCCGAATACTCAATCGTTGACGCCACCAAGAGCGGCAAGAACAGCGATCTGTTGGTTCAGGGCATCAGCCGAGTTTGCGGAGTCAACCTCCCCGTCGTTCCGATCGCGGAATATAAGGGCGGTCCCGCCATCTTCTTCGGCTGCGGTGCGCCCGACGGAAGCCACGAAAGCTCCAAGACCTTCACGTCCATGCGATATCATATCACCGAATCGGACGGAAATATCTTTATTGATTTCAAAACCGACTCGGTAGCCACGCTCGCCGTCGCAAGATTCATATTTGAATATATGCCCGTCGGAGCTACGGGAGAATATACGATCGAGCTTTCGAACGACCGCAGCCTTTGGGGACTTCGCGTTTCCTCGGGCACGAACGGCTTGACTCTCGTCAGCTCTGAGTCGGTGGAGGTCGCCGCGGGAATCGTTTATACCGAGCTCGTTTACAGCGATAAAAATTCCGCTCCCGTCTGCGCGTACGCCATCACCGTCAAGAAGGGCGCGGCAACAATTGAGACCTCGATGCCCTCCGACAGCGCGGAAAAGAAAGGTAGCGTCTCAAATATGAAGAATCAGCTTTCCGCCGCGATCTCGAACGGTAAAAAAGCCATCGCGGGCGTCAATGCCGACTTCTTCGATATGGGCGGAACGAACGTCATGCGCGGTCTTTGCATCAAGGACGGCGTATTTATCAGCGGAACCGGTGATCGCCCTTGGTTTGGAATTACGTCTTCAGGCGGCGATGTCGTTATGGGAACCTCCGACGAATATCTGCCCTACAAGGATAAGCTCATCACCGCCGTCGGCGGCTCGCACATCATACTCAAGGACGGCGCAGCCAAGGATCTCTCGGTCGGCACCGAATTTGCCGACACGCGCCATCCCCGCACCGCCGCGGGCGTGACCGATGACGGAAGCGTAGTGCTTCTCGTTGTCGACGGCAGACAGCCCGAGATCTCGAACGGCGCATCGCTCGCCGACCTCGCCTATATTATAGCAAGCTTCGGCTGTACCGATGCCATCAACCTCGACGGCGGCGGCTCATCAACCCTTATCCTTAAAAACGAAAAAGGCGAGCTCGTCACCAAAAACAGCCCCTCAGCCGGCGCACTCCGCTCTGTTGCGAACGGACTTATGGTAGTCCTTCCTTAAATAAACAAAAAACTCGGATATTAAGAAGCCTCGCTTCAAAATATCCGAGTTTTTCAATTTACTCTTTCAATTTCAATTCAGCACAAAATCTCATCAGCACCGCACAAAATTATCGCAGAAACAATTTTCGCAACGCGAAAATTTACCTTAACTCTGCATTCTGCACTCTGAACTCTGCACTTAATTATGCTTTCCTCTGTTTCTCAGGAATGTGAGTATCTCATCGGGATTATTGCAGGTGATGAGAACGCCGCCGCAGGCGATGACCTCGTCAACGTGCTCCTGAGTCTTTACTCCCGCGGGTGCCCAAGGCTCGACTCCGAGAGCTGCCATGCGGTCGAATTCTTCCTTGGTTGCCATATTGATGGGGCTATACAGCGCGCGGAACATACAGCAGCAGTAAGCCGAGGGGGTGTAGGGGTCGCGCTTGACCTTGCCCATGTGGGTGAGGGGATAGTAGATGTGACGGCGGTACTTCGTGCCGTACTTATCCTCCATATATTCGTGGAGCTTGCCGTTGAAGGTGTTGATAACGACGCGATCGGTAAAGCCGTAATCATCTATGATCTTCAGCACGCGGTCGCAAACATCGTATGCGATCTCGTCTCTGCCGTCAACGGGATATTCCTTGAGCTCAACGTCGAGAGTCATCGTGGGATGATCCTTCATCAGCTCCATAAATTCGATAAAGGTGGGGATGCGCTCGCCCGCGAATTCCGCGCCCTTCCAGGAGCCGGCGTCGAGAGTCTTGAGCTCGGCGAGAGTCTTGTCGCAGACCTTGCCCGTGCCGTTGGTGGTGCGGTCGACGGTCGCGTCGTGGATGCAGACGAGCTCGCCGTCGCGGGTGATGCGGACGTCGGTCTCGATCTGGTCAACGCCGATCTCGATAGCTTTCTTAAATGCGAGAACGGTATTTTCGGGGTAAACAGTGCTCCAACCGCGGTGGGCGGCGACGTATATGTTATCCTTGCTTTCGGTCCAGTAATTCATAACGAATCCTCCAAGTGCGTTTTTTATAATTATATCACCATCCGCGCACAAAGTCAATATCTTTTCTTCCGACATATAATGACAATAGAGAAATTTTCCCAAGATCTAAATATGTTTTCGGTGTTTGAACGGCTCGTGAGTTGTCAAGAATAGTGATAGACCAAGGAAAGGAAGATGGAGAAAAATGAACTCGCAGATACGCAGAGGGGATATATATTACGCCGATCTTTCGCCGGTTGTGGGATCCGAGCAAGGCGGTCTGCGCCCCGTGCTTATAATACAGAACGACGTCGGTAACAAATACAGCCCGACCGTCATTGCCGCCGCGATAACCTCGCGGATGAGTAAGACCCGCCTTCCCACACATATTGACATATACGCCGAGCGCGCGGGACTTTCGCGCGATTCTGTGATACTGCTCGAGCAGATCAGAACACTCGACAAGCGCCGTCTGCGCGAGCGTATGGG